>NZ_JBFUEA010000028.1:0-48370 GCF_056404435.1 Mucilaginibacter sp. P2_D11
ACGTATCTCACCTGGTTTCCCTTAATCAAAATGGACTGCAGGTTATGTTATATATGACATTGATAACCAGTATGCTGGTGTTGATCTACAAAAAAGGGAATAAACAGGGCTATAAAACTTCCAAAAGACGATTTGCTATGGAAGTCAGAGACTTGGCAATCGCTCTGATCGTTATACAATGCGGCGGTGATCCAGGCCTCTTTTTTAAAACATAAAAAATGGCCGGAATTTCTTCCGACCATTCGTGGTGACAAGCCGGCTTTTTTGTTTTTATGATTTTAAAATATCTTTAATATAAATATTTTTCTCGAGATACAATAAAGTATAATAATTGACGTTTAAGCATCAAATCCAAAAAAGCTTTGGTAGTCGCGCTTCCGTGACGATGTTCCCTCCAAATTTTCCAACAAAAAATACCAGCTTAGTATAATATTTTATACTATTGCAAGTTAATATACTACAATTTTGTTACACACGTTAGGTATTTAATGAGGCTCTCGGCAATAATTTCCCTTCTCGTGATCACGTCGCTCGAATCATCGGCACAAAATGCCTATGTAAAATTGGGCCAGCAAGCCTTTATGGATGGCAATTTCAAGACTGCCGTTGCGCAGTTAGAGAAAGCCTGCCTGGTAGATTCTACCAACGCCAATGCTTACTGGATGCTGGGCTACTCTTATTACCACAGCGAAAACTACCGCAAATCTATCGCCGCTTACACCAAAGCCATTTTTATTAACCCGGTTGATGCCACGGCCTATTACTACCGTGCGCGCGCCAAGAGCTTTTTGGGTAAGGATACCTACCTCTCACCCGATGAAAGGGAGAAGTACCTGCTGGGTGCCATATTCGATTTGACTAAGGCCATTGCTATGGACCCAACCGAGCAAACCAAAAGCTACCAAACCCGCGGCATTGCGTACCGGGAGTATGGCATATTTAAGCTGCAGGCCAATCAAAAAAACTACGATAAGGTGAGGGGCATCAACTCTTTGCGCGCCTCTGTTGCCGATTTGGAGAAAGTGCTGGGTGATAACCCCGGCCGCACAGACATATCATCGCTACTGGATATCTCTAAAGAAAAGCTGGCTTCTGCCACCGGCAAGCACTAATTAAAAACGCCCTTTATAACATAGCCGTTGTGACCCATTACTTTTATTTCCTGATTTTTTACTATTAAATAATATTCACCAGGAATATAAGTTAAAGTTTCGTCCGTATGATAGAGAATATTGTGGACGTAATTGGTAATTCGAATTTTGCTTATTTTGCCATTTCTATCTTCTATAATCTCAATTTCCCGCGTTTTTAACTCAGGGAATTTAGCCCGGAAAAAAGTATGGAAGCCATGAAAATTGGCTTTAGAATCTACATTGTAACTATCCTTCCAGGCGGGCTTGTTGATATCTGATGAAGTAAACAAATTAAATTCCTGCCCCCAGTTGGCAATCTTCAGCTTTTTGGTTTGGCTATCGCCGTTGTGGCTTACCGTTTTAGTGATGGTGGGGTTCAGCTTGGCCAACCGGGCAGAATCTGTCTTGAAAAACTCCTTCAGGTCGAAGTATTCCAGTTTGGCGCCGGTTTCCTTAATTTCCGGTTTACAGGCGAACCAGGTGCATAAAAGCAGCAGGCCGCCTGTAAAAAGGATATATTTTTGCAATGGTTTATACCAATACATTACCACTCATTTCCTCGGGGATAGGCACACCCATCATACTTAAAATGGTTGGTGCAATATCGCCCAGTTTACCATCTTTCACGGCTTTAACGTCGCTATCTATCACAATGCAGGGCACCAGGTTGGTGGTATGTGCAGTGTTTGGCGAGCCATCGTCGTTTATCATGTAATCGGCATTGCCATGGTCGGCAATAATGATGAACGAGTAACCATGTGCCAGGCCGGTTTCCACTACGGCTTTGGTACAGGCATCAGCCGTTTCGGCAGCTTTAACTACCGCGCTGAAGACACCGGTATGGCCCACCATATCGGTATTGGCAAAGTTGAGGCAAACAAAATCGGGCCATTCGGCAATCAACTCCGGGATAATTGCATCGCGGATACCTGCTGCGCTCATTTCGGGCTGCAGATCGTAGGTGGCTACCTTTGGCGATGGTACTAATAAGCGTTTCTCGTTGATGAATTCCTTTTCGCGGCCGCCGCTGAAGAAGAACGTTACGTGCGGATATTTCTCTGTTTCAGCAATGCGTATCTGGTTTTTGTTAGCGCCTTCTAAAACTTCGCCCAGTGTTTTGCTCAGGTCATCCTTACGGAAAACAACGCTTACGTTTTTAAAGGTTTCATCGTATGAAGTCATGGTTACGTACTTCACATCTAAGGGGTGCATATTGTATTCCGGGAAGGGTTTTTGCGTGAGTGCAAGCGAAATTTCGCGGCCCCTATCGGTACGGAAATTGAAGCAGATAACCACATCGCCTTCTTTTATTACGGCAACAGGTTTGCCATAGCTGTCCACATGTACAATCGGCAGTATAAACTCGTCGGTAACACCTTCGTCGTATGATTTTTGGATAGAGGCAATGATGTCCTGCGAACCTTCGCCTTCGCCGTTTACCAGCAGGTCATAAGCTTTCTTTACTCGCTCCCAGCGGTTATCGCGGTCCATAGCGTAGTACCTGCCAATGGCCGATGCCAGTTTGGCCGGGGTAGGAGCAATGTGTTGGTTCAGTTCGTCAATAAAGCCCAGGCCGGAGTTCGGGTCGGTATCGCGTCCATCTAAAAAGGCGTGGATGAATACTTTCTCTAAGCCCAATTGGGTGGTAGCATCAACCAAACCTATTACGTGCTTAATGTGGGCATGCACACCGCCATCGCTTACCAGGCCTATCAGGTGTACATCTTTATCGTTTGCTTTGGCGTAGTTAAACGCTTCCAGCAGAGTTTCATTCTGCACAAATTCGTTATCAATAACGGCTTTGTTTATGCGGCCCAGTTCCTGGTACACTACACGGCCGGCGCCCAAATTCATGTGGCCAACTTCCGAATTGCCCATTTGCCCTTCTGGAAGCCCTACGGCAAGGCCGGAGGCTTCGAGCTTTGAATTTGGGTAATTGGCTATCAGCGAATCGAAAAAAGGCGTGTTGGCAGCCAGTATAGCGTTAGATTCGTCTTCACGGCCGTAACCCCAGCCATCGAGTATAATTAAAGCAACTTTTTTATTATTTTCCACAATGCAAATATAAAAGCAACGTTTAAACATTATAATTTAAAAACAGGTTTATTTTTTTGTGCAACCTTTTTTTAGTTTATTGGTCATATCTTATGATGAAACTAAAATACCTGCCCATTTTGGTACTCCTTTACCTGGTACCAACTGTTTGTTTAGCCGGCCCCATCGATAAAATTGCCGAGCTGATAAAGCAGGGGAATGCGCACGAACTCGCCAAATATTTTGCCGCTACGGTTGATATTACCGTGGTAGATAATACCAACGTTTACAGCAAAGTACAGGCGGAAGTTATCCTGGAGAAATTCTTTAAAGAAAACAAACCCCTTGCTATAGCCGTGCTCCATCGCGTAAACTCCAGCGCCACCTATAATTACAGCGTACTGCAACTGAGTACAGATAAAGGAAAGTACCGTGTTAGCTATACCATGAAAGAGGTTGAAAAAGAAATGGTGGTGATAGAACTACGCATCGAAACCGAAAAAACCTAATTACTCGGCAATTGTTCTTACTTTTGAACTCAAAATTCGAAAGATTTGGACAAACAACTTATACACCAATTTATAGTAAACGCTTTAAGCGAGGACGTTGGCGACGGCGACCACACATCTCTTGCCACCATTGAGGCCGGCACACAAGGCAAAGCAAAACTTTTAGTAAAAGATACCGGTATTTTAGCAGGCGTAGAACTGGCCAAAGAAATATTCGAGGTGGTTGACCCCAACCTTAAAATGGAAGTTTTTCTGAACGACGGGGCCGAGGTTAAACCCAAAGATATTGCCTTTACCGTAGAAGGTGATGCCCGCAGTATCCTGACTGCCGAGCGTTTGGTGCTTAACTGCATGCAGCGCATGAGCGGCATTGCCACCAAAACCAACGAAATTGTAGACCTGCTACAGGGGACCAATACCAAAGTTTTAGATACCCGCAAAACCACCCCCGGCATGCGGTACCTGGAAAAGTGGGCCGTACGCATAGGCGGCGGCGTTAACCATCGCGTGGGCCTTTACGATATGATATTGATAAAGGATAACCATGTGGATTACTCTGGCGGGATTAGGCCGGCAATAGAGAACGCCAACCGTTACCTGCAGGAAACACGCAGGAAACTGGCTATTGAGATTGAGGTACGCAACCTCGATGAGCTGGAGCAGGTATTGCAAACCGGCGGCGTAAATCGTATTTTGCTGGATAATTTAGATTTCGACACTTTAAGGCAGGCCGTTGGCATGATAGAGGGCCGGTATATTACCGAGGCATCGGGCGGGATAACTATCGATAACATACGCGATTATGCCGATTGCGGTGTAGACTACGTATCGGTAGGTGCGCTTACCCATTCGGTAAAAAGTTTAGACCTCAGCCTGAAGGCCGTTAAATTATAAATGAATATATTGCAGTATATAACATCAATTTAATATTATTGCAGGCAGATGCTATCAATCTATTCCATTTTAGCGCTTATTCTTGCTTATTGTTTCGGTTCAATCCCTACCGCCGTATGGATTGGTCAGGCTTTCTACGATATTGATGTACGCGAATATGGCAGCGGCAACGCCGGCGCCACTAATACTTTTAGGGTTCTCGGCAAAAAGGCCGGTATCCCGGTAATGTTGCTGGATATCCTCAAGGGGTGGACGGCTACCAACCTGGCCTATATCATCGGCGTATCCACCACGGGTGCTTACCATTCTGTTGCTTTTACCAATTATTCGCTGGCCTTAGGGGTGGCGGCCGTTATGGGCCACCTGTTCCCCATATTTGCAGGCTTTAGGGGCGGTAAAGGTGTTGCTACGCTTTTTGGAATGATATTGGCTATTAACCTACAGGCATCTTTACTTTGCGTGCTTGTTTTTTTAGTGGTTTTGTTATTGACGCAGTATGTGTCGTTAGCGTCCATCTCGGCAGGTTTTATATATCCCATCGGTGTAACGTTTATTTTCCCGGTGTCTATTAAATCGGTCGTTATTTATGGGATGTGCATATTTTTGCTGATTCTGGTAACCCACCAAAAAAATATAGAGCGCTTATTGAAAGGTAAAGAGTCGAAAGTTAATTTATTCAAGAAAAAAACCGCCTAAGTACCATGAAGACATTTAAACCCCTATTAGTTGCCGCAATCGTGGCAATTACTATTTATGCATGTTCCACCGTGCCGTTAACCGGCAGGTCGCAATTATCGCTCGTGAGCGACGACCAGATAAACCCAGCCGCTGCGGCCAGCTACAAAGAACTTCTTTCAGACCCTAAGACAACCGTTGTTACCAGCGGTACCGATGCCCAGCGCGTAAAGCGTATTGGCGGTCAATTGGCAGTTGCCATAGAGCAATACTTAAATGCCAATGGCTATGCTAACCAATATAGCTTTCAATGGGAGTTTAACCTGATAAAAAGCCCGGAGATAAATGCCTGGTGTATGCCCGGCGGCAAAGTTGCCGTTTATAGCGGTTTATTGCCGGTTGCCCAGTCAGATGCCGGCCTTGCCGTTGTTATGGGCCACGAGATTGGCCACGCCATCGCACGCCACTCGGCCGAACGCATGTCGCAGCAATTGGCTTTACAGGCCGGCGGCACGGCAGTTGGTGCAGCTACAGGTAACAAATCTGCCGCTACGCAGGCTGTTATTGGCCAGTTATATGGCGTTGGCGGGCAGTTAGCCATGTTGAAATACTCGAGGGCGCAGGAGTCTGAGGCCGATCGTTTAGGTTTAACATTTATGGCGATGGCCGGATACGATCCGCGCCAGGCTGTTGCTTTTTGGCAACGTATGGCGGCCCAAAACAAGGGCGGCACTCCGCCTGAGTTTTTGAGCACGCACCCCTCAGACGCTACGCGTATTGCTAACCTGCAAAAGCTGATACCAGAGGCGCTGAAGTATTATAAAGGAAAATAAACCTTACTGGTCAATTCAACCACGGGGCACAAAGATTTACACAACGGGCACAAAGAAAAAACTTTGTGCCCTTTGCGTTTTTTACCTTTGTGTTCTTTGTGGTAAAATAACAAACTATGTCTAAACGCCGCTTCCTTACTGCCCAATGGAAAAACCTGGTAATGCTCAATTACGAGGTAGACCCCGAGATACTGAAACCCTATTTACCCGCCGCCACAGAGATCGACTTGTGGGACGGCAAGGCATTGGCGAGCATGGTAGGTTTCCTGTTTAAAGAAACCCGGGTACTAGGTATCAAATGGCCCTTCCACGCAAATTTTGAAGAAGTAAACCTGCGTTTTTACGTGCGCCACTTTGATGGGCAGGAGTGGAAGCGCGGCGCGGTTTTCGTGAGCGAGATCGTACCAAAACCGGCAATCGTTCTTATCGCCAATAATCTTTATAAAGAGCATTACCGCGCCTTGCCGATGCGTCACAGCATCACCAAGGAAGGTGCTAACCATACCCAATTTTTATATGAATGGAAACTGAACGGCCGCTGGAACAGCTTAGGGGCAACAGTGCGCAACTCGCTGGTGAAAATCGAACCCGGCAGCGCCGAGGACTTTATTTTTGAGCACTACTGGGGCTATAACCGGCTAACTGACTATAAAACAATGCAATACCAGGTAGAGCACATTGCCTGGCAGGTAGCAGAAGTAAAGGATTATGTATTTGAAGCCGACATTGCAGAACTGTACGGCGAGGCATTTGTGCCTTATCTATCGGTAAAACCGTTATCGGCCTTTTGGGCTAATGGTTCGGATATAGCGGTTAGGATAGGGGATAAGTTGGTGCTTGACCCAGTACTTCCAGGATAGCTTTTGCTTTTAGCAGGCACTCTTCATATTCCTTTTCGGCATCGGCGTGATAGGTGATAGCCCCGCCAACATGGAACGACAGGTACTTCTCTGCGGAATTATATAACAGCGTACGTATCACCACATTGAAATCGAAATCATCATCGGGAGCAAAGTAGCCTATAGAGCCCGAATATACGCCGCGCTTGCTGCGTTCGTATCGCTCCATCAGTTGCATCGCGCTTATTTTAGGTGCGCCTGTCATGCTGCCCATTGGGAAGGTGTTCATAACGGCTTGTACGGCGCTTACATCGTTGCGTAGCTCGCACACCACCGTTGATACCATTTGATGCACCTGCTTAAAGCTATGGATGCCGAACAACTCTTCAGCCATTACCGTGCCCGGTTTGGCCGAATGGGTAAGGTCGTTACGTACCAGGTCTACTATCATTACGTTCTCCTGCAATTCTTTGGGGGTGTTACGGAGTTCTTGTTTGATGCTTTGGTCTATGGATTTGTCCTCATCGCGCCTGGCAGTGCCTTTTATGGGCTGGGAAATCAACTTACTGCCACGTTTAGCTAAAAAACGCTCGGGCGATGCGCAGATGATACAGTTCCCCTTCCATTTAAAAAAGGTAGAGAAGGGGGTTGGCGACAAACTATTTAATTGATTGAAGATAGCAAACGGCTCTATTACAGCATCTTCCGAATAAAACTCCTGGCAGAAGTTGGTTACATAGATATCGCCGCGAACAATGTGTGCTTTTATTTTTTCGACGACATCAACGTATTCTGCCTTGCTGAAACGGGCCCGGACGTTTACAGAAGGAGCGCTGTCACGATGGGAGAGTTCGAATCTCTCCACCTTTTCAAGAATTCCAGCTTCATCCTCCCCAACTATCTCAACTGCATTCTTGTTGATGGTGATCACAACTTCCGGAGCAAAGAAGTACAGGTCGGGAAATTGTAGCCCGTCGGGGTTGTTCGAGGCTAGATCTTCTATTTCGTTCTTTAAATCATAACCAAAAAAACCAGTTATAAAACCGGAGTTTTTCCTGCGAAAATCTTCAATTTTCTTAAAAGATTCGCCGCTGTTCGATGTTATTTCATCTTTTGCGCCAATGGCTATCAGCGTATCAAATTTACCGTAAGGGTCGGCGTAGTTATTGCTGTCGAGGTAGCATACCGTATCAAAGGTGGCCGCCCAGGCGAGCGCTTTTTGTTTGAATAACTGTACATCGGTCGACTCGAATATCACAGGGCAAAGTTAAATAACAGGAAAATAAAAAAGGCCCTTGTTGGAGCCTTTAAAAGTTGGTAAAGGTTTCCGGTGAGGACACCGGAAACGAGAGAAAGATTTTAGTGCAACACCAGCGTCTGCTTCCTATCCGGCCCTACAGATAACCATTTTACAGGCACGCCCAGTTCCGCTTCCAGGTAGTCGATATAGTTTTGCAGTTTCTCAGGTATCTCGTTCAGTTCGGTAATGCCGGTTAGGTCTTCGTTCCAGCCGTCGATTTCTTTTAGAACCGGGTGTGCATCAACCGAGCAGATGTCGTAAGGCATGTAATCAATCTGTTCGCCCAGGTAATTGTAGTGCGTGCAGGCATATATCTTATCGAAACCGCTCAACACATCGGCTTTAGTCATTACCAGCTGGGTAACGCCGTTCAGCATAATGGCATATTTCAGGGCAGGCAGGTCTATCCAGCCGGTGCGGCGGGGGCGGCCAGTGGTTGCGCCAAATTCGTGGCCTATGCGGCGCAGTTCTTCGCCTGTTTCGTCGTTCAGTTCGGTAGGGAAGGGGCCGCCGCCTACGCGGGTACAATACGCTTTAAAAATGCCTATTACGTCGCCTATCTGGCTTGGGGCAATGCCTAAACCGGTACAAGCGCCGGCAGCAGTCGTGTTTGAAGAGGTTACGAAAGGGTACGAGCCGAAGTCGATATCCAGCATAGCGCCTTGTGCGCCTTCTGCCAGTACTTTTTTGCCATCTTTAATGTAGCCGTTCACCAAATGCTCGCTATCAACCAGCGGGAATTGTTTGATGAAATCAATCGCCTCGAAAAACAAAGCTTCGCGCTCGCTGAAATCAGCCACTTCGCCATACATGGCCTGCAGCATCGAAGTATGTTTATCAACCAGTTTTTGGTAACGCTCTTTAAAATCGGGCAGGGTGATATCGCCAATGCGTAAACCATTGCGGCCTGTTTTATCCATGTAAGTTGGGCCGATACCTTTCAGGGTTGAACCAATTTTGCCATCGCCCATCTTTTTTTCAGAAGCAGCATCAAGCAATTGGTGGGTAGGTAATATCAGGTGCGCCTTTTTGGCTATCATCAGGTTCTTTTTGGCCAGCAAATCATGACCTGCATCCCTTAATTTATCCAGCTCTTTTTTAAGCGTGATAGGGTCGATAACAACGCCATTACCAATCAGGTTCATGGTGTTATCGAAAAATATACCCGAAGGGATGGTGTTCAGCACAAATTTTTTGCCTTCAAACTCTAAGGTGTGGCCGGCATTTGGCCCGCCCTGGAAACGGGCTATCAGGTCGTAACCTGCGCTCAGTACATCAACAATTTTGCCTTTACCTTCGTCGCCCCACTGGAGGCCTAATAATACGTCAACAGCCATTAATTAATATCTTTTCGTAATAAGTCTTAAAATGATTTCTTGGGATAGGGGTTACTGTACTCTCCTGTCGCAGGAACCCGCGCGGAGTTTGGCGCAGTTACCATAGAGGTTTAGTGAGTGGTGCTTTATCTCGAACTTGAGGATGTCGCCCATCATGCTTTGTATCTGCTGGATGCGTGGGTCGCAAAACTCTACCACTTTGCCGCAGTCGATACAGATGATGTGGTCGTGCTGCTTATAGCCGTACGATTTCTCGAACTGGGCCATGTTTTTGCCGAACTGGTGTTTGGTAACCAGGTCGCAGGATACTAAAAGTTCCAGTGTGTTATATACCGTGGCGCGGCTTACGCGGTATTTTTTATTCTTCATGTGGATGTATAAACTCTCCACGTCGAAATGGTCGCTGCGGGAGTATATCTCCTCCAGTATGGCAAAGCGCTCGGGGGTTTTCCGGAGGCTTTTGTTTTCGAGGTAAGCCTCAAAAATCTTCTTTACCAACGCTATGGTTTCCTGTACAGGCATAATGTTAAATTAACCCTCCAAAGGTATTAATATTTTATAAAAGAGAAGCAAGAGTTAAGAATCAAGAGGCAAGATAAAATATTAACAAGTTTATCTCTTGTCTCTTAACTAATAGTTCTTGATTCTTACCTCTTGGTTCTTGATTCTCATTTCTTGCCTCTATCCTTTACGATGCCTTCTCTGCCGTCACCGAATCGAACCTTTCTACCGAGGTAATACCCTTTATCTGCAGTATTTTTTTAGTAAGGTTATTCAGATGTTCGGTATCATTTACATAAATCATTATCGAACCTTCGAATATACCATCGTCGCTATCTACGGTGATGGAGCGGATGTTTACCTTAAAATCGTTGGATATTACGGTAGTGAGCTTGTTTATCAGCCCCACCTCGTCGATACCTCGGATGCGCAAACCGGTAAGGAAAGCCAGCTCCAGTTGTTTGGTCCATTTGGCTTTTACAATACGGTAGCCGTAATTGGCCATTAGTTTCGCTGCGTTGGGGCAGTTGGTGCGGTGTATCTTGATGCCATCGCTTACGGTAACAAAGCCGAACACGTCGTCGCCGGGGATGGGGTTGCAGCAGTTGCTCAGTTTGTAATCAATCTTTTGCAGGTCTTCGCCAAAAAGCAGCACATCGCTATCTTTGGTTTTGATGTTGCGCACCAGGGAGGCCAGCTGTTCGTGCTCTATTTTGTCCTGCGGCTTGTTCTCAATCACCTTTTCCGATGCCTGGTACTCCTTCAGGTCCTTCATATCCAGCAGGCCCTTGGCTACATTGTAAAACAGGTCCTGCACGGAGGGGAGCTTAAAGTAGTAGCTCAGCTTTTGGATGTTTTCGGAGTTATAGGTAATCTTAAGCGATTTCAGCTTACGCTCCAATATCTCCTTGCCATCTTCGGCCACTTTGCGTTTCTCTTCTTTTAAGGCCGATTTTATTTTGGCTTTGGCCTTTGCCGTTACCACAAAACTTAGCCAATCCTCCTTAGGCGTTTGCTTGCTGGAGGTGATGATTTCTACCTGATCGCCGTTTTGCAGTTTATAGCTAAGCGGTACCAGTTTGTGGTTCACTTTTGCGCCTATACAGGTAGCGCCTACATCGGTATGTATCTCGAAGGCAAAATCCAGGGCAGTGGCACTTAAGGGCAGCTGTATCAGCGCGCCTTTTGGGGTAAAGATGAATATCTCATCGCTGAAGAGGTTCATCTTAAAGTCGTCCAGGAAATCCAAAGCATTCGAATCGGGATTCTTCAGCATATCGCGTACCTTTTGCACCCATTGGTCAAGCCCGCTATCTGAGGATGATTCCTTATACTTCCAATGCGCCGCGAAGCCTTTTTCAGCAATTTCGTTCATCCGTTTGGTGCGTATCTGCACTTCTACCCATTGCCCGCGGGGGCCCATTACGGTGGTGTGCAAGCTCTCGTAGCCGTTGGCTTTGGGCGATGATATCCAGTCGCGCAGCCTGTCGGGGTTGGGGCGGTAAAGGTCGGTGATGATGGAGTACGCTTTCCAGCAATCGGCTTTTTCGTTCTCGGGCGTGCTATCCAGAATAATACGGATGGCGAAAAGATCGTACACCTCTTCAAAGGGTATCGATTTCTTCTTCATCTTATTCCATATAGAATGGATCGATTTCGGCCTGCCGAAAACATCGGCGTTCAGGTCCTGATCGCTCACCACTTTTTTCACCGGCTCTATAAAATCGCGGATGAATTTTTCACGTTCGGCCTTTTTCTCGTTCAGTTTAGCTTTGATGAACGAGTACATATCGCGCTCCATATATTTCATGGAGAGGTCTTCCAACTCTGACTTTATGGCATATAAGCCCAAGCGGTGTGCCAGCGGGGCATACAGGTAAACGGTTTCTGAGGAGAGTTTAAGCTGCTTATCGCGCGGCATAAACTCCATGGTGCGCATATTATGCAGCCTATCGGCCAGTTTTATCAATATCACCCGCACATCATCGGCGAGGGTGAGCAGCATCTTGCGGAAATTCTCGGCCTGCAACGAGCTGTTGGTATCAAATACGCCCGATATTTTGGTGAGTCCATCTATTATTTTGGCAACTTTTTTGCCAAATTCCATCTCAATATCTTCCAGCGTCACATCGGTATCTTCCACTACATCGTGCAGCAAAGCGCAAACGATGGATGTGGTACCCAAACCTATCTCTTCGGCCGCAATTTGGGCAACGGCAATAGGGTGGTATATATAGGGTTCGCCGCTTTTACGGCGCATATCTTTATGGCTCTCCAACGCCATATCGAACGCCTTGCGTATCATGCGTTTATCGCCCTTTTGCAGGGTAGATTTGCTTGCACGCAGCAGGGCACGGTAGCGTTTTAGTATTTCCGTTTTCTCGGCTTCCAGGTCAATCACTAAATCTTTCATGTATAGGCTAATATGCTACATATTATCATCAACTTGCAACAATAATTATTATTGCAGGTAGTTATAAAATAACCGGATTAAATGCGTTAATTTTGTGTTCAAGTAAATATATGAAAATTATTGCTTTTCTGCTTGTATTATGTTGCGTTTGCGGCGGCTTGAAGGCACAGGATAAACCTGCGCCTCCTGTTATCCTTGGCAAAAATGATACCATCAAAACTTTGGCAACGAAGGTTGATGGGGAAATCATTCCATGGATAGTTACGCCAGAAGTGCGGATTGTAGATACCCGCATTTTTGCCAGCGCGCAGGATAGAGCGAATTTTTTCCGTTTGCGTTACAACGTGCTGAAGGTATTGCCTTACGCGCAGTTTGCCGGCAAGCGCTACCGTCAGTTGCAGCGCGACCTTGCTATGACTGCCGATAGGAACAAGCAAAAGAAACTAATGAAAGATTGCGCGGACGAGATTAAGGGCATCTTCAACAAAGAAATAAAAGATCTTACCATAAACCAGGGCGAAGTACTCATCAAACTCATTAACCGCGAAACGGGCAACACCAGTTTTGCCATGGTTAAAGAGCTAAAGGGCGGCTTCAACGCCTTCGTAATCCAATCGGTAGCCAAAATCTTCGGGCACGACCTGAAAGAGACCTACGACAGGGATGAGCAGCGCGATATCGAAGCGATATTGACAGCTGCCCACTACAACCCTAACTATAATTAATGGACAGCAAAAATATTTACGGGTTTAACGTTAACGCGTTAGAT
Organism: Mucilaginibacter sp. P2_D11; assembly: GCF_056404435.1. Classification (NCBI taxonomy): domain Bacteria; kingdom Pseudomonadati; phylum Bacteroidota; class Sphingobacteriia; order Sphingobacteriales; family Sphingobacteriaceae; genus Mucilaginibacter; species Mucilaginibacter sp. P2_D11. The sequence goes on from NZ_JBFUEA010000028.1 coordinate 13,238, forward strand.
GGCGAACCTATCAGCCTTGCCGACTATAAAGGCAAAGTGCTGCTCATTGTAAACACGGCATCCGAGTGCGGTTTTACCCCGCAGTTGAAAGACCTTGTGGCTCTTAAAGCAGAATATGCCGCGCAGGGGTTTGAGATACTGGCATTTCCCTCTAACGATTTTGGCGGGCAGGAACCGTTAGAAGGGCAGGCGATAGCCACCTTCTGCAGCAATTACGGCAATAATTTCCCCGTGTTTGATAAGATACGCGTGCGTGGCCCCTATGCCGACCCGCTTTATAAGTTTTTAAGCGAGAAGAAAGAGAACGGCGTGCTCAGTTCCGCCCCACGCTGGAATTTCCACAAATATTTAATCAACCGCGATGGCGTGCTGGTTGATTATTTTTACCCGTTTACCAAGCCAACATCTTCCAAAATCAGGAAAAAGGTACAGCGTTTGCTTACGCCTGATAAATAATTACCATACATCATATGTTGAAGTTAGATATATTAGTTTTGCCGGTACACCCCGATGATGCGGAGCTTGGCTGCGCAGGTGTAATTTTAAAGCACATTGCTTTGGGGCATAAAGTTGGCATTGCCGATTTGACCCGTGGTGAACTAGGTACCCGGGGTACCGCTGAGATACGCGATAAAGAAGCCGCAAAAGCAGCCGAAATATTGGGCTTAACCGTGCGCGAAAACCTGGAACTGCCTGATGGCTTTTTTGAGAACACCAAAGAGTACCAGCTGAAAGTGATAGCCGCTATACGCAAGTATCAGCCCGATATCGTTATCACGAATGCCTATCATGATCGCCATCCGGACCATGGCCGGGCTAATGAATTAGTAGAGGCAGCGAGCTTTTTATCGGGCCTGCGCCGGATAGAAACGCTCGACGCCGACGGCAACCAACAGGAAGCCTGGCGGCCAAAGCAAGTGCTGCATTTTATACAAGATAGATATATTAAACCGGATATACTGGTTGACGTTACCGAATATTGGGATAAGAAGATAGAGAGTGTTTACGCCTATGCATCTCAGTTTCACAACCCGGATTATAACGAGGACGAGCCGCAGACGTACATATCTTCGCCCGATTTTATAGAACAGATAAATGGCCGCGGCCGCGAATATGGCAAAAGCATCAACGTAAAATATGCCGAAGGTTTTACATCGAGGAAGATATTGGGTGTGGATGATTTGTTGGAGTTGAGGTAGGATTAGAGTCAAGAATCAAGAGCAAAGAATCAAGATAAAGCCGCTTTTTCCCACCACGTCATTGCGAGGAACGAAGCAATCTCTACGCAGGACAATCCACCACGCAAGTCGCTTTGCGTATCGGGAGATTGCTTCGTGCCTTATAATGACGGCGTTGTAAAAAATGAACTTTAAACAACAAAGCCGCTCATTTGAGCGGCTTTGTTGTTTAAACCCCTACGTATTCGAAGCGGTTGTTTTTTTCGCTGCGCTCCCTGCGCAGCTTGTTTTCTTTGGCAAGCTTCAGCAGGATGCCTGATAATTCCGAAGTCTTGAAATCCGAATCGAATTTGTCTTTGCAATACTCTGCTATTGACGATATGGAGTGCGGCGTACGGAAAAAATCGCTCGATAGCAATTGGTTCAATACTTTGGTAGCCCCCGGCTTTTTACGCCTTTGTAAGTTCAGGATTTGCTCGTCATCATTTTCTACGTTGGCTTTACGCGCCCGTCTATTGAAAATTTCAGATCCTTCCGTTTCCCCCCGCTCCGTTTCCATAATCTCGTCTAACAGCCTGTCTACAACTCTAACTTGCACGGCCTCAGACTGGAAAGAATTAACAACCTCAGCAATCTCCACTAGTTGTTTTTTTAATTTTTCAATTTGCCTGTTCATCCTAAATAGTAACCCTTTTTTTATATTATATAAGTTGATGTATTACAATACGTTAACTAAATGCGATATGTTACAACAATGCATTATATAATAGTTAATAATATATACAATAACGTTAAACCGCGATTATAGTACATTCTTAACGAAAAAAGCACCGATTTTGTTAAAAAACCGGTGCACGTAGCTATATTATTACAATTATATTATAGTGTGGGCAATATTTTTTGGATGTTGAATAAGCCCTCGTCTATATGCTCTTTTTCGATGATGAGTGCCGGGCGGAAACGGATAGTGCGCTCGCCACAACCCAGGTACATAATGTTGTCTTCCAGTCCTTTATCAATAAAACTATTACGTGTAGCGGTATCGGGGAAGTCGAAAGCGGTCAATAATCCCTTGCCGCGCACGTTGGTAATCAGTCCGCTTTTTGCTGAAATATCATGTAAGCCGTTTTGCAGATAGGCACCTGTTTCGGCAGCTTTTTCGCAAAGTTTATCCTGTTCTATAATTTCCATAATTTTAGCCGAGCGCACCATATCTACCAAACTGCCGCCCCAGGTGGAGTTGATGCGCGATGATACTTTAAATACGTTGCCCTCCACTTCATCTACCCGATTACTTACCAAAATACCACAAACCTGCATTTTTTTACCAAAGGCAACGATATCCGGCCTGGCGTTTTCGCCGAAATGCTGGTGCAGCCAAAATTTGCCGCTGAGGCCTACGCCGGTTTGCACTTCATCGTATATCAGCATGGCTTCGTACTCATCGGCCAGTTGCCTCAATTGCTCCAAAAATTCCCGGCGCACGTGTTTATCACCCCCTTCCGACAGGATGGGTTCGATGATGATGGCACAGATATCATCCGGGTTGTTGGCGAATGCAGTGCGTATTTCCGCTATAGATTTGGCTTCGCGAAGCGCAAGATCGACAATATTGTTCTCGTTCAGGGGGAAGTGTATCTCCGGCAACGAAACCCGTGGCCAATCGAACTTGGCGAACCATTTGGTTTTTACCGGTTGCGTGTTAGTTAAACTTAAGGTATAGCCCGAACGGCCGTGGAACGCGTTCTCGAAATGTAGCACTTTGTGGCCTTTTTCCTGTGTGTGGCCCTTGGCGAAGTTCTTCTGCACTTTCCAGTCCATAGCCACTTTTAAAGCGTTCTCTATGGCTAAGCTACCGCCGGCAATAAAGAAGGCGTGGGGCAAATAATCGGGTATGCCCACCCGGCCGAAGGTATCTACGAAATGCGCGTATTGTTCGGTATAAATATCGGAGTTGGAGGGGTTGGTTAATGCCGCCAGCATCAGATCTTTTTTAAAGGACTCGTCGGCCAGCATTTTGGGGTGGTTATAACCTAAAGGCACAGATGCGAAGCAGGTAAAAAAATCCAGCAGGGTGCGGTTGTTTTTGGCATCGTAAATATGGACACCCTGGCTTTTCTCCATATCAAAAGTAAGGTCGAAACCATCGGCCAGGATATGTTTGCTAAGGGTGGCCTGTACGTTCTGCGGCGTGATCTGTGTAGTTGGCATAAGCATAATTGATTTTAACAAATCTAACAAAAAGGCCTCAAAAACAATAATTTAAAGGTTTTTGAACCGTTTGGCCAAAAAGTAACTTTAAATTAACTAAACCTAGTTTTTGAACCGAAGTGGGTTTTGGTATGATGGGTCACGAGGCTTCGGGATGCAGATTTCAGATGTGCAGATGCGGGAAAACGCGTGAAAAGACTTCGTCTTTGCGAGCGAAGCGCGGCAATCATCGGTAAGAAGAGGGGACATGCAGAGCGGCTTTGCACACCGGACCTGCCACCCGAGGATTGCTTCGTGCCTCGCAAGGACGAGGTGGTGAGTGCTTTCATCTGCACATCTGAAATCTGCACACCTGTATATCTAAAACTTCTCTTTCATCCCCAACAATCCCCAAATGCCGCCCGTATGGATGGCGAGTATCTTATCGCCTGGCTTAAAATAATCCTTAGCCGCCAGATCGTATAAGGCGTAAAGCATTTTGCCGGTGTAAACGGGTTCAATCAATATGCCGGTTTTAGCAACGAATTGTTTGATGAAATCGATCAGTTCGGGCGTGGTTTTGGCGTAACCGCCGAAGTGGTAATCGAGATGCAAATCGTAACCCGTGGGGCTTAAGAGGTATTTATCTATCTCATCTTTAATGAAGCCTCCGTTTTTGAAAACTGGTACAGCGTTAAAACGGCTGTTTAATTGGTGCTTACCGATGCCGTTGATGATACCCGCAGCGGTTGTCCCGGTACCGCATGCGCAGAAGATATGGTCGTAATTTTCGGTCAATTCACCCACCAATTCGCTGCAGCCTTTTGCGCCTTCGGGAGATGCGCCGCCTTCGTCAATAAAAAAAGCGTCGGCATCGGCTCTAAAATATTTGTCGAACAGGGCAGGTTTATCGCGGTAGCTGTCCCTATCGGTAAAAATCAGCTGCATGCCATGCAGGCGGCACATAAACAGGGTATCATTTTGCACCTCTTCGCCACGAACGATGCCCGTTGCCTTAAAGCCGAATTTTGCTGCTGCCGCCGCTGTCGCCAGCAAATGGTTTGAATATGCCCCGCCGAAAGTTACTAAAAGGCTTTTGCCCTCTGCCTGCGCTTTTTGCAGCAGGTACTTCAGCTTACGCCATTTATTGCCCGATATAAACGGGTGGATCATATCATCGCGCTTGATGAATACCTCTATGCCTTTCGCCTCAAACAACGGGTCGGTTATTTGGTGGATGGGGCTGTTTATATCAAGTGCGATTTGCATAGGGGCGAAATTAGGGAAAAAGCTGCATCATTCTTTTGGCAGGGGAGAACATATGAACTGGGTTATTTATATATTGCAGCAAATGGGAGATATATTCGAAGTTTGGTGGCGCGGCGTTCTGATCGGAACATTTGAAGTTATTGCTGTTGATATGTGGTATCAGGATGGTATATTTCGTTCTAATACCACTCCCGAGGCCGGGCATTTTGAGGCACTAACGAATTCATACGATGCCGCAGACGTAATAAAGGATCCAGCAAAGGGCACACGCATCATTTTACGGCCCAATGATGCTAAACCTGAAATAAATGCACTGGTTATAGCTCTTAAAAACGATACACTGATGATTCGGCTGGTATTTGATGAAAAGGCTATTCAATGGTTGATCAAAAATGTGCATTAAACTTAGCTATAGGTGCTTTAAAGACTTCAGGGAAACGTTTCCATTGTAGCGATGGGTTTCAAACCCATCGCTACAGGTTTTTTCTTACTTTTGCGGCATGGCAGCAGATGATATCCAATTATTAGAAAGCGACGAGCAAGATCTTTTCGAACACCTGCGCGTAGTGGTTGATAAGGGGCAATCGCTGCTGCGGATTGATAAGTTTTTGATGCACCGGATCGAAAACGCATCTCGTAACCGCATCCAGAACGCTATAGAAGCGGGCAACGTGCTGTTGAACGATAAGCCGATAAAGGCCAGCTATCGTGTAAAGCCGATGGATGTGATATCGGTCGTTCTTCCGCATCCGCCCCGCGATACCGAAGTTTACCCCGAAAACCTGCCTATCAATATCGTTTACGAGGATAACGATGTGCTCATCGTAAATAAAGAGGCCGGCATGGTGGTGCATCCGGGCTATAACAACTATACGGGTACATTGGTAAATGCGCTGGTGTATCACTTTCAGCAACTGCCTACGCTACCCGGCAATGATGGCCGGCCGGGGCTGGTGCACCGTATAGATAAGGATACCTCGGGACTGTTGCTCATCAGCAAGAACGAGCGTAGCATGAACTACCTGGCCAAGCAATTTTACGATCACACCATCAACCGCCGCTACATTGCCCTGGCCTGGGGCGATATTGCAGAAGATGGTACCGTTAGTGGTTACATCGGCCGCAGCGTGGCCGACAGACGCGTAATGTCGATATACGACGACCCCGAGAAAGGCAAATGGGCCGTTACCCATTATAAGGTATTGGAGCGCTTCGGCTACGTTACCCTTTTGGAGTGCAAGCTGGAAACCGGCCGTACGCACCAGATACGCGCGCATATGCGGCACATTGGCCATCCGCTGTTCAGCGATGCCACCTACGGGGGCGATAAGATATTGAAGGGCACGGTGTTTAGCAAATACAGGCAATTTGTGGAGAACTGTTTCGAGATTATGCCCCGGCAGGCCCTGCATGCGCAGTCGCTTGGCTTTGTGCATCCATCCTTAAAAAAGGACATTTATTTTGAGGCTCCACTTCCGCTTGATTTTGCGACCGTATTGGAGAAATGGCGCAAGTATAGCCAGGTAGATATGAAGGGCGAGATTTGACAGCGGAGAACAATACCGATTGTTTTAGGTTATTAGCCGAAAAAGAAACTTGATGATTTGATAATTTTTTAAGTTTGCAGTTGTTAATACAGGGAGTTCATCTCACATCTAAAATCTCATATCTCAAATCTAAAAATGTCTCCCAGGTACATCAATTATAACGGCGAAATACTTCCTGAAGACAGCATATTGCTAACCGTAGCCAACCGCGGCTTTAAGTACGGCGATGGCTTGTTCGAAAGCATGCGGCTGATGAAAGGCAAATTACAATTTGCCGAACTGCACGCCGAACGCCTGCAACGCGGCATGAAAGCGCTTAAGATTGATGGATACTCGCAAACAGACACATGGTTCCTGCGCGAGCAATGCGAACTGCTGGCCCGCCGCAACAAAATACGCCATGGCCGCTTGCGCCTTACCGTTTACCGCGATGCGGAGGGTTTGTACACGCCCACCCAAAATAAAATGGGTTTTTGCATAGAGATTACTCCGCTAGACGAGCCCCGCTATTTCATGAACGAGCGTGGCCTCATTATGGATATCTACAGCGAGCTGCCCAAGCCTTTAAATTACCTTTCTACCATAAAAACCTGCAATTCGTTGCTGTATGTAATGGCCGCGCTTTACCGGCAGCAAAACAAGCTGGACGAGGTTTTTTTGCTGAATGCCAACGGCTTTTTGTGCGAGGCCGGTGCTGCCAATATATTCGTTTTATACCAGGACCATTTATATACCCCGGCACTAAGCGAAGGCTGCGTGGAGGGCGTGATGCGCCAGGTGGTGATAAAGCTTGCACAGGACAATGATATCCCCATTACCGAGGCCCAGATAAACCCCGAGATACTGAACGAAGCCGACGAAGTTTTCCTCACCAACGCCAGCCGCGGCATACAATGGGTGATGGGCTATGGCGTAAAGCGCTACTTTAACCGGGTAAGCAAAGTGCTGATGGATGAGTTGAATAAGTTGTAAAGCCCCATCACCCCCACGTCATTGCGAGGCACGAAGCAATCTCTGAACACGCAAATCCGCTTTGCAAATCCGCTTTTCCTAAGTAGAGATTGCTTCGTTCCTCGCAATGACGTACCTGTTTTTTATACCCCTACACCTGCGACCTAATATTCGTATTCAACTTATACTGCTCCGGCGACATGCCCATATATTTTTTGAACACGCGCGAGAAGTAATAAGGGTCTTCATATCCGAGGTCTAAGGCGATGGTTTTTATTTTGGCTTCGTTGGCGTATAAGAACTGGCAGGCTTTCTGCATTTTCAGGTGGATGAAATAGTCCATCGGCGGCATGCCCGTTGCCTTGCGGAAAAGGCTGCTGAAATGCGAGCTGGATAGTTTATGCTGGCTGGCCATATCCTCCACGGTCATCTTCTTTTCGATGTTTTGTTTCATGTTGAGGATAGTGAGCGTGATGATATCCGTAGTTTCCACCTGTTCGCTCACGATATGTTTATCGGGGAACAAAAAGGTGGCAATGAAATTATACAGGCAAAACGTAGCATTGCACAAATTTTCTATACTGTAGCCCATCTCCAGGTTCTGGTAAATGTTGTTCCATATCTCCAGTGCCTTGTTGTTGAAGGGGATAGGTACAGGGCCTTTGAATATATTGAGGTTTAACGATGAGTTGAAATTCTCGATGGTATCGCCGGTAAAATGTACCCAGTAGATGGTCCAGGGGTCTTCCTCATCTGCCCAGTAGCGCATATACTGCTCGGTTGCGGGCAGCAGTAGGAAATGGTTAGGCGTAACCTCGAATTTCTTCTTATCGATTACAAAATAGCCTTTCCCTTTAAGGCAGTATATCAATATGTTATCTACGCAACCTTTACGGCGTTCCTTATAATGGTACGATGCCTTTGGGAAGTAGCCGATATGGGTAATATAGATATTGAACAGCGCAGGGTATTTCTTCACGTAACCCGATAGCACCTTTTGGGGGATGCTGATGAGTTTTTCCCCGTCGAACCCGTCTTTCCGTTTAAAAGAGTTACCCATTATTTTGTCTGTGTTAATATTTGGCGCATCCAGGGAGGGCACCGGTTTATAATCGTCCGCTAAATTTATATTTTATTTACGTAAAGCCTATTATCCTTGGCAATTATTGTGCAATTATCATTCAGGCGAATTATCCATTAAAATAGCCGTTTTACCTATTAAATGGTTTTATACTGGCAGTTAAATTTGGCCATTGTATTTAACAAAACCAATTGTAAGCATTACGGCAAAAGCGCATGGCTTTTTGTAATGAAACCGCTTAAATACGCTAAATATTTACATCATCAGGCTGCACCATTTAAATCGCGCATGCGGAATTGCGTTTGCCTGCAAATTAAAAACCAGTATAAGCACTTATGCAATTACTAAAAGATAAGGTCGTTTTTTTAACCGGGGGTACCGAGGGCATTGGCTACGAATGCGCCAAGGCTTACCACAAAGCCGGCGCGAAGCTCAGTATCATCAGCCATAAGGAGGATAGCCTGCAGCAATGCCAAACGCAGTTTTTTGGCGATGATATCCATTATGTCCTGGCCGATGTATCCACGGCTGCCGATATTGCCCGCGCCATAACGGAGACCCTGGCGGTGTTTGGCCGCATAGATGTAATCCACAACAATGCAGGGGTATCCAACCCATCCAAAACAGTGTCAGATACCACCGATGAGGAATGGGAGAAGGTTTTCAACGTGAACGTGAAGGGTATTTACCATACCACCAAATACGGCATAGAAGAACTGAAGAAAACGAAGGGGACTATCCTGAACACCGGCAGCCTGGTGGGCGATATAGGGCAGGAGCTGCATGCCGCCTACACAGCCACCAAAGGCGCGGTTAATGCCCTCACCAAATCAATGGCGCTGGATTATGCGCTATACGGCATCAGGGTTAATGCCGTAGCACCCGCCGGGGTATGGACCCCCATGCTGCGCCGCTGGAGCAACCAGCAACCGCAGGCCGCACATATAGAAGAGTACCTGGATGGCATACATCCTTTAGGCTACTGCCCCGAAGGCGACGTGGTAGCCGATGCCTGTTTGTTCATGATATCCGATCAGGCGAGGTTTATCACAGGGTGTATCCTTCCTGTAACAGGTGGGGCCGAACTGGGCTACCGTAAATACCTGGATCAGCATGCCAAAGATGGCAAGACTACCATATCCGTGGATACAAAAGCAAAGCAAGTATGATCAGGAAAGTAACCGTAGCCGATGCGCGTTTCCCGCTGGAAGGCGATGCGGGCAGTGATGCCATCCACCGCGACCCTATATATTCGTATGCCGTAACCCAGCTGCACGATGATAGCGGCATTGTGGGCACCGGCTTTGCCTTTACCCTTGGCGAAGGCAACGATCTGGTGTGCAAGGCTGCCGAGTATTACGGCCGGGCGTTACAGGGCAAGGATATTGAAGAAGTGATGGCCAATTTTGGAGCATTGTTCCTGCAGTTAAGCAACGATCAGCAGTTCCGCTGGCTGGGGCCGCATAAAGGGGTGGTGCACCTGGCGTTGGCATCGGTCACCAACGCCTGTTACGATCTTTGGGCCAAAAAACGCGGCGTGCCGCTTTGGAAACTGCTCATCGATCTTTCGCCCGAGCAAATCGTCAGCACACTGGATTTATCTTATTTAGAGGATGAATTGACCGCCCCCCAGGCAATTGAATTACTGAAAGGCCAGCAAGCCACGAAGGAAGCCCGCATGCCAATTTTAGAAGAAGGCTATCCCGGCTATGATACCTCCATCGGCTGGTTTAACTACTCCGATGAATTAGTGCGCGAGAATTGCAAGAAAGCCCTCGCCGAAGGCTTTACCGCCATGAAGTTGAAGGTAGGTTCGGCCGACCCGCAGCGCGACATCCGCCGGGCGCACATCGTGCGCGAGGTAGCCGGTCCCAATGTAAAAGTAATGCTTGATGCCAACCAACAATGGAACCTGCCGCAAGCCATAGATATATGCAATAAACTAAAAGGTATCGACCCGTACTGGGTAGAAGAACCTACCCACCCGGATGATGTGAATGCTCACGCCACGCTGGCAAAAGCAATTGCGCCTTTAAAATTGGCACTGGGCGAGCATGTGCCCAATAAAATTATCTTCAAAAATTACCTGCAATCGGGTTCCGCTTCGTTTATACAGGTAGATGCAGTGCGGGTAGGAGGGGTAGGCGAATTTATTGCCGTAAGCCTGCTTTGCAAAAAATATGGCGTGCCGGTAGTGCCGCATGTGGGCGATATGGGCCAGCTGCATCAGCATTTGGTATTGTTCAACCATATTGCCATGGGGCACGAGGCTTTGTTTTTAGAGCATATCCCGCATCTGCAAAAGCATTTTGTAAACCCGGCGCAAATAATAGCCGGCGTTTACAAAACGCCGCAGGTACCCGGCAGCAGCTGCGACCTGCTCATCTTAAATAACTAATTTTACCAAACAGCGCATACCACGATATGATAGGTTCTTTTGATGCCACGGTAAGTATTTTATACGTGCTGGCCATATTGGCCATTGGGCTGTACACCGGACTGCGGCATAGGCGCGCAAACCAAAAGGATAAAGCAAGTAGCTACTTTTTGGCGGGCAAAAGCTTAAAATGGCCCATGATAGGGTTGGCCCTGTTTGCTACCAACATATCCTGTGTGCATTTGGTGAGCCTGGCCCAAAGCGGTTTCGATACCGGCCTGCTCAATGGTACCTTCGAGTGGATGGCCTCGTTCACGCTGATTTTACTGGCCTTGTTTTTTGTACCGTTCTATATCAAGTCGGGCGTATCAACACTGCCCGATTTTTTGGAGAAACGTTACGACCGCGCCAGTAGAGATTGGCTTGCCTTTATCTCTATCCTCTCGGCCATTATTATCCATATCTCTTTTTCCTTGCTGGCGGGCGGCATTGTATTGCAGACGCTGTTTGGGGTTGATATGTACACCAGCGTGATTATTATCGCTGTTATTACCACCATTTATACGGTAGTTGGCGGACTGAAAGCGGTGGTGGTGACCGAATCGATACAAACAGTGGTATTGTTGGCCGGCGCGGTAATCATGAGCGTAGTCGCCTATAACAAAATGGGCGGCTGGGATGATATGGTACATGTGCTGCAGCAGAAAAACGAACTGAACAAACTTTCGATGATGCGCCCTCATGGCGATGCCAGCGGCTTACCCTGGTATGCGGTATTACTGGGTTACCCGGTGCTGGGCATCTGGTACTGGTGTGCCGATCAAACCATCGTGCAGCGTGTTTTGGGGGCGAAGGACGAGAATCACGCCCGTGTGGGCCCGCTGTTTTGCGGCTTCATCAAAATATTACCGGTGTTCATCTTCGTGATGCCGGGGCTGTTTGCTTATGCCTTATACCAAAGCGGCCACCTCGATTTAAGTAGCCTTAAAACGGTAGGGGAGGGCGGTAAGGAAGTGGTTAACAGCAAAGGCATCTACACTCTGATGATACTGCAGCTCATCCCCAAGGGATTGGCAGGGGTATTGGTTGCCGCCTTATTATCCGGCCTGATGAGCCAGATATCGGGCGCGTTGAATTCGATCTCCACACTTGCCAGCTACGATATTTACAAACGCTACAAGCCCGAAGCCAGCGACGATAAACTGGTAAGGGCGGGCAAAATCGCAGCGGGCATATCCTTTGTGGTATCGCTGGCATTGCTGCCTTTGTTGAATAATTACGAAAGCATCTTCAATGGTCTCAATGATATCATTGCCCACATAGCACCGCCAATAACCTGCGTGTTTTTGTTAGGTGTGTTCTGGCGGGGAGCATCGGCTATTTCGGCACGGCTTACTTTATATATAGGCTCGGCAGCAGGGGTGGCGGTTTTCGTGTATGGGAAGCTTTGCCCGCTATCCAAAATAGGGCAGGTACCCTTTATGATGATGGCTTTTTATCTGTTTGTTTTTTGCCTGCTGCTTCAAATTGGCCTCTCGTTGGCGTACAAAGTGCAGCACACTGCCGAAAGCGATACGCTTTATTGGCGCTCGCCGCTAGAATCGCTTAAGAACCCCGGCTGGGCAGGTTTGGGGAATTATAAATTCTTGTCGATGCTTTTGTTGGGTATCATGATTGCCCTGTTCTGGCTGTTCAGATAAGCGAATATCGCTAATGCGCATTTTATTAAACGATATTCGCCAGGATGATATCAAGCTTGTACCGACGAGAAATCAGCCGCATCAGTATTTCCGGCAGTTTGCCTCCGCAACTTTTCTGCAACTTTTTCTGCCTGCATAACTGTTAAATAGACGGATTCAAAATTACATTCGATTGCGAATCCAAAATCGCTGAATAGTTGGCGCATAACATAAAAATATCGTGGGCATTGATTGGCTTACTTAGGAACACCATTTAAAAAGCTGCTACAGAAATAATACGATTGTCCATCACCTTTAAAGGTTTATCCATTTTAAGGCGTTTTTTTAGCATCTACATTTATAGAAACCAATTACCAATTCTTATAGTTATGAAACATCCTTACGAACTTAAAGTACTTAAACCCCCGTCTTCAATTTTGGCCATGGAAATAAACCTCCCATAGCCACAGTTCCCATTTTTATTGCCGGGCAAACACTAAAGGCTTAAACCAGGCCAGCCTACCCATTTTTTGCAATTGATTTTGTGAGGGTGGATCGCTATGTCCCTTAAGTTTTGATGCCCGCCAACCAACCACCATTTTTCAAATAAACCAATTTATGACGAAACCTTTATGAGACCATTTTACGAATGCATAAAAAGCCATTGGTTACTCAGGATAGTGCATTGCGCATTCGCCGCCTTATGCTGCATCATATTACTATGCAGCACCGCCGGCACCGCATCTGCACAAACTAAATTAACCATTACCGGTACTGTTGCCGATACTGCGGGGCTTAAAATCATCGGCGCAAGCATTGTTGCCGAAAACCGCAAGAACCTGGCCACGGTTACCGATGTCAACGGTAACTTCGTGGTAAACGCCGACCCCGGTACGGTGTTCCGTGTTACTTACGTGGGCTACAAGGAAACCACTTTCACCGTTTTAGCCGGTAAAACCATTTACCCTATCATCATCAGGGAAGCAAAAAATGAATTTGCCGACGTAGTAGTTACCGCCTATGGCCGCAAACAACGCAAAGAAGCTGTTGTTGGCTCGGTAACCACCGTAAGCCCCGGCGATTTAAAGATACCTGCCAGTAACTTAACCAACGCCTTAGCGGGCCAGGTGGCGGGCGTAATTGCTTACCAGCCAAGTGGCCAGCCGGGGCAGGATAACGCATCCTTCTTTATTCGTGGCGTAACTACTTTCGGGTATAAGAAAGATCCGCTTATTTTGATCGATAACGTGGAACTTTCCGCATCAGACCTTGCACGTTTGCAGGTTGATGATATCGCCAGCTTCTCTATCCTTAAAGATGCCAGCGCAACGGCACTTTACGGCGCACGTGGCGCAAACGGCGTTATTTTGGTTACCACCAAAGAGGGTAAGGTGGGCAAGCCTGTGATAAACGCCCGGGTAGAGAATTCTACCTCGCAATCTATCAAGAATCTCGAACTGGCCGACCCTATCACGTACATGAAGCTTTTTAACGAGGCCACCATCACCCGCGACCCGTTGAGCCCATTGCCGTTCCCACAAAATAAGATCATCAACACACAAGCTACTTTAGATAATGCCCCGGGCAGCAACCAATACGTTTACCCCGCTGTAGACTGGATAAAAACCTTGTTTAAAAGCCGCACCAACACCCAACGCGCAGATATGAGCGTAAGCGGCGGCGGCGGCGTGGCTAAATATTATGTATCCGGTTCGTACAATATCGATCACGGTATTTTGCGCGAGGATATCCAGAACAACAACAATAACAACATCAACTTTAAAAATTACCAGTTACGCTCAAACGTAAACATCAACCTTACCAAATCTACCGAGTTGATTGTAAGGCTGGTGGGTACGTTTAACGAATACAACGGGCCGCTAACTTCAGATGCGTCTTTCTCTACCGATCTGTACAATATAGCTATGCACACCAGCCCGGTGCTGTTCCCGGCATCGTACCCGGCAGATGACGCTAATCAAAACACCAAACACATTTTGTTTGGCAATGCAGTGGCTCCCGGCAGCACAGCGCAATCAAATAATATCGGCTACTTAAACCCTTATGCGGCTTTATTACGTGGGCATAAAAACTTTTCGCAGTCGCGTATGTCGGCACAGTTGGAGCTAAATCAAAATTTAGATTTCTTAACCAGCGGGCTTAACTTCCACGGTTTATTCCATACCAACCGTTTCTCGTACTTCGAGTCGTCGATGGGCTATTCGCCCTTCTATTACAACATCGGCAGCTACGATAAACAGAGCAACCAGTACACGCTATCGTGGTTAAACTCGCAGCCCGGTGCCGCTACCGAATACCTGAGCTACTACCGCGACCCAAACACCAGCCAGCTGAACACCTACCTGTTTTTTCAGGGCGTGATGGATTATTCTAAACGTTTTGGCGATCATAACATCAGCAGCTCGTTGATCGGCACAAGGCAGCAAACGCTTTATGGTAACGCCGGTTCGTTATTCACCTCACTCCCTTACCGTAACTTAACCGTGGCGGGCCGCGCAACGTACTCGTTCAAAAGTCGTTACTTCTTAGAGTTCAACTTTGGTTACAACGGTACAGAGCGTTTCAGCAGCAACCATCGCTGGGGTTTCTTCCCTACTATCGGCGGTTCCTGGATAATTTCTGAAGAAAAATTTTGGCGCAGCCTGGATAACGCGATTTCGCGCATGAAAGTAAGAGCCAGCTATGGTACTGTAGGTAACGACCAGATTGGTGCGCAACGTTTCTTCTACCTGTCAGATGTTAACCTAAATGGGGGCAACCCCGCAGTATTCGGTACCAACAACGGCTATGGCCGCAACGGTGTACAGGTTTATAACTATGCCAATACCGATATCACCTGGGAAACTTCGCGCCAGCTGAACTTAGGCTTAGAGCTTACTTTGTTCAAAAACTGGAACATTGTTGCGGAGGTTTACAAATATCACCGCTACAACATCCTGCAGCAGCGTTCGGCCATCCCAACTACAATGGGCCTGGAATCGGGCGTGAGCGCTAACTTCGGTACTGCCGATTCAAAAGGTATCGATTTTCAAACAGATTACAAACAAAGCTTAGGCCGCAGCGGCTGGATACAGGCACGTGGTAACTTTACATTGGCCACCACCAAATACGCCAAGTACGAAGAGCCGCAATACGCCGAAGCTTACCGCTATCAATCGGGTCAGGATATCAACCGTAACTATGGCTACATAGCCGAGCGTTTGTTTGTTGATGATAACGAAGCAGCCAACTCGCCAACGCAGATATTCTCTACCAACGGCATCGCGCCAAAAGGTGGCGATATCAAATACCGCGATTTGAACGGCGATGGTAAGATTGACGGTGCCGACCAAACCTTTATCGGTTACCCAACAATCCCGCAAATCGTTTATGGTTACGGCTTATCGGGCGGCTACAAAGGCTTCGATCTTTCGGCCTTCTTCCAGGGCCAGGCACAAGTGAGCTTCTTTATAGATCCAAGCCGCACCAGTCCGTTTATACAAAGCCCCGATGGTGCTTATGCAAGCGGCAATACGCAGTTACTGAAAGCTTTTGCTGATGACCACTGGAGCGTAGATAACCAGAACCTTTACGCGCAATATCCGCGCCTTGGGGTTACCGGCAACCAAATTGAGAACAACAGGCAGGGCAGCACCTGGTGGATGCGCGATGGCAGCTTCCTGCGCTTAAAATCGGTAGAGTTTGGCTACAGCCTGCCTGCCAGTTTAACCAAGCGCTTAGGCATGACCAAGGCCCGCATCTACTTCAACGGCCTTAACTTATTTACCTGGAGCCCCTTCAAGTTATGGGATCCCGAAATTGGCGGCAATGGTTTCTCGTACCCCATACAAAAGGTATTCAACATAGGCCTCAATGTCAACTTATAATCAGCACCTTTTACATATCAGTAACATGAAAAAAATATCAAAAATCGTATGCGTTTTAGCAGTGCTGCTACTGGGCGGGTCGTGCAAGAAGTACCTGGACGTTGCGCCTGATAACACCGGTACGCTGGAGTACGCTTTCCGCAACCGTAACGAAGCGGAGAACTACCTGTTTACCTGCTACGCAACTTTACAGCAGATGTATGATGCAACGGCAAACCCAGGTTTCGTTACCTCGGGAGAAATTGTGTATCCCAATAATTTAACCAAGCACCCGCTCGATGAAACAGGTTTTAGCCTGTTGCGCGGTACGCAAAACAGCAATAACCCCGGTCTTAATTGGTGGGATGGCGAAAACCACGGACAGGCTATCTTCCGTTCTATCCGCAGGTGCAATATCATGCTGGAGAATATAGATAAGCCGGTAGATTTGTCGATAGCCGAAGAGAAACGCTGGATAGCGGAGGTGAAATTCCTGAAAGCTTATTACCACTACTACCTGGCGCGTATGTACGGCCCAATACCGTTGGTAAAAACAAACCTGGACATCACCGCATCAACCGATGAGATAAAAGTAAAACGCGCCACTGTTGACGATACGTTCGCTTACATCGTAAGCTTGCTTGACGAAGCTGCACCAGATCTGCCTTCGATTATCGGCAATCAGGTTCAGGAGCTGGGCCGCATAACCAAGCCTATCGCGCTTTCTATAAAAGCCGAAGTATTGGCCACCGCCGCAAGCCCCTTGTATAATGGTAACCCCGATTACGTAAGTCTGAAGGATAAAGACGGCAACGCGCTTTTCCCGGCGGCTTATGATGCCAACAAATGGAAGCTTGCTGCCGATGCCGCCAAAGCCGCCATTACCGAGTGCGAAGCCGCTGGCATGCACCTGTACACTTTTATCCCTCCGGCAAACATTACCGTATTGCCCGATTCATTGCGCAAGGTACTGTCAATACAGAATGCCGTTACCGAGAAATGGGAATTGAACAGTGAGCTTATATGGGCCCTAAACCCAACCTTCCCTTTCCAGGGGTATGCAACGCCGCGTTTAACCAACAAATCGGTTATCAACATATTCAGTAACCCATCGTTGTTTGCAGTGCCTTTGGCAACGCAGGAGATGTTTTATAGCGATAAAGGCGTGCCGATTAACGAGGATAAAACCTTTGATTACGCAGGCCGCTATTCTATCAAAACAGGTGATGATGCAAGCCGTTTTTACATTGCAAAAGGCTACTCTACCGTTAAAGAACACTTTAACCGCGAGCCGCGCATGTACGCCAACCTTGGTTTTGATGGCGGCATATGGTTCGGCAACGGCAAGGTGAACCTCAGCGATATGTACCATGTAGAGGCGCGTGGTATAGAATCGTTTGCCGGCCCCAAGGATATCAACACGCTCAACATCACCGGCTACTGGCCAAAAAAACTGGTAAATTACCTATCAGTTTATGATGATGGTTTCCAGGAAATCAGCTACCGCTTGCCTTTAATGAGGCTATCGGGCCTATACCTGTTATACGCCGAAGCGCTGAACGAGCAAAGCGGCCCAACCGGCGAAGTGGCTACCTATATAGATAAGGTGCGCACCCGCGCAGGCTTACCGGGCGTAGTTACTGCATGGACAAGCTACTCTAACAACCCCGGCAAGGTGACTACCAAAGATGGCATGCGCCAGATCATTCACCAGGAACGCCGCATCGAGCTTTGTTTCGAGGCACAAAGCGGATGGGACCTGCGCCGTTGGAAAGAGATGCAGAACGTGCTGAGCCAGCCGATTCAAGGCTGGAATGTTTATGAGGCGCAGCCCGCCAACTACTACCAGCCGCATACCGTGTTCACTTCGGTATTCGGGGTGAGGAATTACCTGTGGCCGATAAAAGATCAGGATTTGATCGTAAACAGCAACCTCGTACAAAACTCATACTGGTAGGCTTTAAAAACAGAGGACATCTTAAAAGTATAGATATATGAAAAAGATAAACAGATTTTCCACGAGAACAACGCTATGGCTGGCATCGCTGGTGCTGGTATGTATCATAGGCTCTTGCAAAAAGAACGAGGGCTTCAATACCGAGCCGGTATCAACAGATAAAACAAAGCCGGGCGTTATAACCAATATAGCGGTTAAGAATTTCAACGGCGGCGCGTACATTACCTACGACCTGCCAAACTCGGATAATATCTTGTACGTGCTGGCTAAGTACAACATCAACGATAAAACCTCGCGCGAAACCAAATCGAGCTATTATACCGATACGGTTACCGTTGATGGTTTTGCCGCAGTGAAAGATTACGATGTTACACTTACAGTGGTAAGCCGTGCCAACGTATCATCAGACCCGGTTAAGGTAACGGTGCACCCAAATACACCGTTTTATAAACTGATAAAGCCTACCGTGACCATTGCGACAGACTTTGGCGGGGTACACATCAACGCCTTCAACCCAAACCGCAAAGAAGTAGGTGTGATTTTGGTAGCGCTTGATAAAACCACCGAGGCACTGGAGGTTGCAGATCAGCATTACACCAATACCGATACCATCAGTTACTCGGTACGTGGGTACCCTTCGGTGCCTACCAAGTTCGGCGTGTACGTAACGGATCAGTTCGGTAACCTGTCTGATACCACCATCGTAACGCTTACGCCGCTGTTCGAAACACAATTGGATAAATCCAAATTCTCGGTTTACCGCCAGTCGAGCGATAGCGAAATTGGTTACGGATGGGATCTGCCATACCTGTGGGATGGCAAAACCGATGGCTACTCTAACGGATGGCATACCCAACCGGGTACGGGCAAACCCATTCAAGGAACCTTCGGGATAGGCGTTACTACCCAGCTCAGCCGTATCAAAATATACGAGCGGCCGTTGGAGTATGCGTTCTTCCACGGTAACCCTAAAAACTTTACCATCTGGGGGTCCAACGCATCTTCTCCGGCCGATGTGGTATTGCCGCAATCGGCACCTGCCGGCACAGTGATAGGCGATTGGACAAACTTGAGCAATTTCCGCTATCCAAATCCGCCATCGGGCCTGCAGCCAGGCTTTACCAACGCTGCCGACGAGAAATTCGTGGAAGCAGGGGTAGACTTTGTGTTCCCAACCTCGGCGCCGCCGGTAAAATACCTGCGCATTTTGGTGCACGATACCTGGGGTAAAGGCGATGTTGCCCACTTAATGGAAGTCACCGTTTATGGTAAACCACAGTAACAGCTCAATTAAATAAGAAATCATGAAAAATCTTTTAAATATAAGCCTGTTCTCCTGTTTGCTGCTTGGCTTGCTTAGCTGTGGCAACAAGGATAAAGATTTTAAGAATTTCCTTAATAATAAGGAAGTAACTTACCCGGGTGTGGTTGCAAAAATACATGCCAAAAGCGGTAACCTGCGCGCCGCCCTGGTTTGGAACCCAAGCCCCGATCCAAGCATAACCAAGTACGTTATTTATTGGAACAACAAGGCCGACTCTGTAACCATCAACTCTACCAACCATAATACGGCCGATTCTATAACCGCTGTTATTCCGGGTTTGAACGAGTATATCTATTCGTTTACCGTCTACTCGTACGATGCAAAGGGCAATCGTTCTATCCCATTGGATATCAATAATGTAAAGGTTTACGGGCCAATCTACCAATCCGGTTTGCTCAACCGCACTATCGATGCGGCCAATCCTTTCACGGTGAGCGAGAACGGCAACATCAGGCTTAACTTCCTATCAAGGGATACCAGCGTTGTTAACGTAGGTACGGATATTAAGTACACCAATCGCGCCGGGGTAGAGGTAGTAAAACAACTAAAGCCGGATAGTTTAGGTATTACGCTTACTGACTACAAATCGGGCGCTCCTGTTCAGTTCCGCTCGGGTTACCTGCCGGTGAAAAATTCGATAGATACTTTTTACGTAAACACATACGGCACATTCCCTACTATTACCGGGATAGCACAGTGTAACAAAGCCTTGTTCCGCGAGAACCGCTTAAACGGCGATGCGGGCACTTATGATGGCCAAACCAGCGTAAGCAAATTGTGGGATGGCTCTAACGGTCCGCAAGGTTACCCTAACATATTCCACAGCGATGGCGACCACGGCATGCCGCACACCATCACCTTCGATATGGGCAAGGTTTACAAAAAATTGACTTCTATAGAGGAAATTGGCCGTAATTGCTGCAACAACCCTGATCAGTTCGAGATTTGGGGCATAGCAGATATCACCGATGCTGCAACAACTTTATCGCCGCGCGATGGCGGCTGGAGCGCCGAGATGATTTCCAAAGGCTGGACCTTGCTGAAAGACATTAAGAGGACTGATGATGGCATCAATGCTCAGAAATATGATTTCGGTACGGTGCCGCCGGTAAGGTACATCCGCGTACGCATTAAGCATGTAACCACCGGCGACGGCAATTACAGCAACATGAGCGAGATGACCTTCTGGAACGATGTATTGAACTAAACATTATCCGAGCCGATATGCACATCAATAAGCCATTCGTTTTTAAAAATGGATGGCTTATTGATTTTAAAGCCCTTAAATTCGTTGATGTATGGCTGCACTGCATCCGTAGGAGAAACAGCCTGTACGTACACACCTATGCTTAAATACTTTTACGTCCTCTTACTTTTATCAGGTCTTGTTTTGCAGTCAAGTGCGCAGCAAAAGCAAACCGCCAACCTTAAATGGAAAGGCTTCGAGCGCGTTAATTTTACCATTGACGGGCATCCTGCTTATTATGTAAAACCCAATAAACCACTGCCCGGAAACCCCTGGGCCTGGCGCTCTTCTTTCCCCGACTGGCATATTGATGCGGACAGCATTTTACTGAGCCGCGGCATGTACGTGGCCTATGTTGATGTAGATAACCAATATGGCAGTCCGCAAGCCATGCAGGTATGGGACAAATTTTATGCTTACCTGCAAAAAAATGCCGGTTTCAGTACCAAAGCAGCGCTGGAGGCAGTGAGTCGCGGCGGTCTTTATGCCTACGCCTGGGCAAAACGCAACCCTGATAAGGTGAGCTGTATTTATGGTGAAACACCGGTTTGTGACATCAAAAGCTGGCCGGGCGGTAAGGGTGCCGGCATGGGCGATACCACCTCCTGGAAACAATTTAAACAGGTATTTGGCTTTACCGAAGCGCAGGCCATGGCCTTTAAGGATAACCCTATCGATAATTTAGAGGGGTTGGCAGCTTTCCATGTGCCATTGCTGCACTACATCAGCAATGCAGATAAATTGGTGCCGGTTGCCGAGAACTCCAATATCCTCGTCAAAAACTATAATGCTTTAGGCGGCCAGGCTACGGAAGTGGTTATAGATAAGCAGCCGCAGGAGCTGTTTGGTCATCACTTCATCATCGAACATCCCGAGGCAATTGCTGATTTTTTGATGAGTAACTCGTACCCCGTAAAGCCAGTGTTGCCCTACAGTAATTATTTCAATAAGCGAAATGGCCTAAGCGATTTTTATTATGCTATTACCCAAAACCGGCCCGTAACAGTAGCTTTTTTGGGCGGATCCATAACGTTTAACCCAGGCTGGCGCGATAAAGTCAGTGCGTATTTAAAAGAGAGCTTCCCCAATACAAAATTCAGGTTTATCGCCGCAGGCATACCTTCGTTGGGTAGCTTGCCGCATGCCTTCCGCCTGAAGCGCGATGTGCTCGATTCGGGCAAGGTAGACCTGCTATTTATAGAAGCAGCCGTGAACGACCGTGTAAACGGCACCGATAGCATCACCCAGGTGCGCGATTTGGAAGGAATAGTACTGCAGGCCAAACGCGCAAACCCCGCGATAGACATCGTGATGATGTCCTTCGCTGATCCGGATAAGAGTCGCGATTATGCATCGGGTAGGATACCTGTAGAGGTTGCCAACCACGAGTTGGTGGCACTACACTACGGCTTGCCATCCATCAATATCGCCAAAGAAGTTTACGATAAGGTACAGAATAAGGAATTTGATTGGGACAAGGATTTTAAGGACCTGCACCCCGCGCCCTTTGGACAGGAGCTTTACTTCGCCAATATAAAGGCCTTGCTACAGGCTTGCAACAACGTACTCCTTATAGCAAAGCGCGGTCAAAAAGTTCTTAACTCCGCCAGTTTCATGAACGGCGATTACTACAGCATCAACAATGCAAAGCACGACGCGAATTGGAGCATCAACCCTAATTGGACACCCACGGATGGGCTGGGCACGCGCCCGGGTTTCGTGAATGTGCCGGTGCTTTCGGCAGACAAGCCCGGGGCAGAATTAACACTGAACTTTATCGGTAGGGCGATAGGCATGGCTATCGTATCCGGCGGGGATGCGGGCGTTGTTTCTTACACTATCGATGGTAAAGCTTATAAACCCATCAACCTGTACACGCAATGGAGCGGCTTTTTACATCTGCCCTGGTATATGCTGTTCGATGGTAACCTGAAGCCGGGTAAGCATGTATTGAAGATGAAGATTGCCGACACGCACGCTGCAGCCAGCAAGGGCTATGCCTGCCGAATCGTAAACTTCCTAAGGAGCGAATAATCCATGCTTTTTAGGATTTTATCCATTTTTTAGCAGTGGATAAGGTTTTATTTTTAATGCAACCAATCAAATTGAACAAATACGCAAAATGGCGCGGCTTGTTGGCTGTGCCAATCGTCGCCCCCTTTGGGCAATAAACCAAATAGAATGAAAAGACACGGTTACCTGTTTATTATTTTCTCCTTATCCGCTACGATCAGCGCTTTTGCGCAAAGCAAGCCGCTAAAACTTTGGTACGATAAACCCGGTAGCCGCTGGGAAGAAACCCTGCCTTTGGGTAACGGTCGGTTGGGTATGATGCCCGACGGCGGCACTAACGAAGACAACATTACCCTCAACGATATTACCCTGTGGAGCGGTGCACCACAGGATGCCAATAATTACGAGGCCTATAAAAGCCTGCCTGAGATACGCCGCCTGCTTGCCGAAGGCAAGAATGATGAGGCACAAGCGCTGGTCGACAAGAATTTCATCTGCAAAGGCATAGGCTCGGGCGGGGTGCCTTTCGGCTGTTACCAAACTTTGGGCAGCCTGCAGCTTAAATTCAATTATGCCGATGCGAATGCCGCCGTCACTAATTATAAACGCGAACTATCGTTGGATAACGCCGTAGCATCAGCCACTTTCCAGCGGGGTGGAGTTACTTACAAGCGCGAGTATTTTACCAGTTTCGGCAGTGATGTAAGCATTATTAAGCTATCTGCCGATAAGCCGGGGCAACTGAATTTCAGCATAGCCCTTTCGCGGCCCGAACGCGCTACCACCATCGAAAACAAAGGCTGCCTGGAAATGACCGGCCAATTGGCCAGTGGCACCAGCGCGGGCGGTATGCAATACCTGGCCAAAGTAAAGACCCAACTAACCGGCGGCAGCCTAAGCCACGATGGCAATATGTTGGTAGTAAAGAATGCTACAGAAGTTATCATCTACCTGTCCGCAGGTACCGATTTCCGGGGAGCGGATTACAAAACGAATGTTGATGCTAAACTTGCCGCCGCGCTGAAAAACAGCTACGCCGCCGAAAAAGCTGCCCACATTGCGCAGTACCAAAAGCTGTTCAAAAGGGTGTCGGTAGATTTAGGCGTCAGTACCGCTCCCGATGAAACAACTGATAAAAGGCTACTCAGCTTTCACCAAAACCCCAATGCCGATAAAGGCCTGCCTGTACTTTTTTACCAATTCGGCCGCTATTTGAGTATCTGCAGTACCAGGGTAGGCTTGTTGCCGCCAAATTTGCAGGGGCTGTGGGCCAACCAGATACAAACGCCATGGAACGGCGATTACCACCTGGACGTAAACATACAGATGAACCAGTGGCCGGTAGAGGTATCTAATCTTTCGGAATTGAATCTGCCGCTTGCCCAGTTGGTAAAAGGCATGGTAGAACCCGGCAAGCGCACCGCCAAAGCTTATTACAATGCCGATGGTTGGGTGGCGCACGTAATAACCAATGTTTGGGGTTTTACCGAGCCGGGCGAAAGCGCCTCATGGGGCGTAACCAAAGCAGGCTCCGGTTGGCTGTGCAACAACCTTTGGGACCACTACGCCTTCTCGGAAGATAAAAAATACCTGGCCGATATTTACCCCATACTGAAAGGCTCAGCACAATTTTACAGCAGCATGTTGGTTAAGGACGAGAAAACCGGCTGGCTGGTTACCTCGCCGTCTTCATCGCCCGAGAATACTTTTTACCTGCCCAACGGCAAAACGGCCAGCATCTGCGTTGCGCCCACCATCGATAACCAAATTATTCGCGAGCTTTTCGGCAACGTGATTACGGCATCCAAACTATTGGGTAAGGATGCCGATTTCGCCAAAACGCTGGCAGCTAAATTGAAGCTGCTGCCACCCGCAGGGCAAATAGGCAAAGACGGCAGCCTGATGGAATGGCTGGAAGATTACAAGCAAACTGATCTGCAGCACAGGCACGTTTCGCACCTGTATGGTTTATACCCGGCATCGCTCATTACGCCCGAGGGTACCCCGGAGTGGGCAGCAGCCTGCAGGAAAACCTTAGAGGTCAGGGGCGACGACGGGCCGAGCTGGTCTATCGCATATAAATTATTATTCTGGGCGCGCCTGCACGATGGCAATCGCGCCTATAAACTCTTTACCGAAATTATGAAACCTACTACCCGCACCGATATCAACTACGGCGCGGGCGGGGGAATCTATCCAAACTTATTATCGGCGGGACCGCCTTTCCAGATTGATGGCAACTTTGGCACCACGGCGGGTATAGCAGAAATGCTGATACAAAGCCACGCGGGTTTTATAGAACTGCTGCCGGCGGTACCCGATAGCTGGAAAGCATCGGGCCAGGTTAAGGGTGTGAAAGCCAGGGGAAATTATACGGTAAATTTTAGTTGGTTGAATGGGAAGGTGGTTAGCTATAAGATAATCTCTTCCCTCCCCCGGAAAGTGAAAGTGAAGATAAACGGGCAGGTGAAATTGGTAAGAACAGTAAAAGCCTAAACTCCATATATCATATGCCCAAACGCAATATCCGTTATTTGCTCTGCATCCTATTCGCCCTGGTTTTCATATTCCCGGCTGCGGCGAAGACGCCTGCTATGTTGACTATACCTTTCGGCAAAGCGGGTTTCATCCACTATGACCTGCGCAACGGTACCTATAGAGTATCACAAAACGGTAGGGAGGTTTTCCAGGGCATCTACGCTTCGGCAACGGTAAACGGCGATACCCTCAGCACCAAAAACTACCAGATACGCAAGCATTACAGGATAACGATTACCGATGGCTTCGGCAAGGGCACAAAAAATATCATCGTGCTAAGTGCCACGGGTAAGCCGCTGATGAAGCAGGTATTCTATACTTATCCCGGTCGCGAGTATTTTCTGACCGAATTATCCTTCAGCGGCGATAAGCTGACGACGAATAGCATGCAGCCCGTAGCAGGCGAATTTAAGGCCATTGCCTGGCAGGATGTGCGCAACCTTTTCGTGCCATTCGATAACGATACCTTCATCAGTTACGATGCCAGGCCCTTCGCCCAGGGTTTCAAGGGTATGAGTGCCGAAGTAGGGGCGGTGTACGCCAACGATAGCCGCGCGGGCATTATTGCCGGTTCGGTAGAGCACGAAGTATGGAAAACCGGGGTAGAAACGCAGGCGGGTACATCGGCAAACCAGATACGGGTTTGGGCTGGTTATACTGCCGAAGCTGTTACCCGCGATAAAATTGCCCATGGTGCTATCAGGGGCAATACGGTACGTTCGCCCAGGATATTTGTGGGCGGCTTTGCCGATTGGCGCATCGGGATGGAAGAATATGGCAAGGCCAACCGCATTGCCGAGCCGCCATTCATCTTCAACTGGACTAAACCTACACCCCTGGGCTGGAACAGCTGGGGCGTGATACAGGAACACATCAGCTTTGAAAAAACCGTAAAAGTGGCGAATTTTTTTGCCGATAGTATCCCCGCGTTCCGCACGGGGAACACAGCCTATATCGACCTGGATTCGTATTGGGATATGATGATATCACATGGCGATTACAGCAAACTGAAAGAACTTGCCGATTACTGCAAAAGCAAGGGCCTGGAGCCCGGCGTATATTGGGCACCTTTTACCGATTGGGGCCACGGCGGTGGTCCGGACAGGATTGCCGACGGAGGTAATTACAAATTCGGGGATATGTGGACCAAAACCGGCGGCGGCTATCACGATATAGACGGCGCCCGTGCCCTCGACCCAACACACCCGGGTACAAAAGCACGCATCGCCTATGTTATTGGCAAGCTTAAAGCCTGTGGTTTTACGATGATAAAAATAGATTTTTTAGGCCACGGCGCAGTAGAGAGCGAACATTTTTACGACCCCAAGGTAACCACCGGCATGCAGGCCTACAAAGCCGGCATGGAATACCTTAACCAGCAACTGGGCAGCCAGATGCTGGTTTACGCCGCCATATCGCCAAGCCTGGCAACTGGGCGATACACCCACATGCGCCGCATTGCCTGCGATGCCTTCAAAAGCATCGAAAATACGCAATACACCCTCAACAGCGTAAGCTATGGCTGGTGGCAAACCTATCTGTACAACTACATAGATGCCGACCACGTAGTGTTCAATGATGAAAAGGAGGGAGCCAATCGCGCGCGCCTGCTATCGGCATTGGTAACCGGCACCTGGATAAGCGGCGACGACCTATCCACAACCGGGCAATGGACCGAGCGCATCAAAAAATACTATCAGAATAGCGATTTGCTGCAACTGGTTAAGAACGGCAAGGCCTTTCGCCCGGTAGAGGGGAACATGGGTACGGGCGCATGCGAAGTGTTTGTAAAGCAACTTGGCAAAACATTTTACCTGGCGGTTTTCAACTACGGCAAGCAGTCAAAAACCTACGCCTTGTCGCCTCAACGGCTGGGCTTGGATGTATCTAAAATAGCCTCCGTGAAAGAAATATTGCAGGATAACGCTATTACGCATGGTAACGGCATCAACCTGAAACTGGGTGCAGAAGATGCCGCTTTGTATCAAATTACGCTGAAATAGACCATCGTTCTTACCGCTTTTATGCCCAT
This sequence comes from Mucilaginibacter sp. P2_D11, assembly GCF_056404435.1. Classification (NCBI taxonomy): domain Bacteria; kingdom Pseudomonadati; phylum Bacteroidota; class Sphingobacteriia; order Sphingobacteriales; family Sphingobacteriaceae; genus Mucilaginibacter; species Mucilaginibacter sp. P2_D11. The sequence goes on from NZ_JBFUEA010000028.1 coordinate 40,486, forward strand.
TATCCCGGCAAGTGTTCCACTTTGAATGTGGAACACTATTTTTTAAATGTTTGTTGATTATCAAATAGTTGCAGTTTTTTGCGGAACACTTTGGGACACCCCTGTGCTTTAGGTAAAATACGCAACATTCTTATTGTTAATAAGTTAAATAAATGCTACAAGAATAAGTGGAACACTTTTTCAATGGAATTGGAACACCTTTAGGGCATAATCCGGCTATGGGTTTACACTAAACCATTTCAGAACTAGTAAAATAAAGCCAGCATATCTCTGCGACGTCCGAGCCATCTCAACCACCGCTGTGTTTAAATTCAAACAAGAAAAGAATTAGAGCCAAAAATTGCAAAACCCTCTCCTTCTAAAAAAGAACCTGCAAACAATTTCCTTTAATAAGTAAATATAAAGTGGTTATCTTGTGATCGAATATTGATAACCTTACCGCAGATAAAAGTGATAGAAAAAGAGAGTACCATTCGCATCATAAAACCTTATTTTATAAAGTTGATAGTTATGTTCCTGTTGCTCTTTGCGGGCAGCAGGGCGATGGCCCAGCAGAACATGTTCAGCTATAACCAATATGCAGATAACCTTATGCCGGTAAACCCGGCTTACTCACTGCTTGATAAGGCCAACAGCCTCAACGTGCTGGGCCGCAGGCAGCTGATAGGGCTGGAGGGCGCGCCGAGCAGCCTTTTGATAAGCGGCAGCTTTGCGCTGGAGCAGATGGGGGCAGCGGCAGGGTTCTTCGTGGTGAACGATAAGTTCGCGGTAGAGAACCAAACGGAGGTGAACGCCTTCTTCGCCAAATCGGTACAGTTGAGTGGCGGCAGCTACCTTTCGGTGTCATTGAATGCGGGCATCCGTAGCTATGTGGCCAATTACTCCACGCTGGATGCCAGCGACCCATTGTTTAGCCAGGATGTGCGGGAGACGAAGCCCAACATCGGCTTCGGGGTGATGTTCTACGGCGATAATTACTACGTGGGGCTTTCGGTGCCGGAGCTAAGCTTCCGCAACCTGGGGAACGCATCGGTACAGCAGGCCAATTACCTGCGCAGCCACTACTACTTCAGCGGCGGCTTCATCACCAAGCTGAACGAGGACGTGCAGCTGAAGCCTGCGGCGCTGGTATCGTACCTGCAGGGCTCGCCGGTGGTGGCCGATTTTTCGGGCACTTTCTACCTCAAAGAGCAGCTGGGCCTTGGGGTAAATTACCGCACCAACAAGCAGGTGGCGGGCATCATCTCGGTAAATGCCAACAGCTTTAAAGTTGGCTACAGTTACCAGTTCAATACATCATCTACCAACCTGGGGGGCTTCAACAATGCCACCCACGAGGTAAGCATCAGCTACCGCTGGGGTAGCGATCTGCAGAGGAAACTTTTGTAAGTATTGTCAAAACTTTAAAGAAGAGAGTCTGTATCATAAATAAAACCCAGGGTTAAACAACAACCAACTAAATTTGGTCAAGATAGGCTTTGTGCCCTTTGCGCTAAACTATATGCCAATCTTTGCGGACTTTGTGGTTAAAATGTTACCACAAGTCCACAAAGGGAGAAACACAAAGAACACAAAGCCAAATTTGATTTTGAGTAGATACCTAAAATGTATTTATGATACAGCCTCTTTTGTGTGTATAATCACCAAATTTGATGCAGCCGATGAGCCTTCATCCATATTAATCAGCTAATTTTATCGGCCAGCAAAATGGCAATGGCTTCCTTGCCGCAGTTTACGTGCAGCTTGCGATAAGTGTTGCGCAGGTGCGATCGGGCGGTATCGTAGGCAATGCACATCTCATGTGCTATCAGTTTTACGCTGTAGCCTTTGGTAAGCAGTTGCAGTATTTCGGCCTCGCGGTTGGTTAGGTCGTACTTAAGCTGTGGGCTACTGCTGGATGCGGGTTTTTGCATTTTAAAGGAGTTGATTACCTTTTTAGCAATCAGCGGCGACATGGGCGCACCGCCATTCAGCACATCTTTAATAGCATCGAAAAACTTCTCGGGAGATATTTTTTTGAGGATATAACCATCGGCCCCGGCGCAAATGCTTCTGAACAGCCGTTCGTCATCTTCAAACTGGGTGTACATGATAATGATGGTTTCGGGGCGTACCTCTTTTATTTCGCCTACGGCGGTAATGCCATCTTTGCCGGGCATGTCAATGTCCATAATAACCAGGTCGGGCTGGGTGAGGTTTATCTGTGTCAAGGCATCGTTTACGTTGTTATAATCGCCTACTACGTTATAATTCTGTGAGTTTAAAAGATATACCAGCGAGTTGCGCAGGGCCTCATTATCTTCAAATATCACCAGTTTCTGTTCCATATTCTTTTAGGTTATACCCTTTGGAAACGCTTTACGCCCCAGGGTTTGTTTTTTTTGGTTATCGGGATGGTGACGCTCACCAGCGTGCCATTATCTGATTGCATCGTCAGTTTGCCGCCCCATTTTTCTATACGGGTTTTAATGTTCTGCAGGCCGTTGCGGCCCTTGCTTTTTACCGCATCCGGGTCGAAACCCCTGCCATCATCTTTGATGGTTATCTGCATCTGCCCCTTATCGGCCTTAAGCGATATAGTCACGTTTTTGGCGGCAGCATGCTTGCGGATATTGTTCAGTATTTCTTTATACATCAAAAATACGTCGCGCTGCTTTTCGTGCGAGAGGGTGTTATCGGCAAATTTCTCGTCCATATCCAGTCGGTATTCGATGTCATGGTCGTCGAATATATCTCCGGCGTAGCGCATCATGCGCACCTGCAGCGTGCTATAGTCGTCGGGTTTGGTTTTCATATTCCATACGATCTCGTCGAGTGCCTCGGTAGAGGCCAGCAACTCTTCCCGTATATCTATGATGAAATCCTTCTCGCTCTTCGGCCCGGTAATGGGCTGGCGGAAAAGCTCGGTAAGGAACTGGATATTAGTAAGCCGCGAGCCGATATCATCGTGAAGGTCGCGTGCAATGGCTATGCGCATCTCGTCCATTTCTATGATGCCCTTCGCCTTTTGAATAGTGCCGTTGCGGTAAGCCGCTATGGCGATGATGAGCAGGAGCAGGCCACCCACCACGATGTATGCATATCGCAGCGTGGTTTGCTTTTCCAGGTTTGTTTTGTTTATCTTTTGGTCTTTCTTCAGCAGGGCAATTTCCTGTTCCTTGCGCTGGATGTTGAAATTTTCTTCCAGTTTTTTTATCTGAAGGGTAAGTTCGTTGTTTTGGATGGCATCTATGGCTGCGTGGTATCTCTCATTATAGGCCAGCGCCTTTTCAAAATCTTTTTCGTCTGCATAAAATTTGGCCAGGTATTTATAATTATCAACCTCCTGTTGTTTATCCCCCCTTTTTATCGATGTGTTTACAGCCGTAAGCAGCTTCTCTTCCGATTGCTTTTTTGCCTTTGTGCCGGCCTGCAAGTAGTTTATTTTGGTATCAATAATGGTGGCGGCAGCGGTATCGCCCATTTTTGCAGCTAATACCTTTGCTTTGGTAAGCCAGGCAATGGCATCCTGTGGCTTGTTCATTTCGCCGTAGGTGTTGCCAATTTCTGTGAGGGTGGTTACCTGCTCGGCAGTCAAATTCATGTCTTTTAATACTTGCAGGGCTATATTAAACTGTACAAGTGCGTCTTCATATCGTTTTAATCCCCTGTATATAATGGCCAGCCCAATACTGGCCGACGATGCCCCGCGTTTATCGTTTATTGTTTTTTTGAGGGCTTGCGCTTGTAAGGCATAGGGGAGCGCCTGGCCATACAGTTGCAGCTTGGTAAAATCTTCGGCCAGGGCCTGGTAGGAAAACGATACGCCCTTTTGGCTATTAACTTGTAAAAAAAGCTTCAAGGCCTTCAGGTGGTAGGCCAGTGCTTTTTTATAGTCGGCAAGGTTTACATAAGTATTGCCAACATTAAGTGATTGCCCGGCGATGCCTTCAAGGTCCGAGGGTTCCTGCCCCAATTTTTTACTCAATTCCAGTGCGCTTAAAAAATTAGGTTGGGCCTTATTATAATTGCCTTCCATTTTATAGAGCAAGCCCGCCGAACTATAATAATTCATTTTTGCCCTGATATCATTTTTAGAGCCCGAATTGGCATTGTCTGCTATCTCTTTTGCTTTACTTAAATAATATTCGGCACTGTCTCGCAACCCTGTACCATAATAGATAGTAACCAGTTGTGCGTACGATGCGCTAAGGCTACGCGGGCTGTTTACTTTAGTACCCAGCCTGATAGCATTAAAGAGGTGATACTTCGCCTGGTTCATATCGTACCGGGTAAGTTGCGAGGCCAATCGGTTCAGGCTGATGCATTCAGTTTCATCGCCCTTGTGCAATGCGATGATTTTCTTTAGGCTATCAATGGCCGGGTTTTGTGCTTGCAGCCTAAGCGTTACTATAAACAGCAGTAAAATTAAGGCGTAAAAACGTCGCATTCGGTGTAGGTTTTATAAAAGCATATACTTTCACCTAAAGTAACAAAATATAATGTTTTAGCCCCGCAGATTTCATTGGTGATTATTCACTAAAACCCTTACTAATATTCTGCGTTTTAAGCCGCCTCAAAGCAAGCAAAAAAGCCGTGATTAAAATATCACCTTTTAGGGTGATACGAATGCTTTGGAAGCAGCCACTATCGCGATGGCTAAGCCTGGTATCACCCTAAAAGACGATTTTTCACCAGCGTACGCACAGGTATCTTTGTGCAAATTATAGCCGTAAGCAGTAGCTTTAAATGTTGAGGAGATTAGCATACGGTGATACACAATACTTAACACCTTAAAATCACACCTATGATAAAGTACCTACGCCGCAAACTGGAGGAATTACTTCTCTTTCTGTTAAACAAGTTTAGCTGCAAATTTGCCCTTATATGTTTCTTGAATTTAACATTGGGGCTAACGGCCTTTGCACAGCAACCCGTGGTAGCCAGCCGCCCCCGCATATTTTTAGATGCGCCCACCAAAGCGGCCCTGTTTGCCAAGAAGAACAGCAACAGCGCCGACTGGACCAACCTTTTAGCCGCTGCAAATAAATATTTACCACATACTGTTATAGCGTGGAACCCGGCTAACGCAGGGAGCTCGGCTTACTACAATACCGGCGATGTGTTTTATTCCTATTGCGGGAGTAACTGGGAAGAAGCAGCCCTTATTTTGGGTATGGCGCACCAACTCACCAAAACCAATAATGCAGGTGCAAATGCCACCGCGTACTCTAACAAAATGTTGGCACTGGCAGATGTGATTATAAAAGGCTATGCCGATTACCCGCCAAATACCACTTATCAGCCAAATATATTTCAATACAATAGTTCTTATGCCACACGCCATGTGGGTAAAACCATAGCCGTTATCTACGATTGGTGTTATGATGAACTGGGCGCTGCCCGCAAAGCTGCCCTGCTGAACGTAATGAAGGATTGGTTCACGTTTATGAGCGCCAAACCTTACGTACTGAACCAGCTGCAGGATGACCCAACCGGGAACTACTTTATTGGGCACCTGATATGTGCCGGCTATATGGGCTATGCCATTGGCAGCGATGACCCGATGTCGCAAAAGATGATTGATTTTGCCCGTCAGCGTGCTATAGGTACACCGGGTAGCTTAAACCCGAATACCACAACATCTGCAGAGACTGCACTCAATTATTTTACGCAATCAGTTAAAGGCGGCTTACCATCGGGTGCGTCAAAATCATACCTCGGCCCCAAAACTATCCTGGCAGCCCCGCAAAGAGATGGGATACCGGTACAGGGCTGGAGCTATGGAGGTGCCTCAACCAGTTTCCTGATAGATTACTATTACCTGGTAAAAAGCTGTACCGGGGAAGACCTGATGCAAACAGACGCCAGCTTTAAAACATTCATGACCAAAACGGCAGAGGCTTTGGTACACGCTTATACGCCCAGCAACTTTCAGTACGATAACGCTAATGATAACGGCTCTTTTTTGGGTTGTGTATCGTCCTATGGCTTGCCGTTGCGTTTATCTGCTATATTAGAGGGCACGCCACAGGGGCCAAACATAGAATACTTTTATAAAACTGCGCTTAAGCCGGTAAACTTGTTGATTTACAGTGTTGGATACCTCGAAACAACCTGGGAGAAAATGCTTTACAGCAAAACACGCGCCTCTGCGGCTTATAATTACAAGCCTTATTACCCTATTCCAACCGTTAATACTTATAACGCCGTGCCGGTTAACACAGATCTTAATAAGTTTTACATGCGTTCTGACTGGACGACTGGAGCAACCTGGGCGGCGCTGGAGATGGGGGTAGCCGCATACGATCAGCATAACCATAACAATGCAGGCCACTTTAAAATTGTACGCGGCGACGGCCATGATGGGGATGATCTGCTATTAGTAGGTGCTAATGAGGTGCCTGCAAGCGGCGGAAACGGAATTAGTGGGTCTACAAACTACTCTTATTGGAGCAGCCAAAGCAATACATTATTCATAAACGATGGCACGGATTACGACCCACCATACCCTGATCCGTCACATACCGTTGGCGGCCAAACTTCATTTGGATATGATGAGCCAACTCACCAGGAGCAAAACGATCAATTCTCGTACTTCCGATCGGACCTTACCAGCGCGTACTACATAAGCTATTATAATCCCGACACCAGCAAGCGGTCCGTCCGGTATTTTTACCGCTCTTTTTTGTACCTGCGTAACTCCAACGTATTTGTAACTTATGATAATTTCCAGGCAAAGAACAGCACCAACGCTGCAGGGCAATACAAAAAACATTTACGCTGGCACTTTTTAAATCAGCCGGTGGTAAACGGTAATAACGTTACCGCTACTTTGGATAATTCAAAATTATTCATACATACGGTTATCCCTGCCGTGGTAAACGTGGCTGCTGTAGACGAAAGCAATAACCCCGATAACGTTTATGGAAGCGGCGTTAATTATGCATTTAACACCAATACCTGGCGCGCCGAAGTAAGCGTGCCCAACAACCCGCTTAAGCAGGATATCGTAACCGTAATGCAACCCGGCGCCAAAACCGCTACAGAAATGGTAACCACGGCCATTGCTACCACGCAAAACAACATGGAAGGAAGCCTGATAACCGTAAACGGCAATACCGAAGTAGTACTGTTTAACACCAGTATTGCCAAATACCCGGCACCGGTTTCGGTAGCATCGTATGCTTATACCGGCCCCGTTGCGGGCACTCACACGCTTTGCGGGTTAGATCCTAACCAAAAATATGCTTTAACTTATAACGGCGCAACGGTTACGGTAACCAAGTCTGCAGCAGGTACCGTAACGGCATCTCCGTCGGGCGTGCTTAGTTTTACCTTGCAGGCCGCTGCAACCCCTACAGACTTGGCTAACCTTGTACCCGGGAGCGGTACATTAAGCCCGGCGTTTAGCAATGATGTTTTATCCTATACGATTTCTGTTGAAAATACAATAAGCAGTATTACACTTACGCCAACGGCCAGCAATGTTGCAGCGGTTATAAAAGTAAACGGCGCAACAGTGGCCAGCGGTGCGGCATCGGCCCCTATCGCTTTATCCACCGGCGACAATACCGTTACGGTGGCAGTGACGCCGTCAGCAGGAGGTAGCACTAAAACGTATACGATTGTGGTAACCCGTGCGCTATCGGGCAATGCGAATGTATCGTTAAAAGTTTCAGGGGCAAACCTCACGGGCACCACAGGTAGCGGCAATGAAAATTACAAGACTTCTGTGTCAAACACAGCGACAAGCGTAGTGCTTACGCCAACAGCAGAAGATGTACATGCCACCCTCAAGGTAAACGGCAACATAGCAGCCAGCGGCACACCAATAACGATTGCCCTTAGCGGGGTATCAACGTTAATTGCTGTACAGGCAACGGCGGAGGATGGCGTTACCACG
>NZ_JBFUEA010000029.1:0-47854 GCF_056404435.1 Mucilaginibacter sp. P2_D11
GTACCAGGACAGAAAAGCAGATGTCGATATGAGAAGTACGATTTACAGGTTATGGCTGACGGCCTTAATTATTACCCTTATAGTGCCTAATTTATATGCACAAAAAGCCACCAACCCCATCATTTATGCAGATGTACCGGACATATCGATAGAACGTGTGGGCAATAGCTATTACATGAGCAGCACAACCATGCACATGAGCCCCGGTGTACCGATCATGAAGTCGAACGACCTGGTAACCTGGAAGACGGTGGGTTATGCATACGATACTTTAGCAAATGTTGACGCAACAAACCTCACCAATGGCAAAAACATGTATGGGGAGGGTTCCTGGGCAAGTTCAATCCGTTTCCATAATGGCACCTATTATGTAAGCACATTTTCTGCAAATACCAATAAAACGCACATTTACAGTACTAAAAATATCGAAAAAGGTCCGTGGAAAGCCAGGTCATTTGCCCCCAACCTGGGCGACCACTCCTTGTTTTTTGATGATGACGGAAAAGCGTATATGATTGGCGGGAGCGGAGATCTAAGGCTGGTTGAGTTAAAGGGTGACCTTTCCGGCACAATGCCAGGCGGGACGGACCAGATTATCATTGAAAAAGCAAACTCGCCTTCGGGCGGCACCGGCCTCGGTCCGGAGGGCTCTCAGTTGTTTAAGATAAACAGCAAATATTATCTTTTCAATATTACCTGGCCACCGGGCCACGTACGCACTGTTACCATACACCGGGCAGATAAGATCACCGGCCCTTACGAAGGACGCATCGGCCTCCAGGATCTGGGTGTGGCGCAAGGAGGATTGGTCCAGGCGCCAAATGGGGCCTGGTATTCTTACTTGTTCCGCGATTATGGCTCGGTGGGCCGCATTCCTTATTTGGTACCCGTAAAGTGGGTGGATGGGTGGCCCGTTTTGGGCATTAACGGCAAAGTGACCGATACACTCGACCTGCCGGCCGGTAAAGGTTTGATCCCGGGCATCGTCGCTTCAGACGATTTTACCCGTAAAAAACGCGAACGGGCATTACCACCGGTTTGGCAATGGAACCATAACCCGGATAATAGCTTGTGGTCTGTTACCGCGCGTAAAGGGTATTTACGGCTCAGCACCGGCAGGATCGACACCAATTTCCTGATGGCACGAAATTCATTAACACAACGCACTATCGGCCCGGTATGCTCCGGTGCAGTTTCGCTCGATATTTCTAAAATGAAAGACGGCGATTTTGCGGGTTTGGGCCTTCTGCAAAAAAATTACGGGTTGGCCGGCGTAAAAATAACAGGGGATAGCAAAGCTATCGTAATGATCAATGCAAGCACCGGAAAACCCGAAGAAGCACAAAAGATCCCCCTAAACCAAAAGGTAGTTTACTTTAAGGCGGAATGCAATTTTACGAATAGAAAAGACGTGGCAGATTTTTTTTACAGCCTTGACGGGAAGACGTGGATACCATTGGGCACGCAATTAAAAATGGCCTATACCTTCCCGCATTTTATGGGCTATCGTTTTGCTTTGTTTAATTATGCTACGAAAAACATAGGCGGGGCGGCAGACTTTGACTTTTTTCATTTAACAGATTCCATTTCCCAGGGGAAATAAAGTCTGTTAAATTAACAAGAGCAAAAAAAGAAAAATATACCTTGCCGTTATTATGCTTAGAAGACGCGACACTTCATTGGTGCTGATTTGTCCTATAAAACAAATTAAAAATTCGCGATGAAAATTAGATTATTAGCGGTTGTAACATTATGCATTTTTGGTTATTTAAAAACATTTGGCCAGGAGGTCAATAATGCCATCGGGAAAGCGCAGCCCTTCCCTGATGTTTCGGTTGTATTAAAACCGTCATGGATAAAACAAAGGGAAGACTTGAACACAAGGTATGTTAAATCTCTTGACCCCGACAGGTTATTGCACAATTTTAGGGTAAATGCAAAACTGCCCTCTAACGCCAAGCCTCTTGAAGGCTGGGAAGCCCCGGATATTGGATTGAGAGGACATTTCACCGGCCACTATCTTTCCGCCGTTTCGTTATTGGTAGAAAAGTATCAGGATACATTATTAAGCAGGCGGCTTAGTTACATGGTAGATGAATTATACAAATGCCAGCAAGCTTTGGGCAACGGTTACTTAAGCGCATTTCCGGAAAGCGAATTTGACACACTGGAAAAAAAGTATGGTGGTGTATGGGCACCGTATTACACTTATCACAAGATAATGCAGGGGCTGCTGGATGTTTTTGTACGTACCAAAAACAAAAAGGCATATGGGATGGTCGTAGAAATGGCGGCTTATGTCAATAACAGAATGTCCAGGCTTGATAAGGAAACCATTGAAAAGGTACTTTACACCCCAGGGGCGAATCCTGCAAACGAAGCCGGTGCAATGAACGATGTTTTATATAAACTCTATAAAATTTCAAAAGACCCTAAGCATCTGGCACTAGCGAAAATATTCGACCGTGATTGGTTTGCCGTTCCTCTGTCAAAGAACGAAGATATTTTGAATGGGTTGCACTCCAATACACATTTAGTATTGGTCAATGGATTTGCTCAGCGATATTCCATTACGCAGGAAAATTTATACCATGATGCTGTAGTGAATTTCTGGGATATGCTTATTAACCATCACGCCTACGCAAACGGATCAAGCAGCGGGCCACGGCCTAATGTTGTCACACCCACATCGCTCACTGCAGAACATTGGGGCGTGCCCGACCATCTTAGCAATACGATGACAAATGAGATTGCAGAATCATGTGTATCACACAATACGCAGAAACTCACTTCAACGCTTTTTTCATGGACAGCCAATCCGATCTATGCTAACGAGTACATGAATACATTTTACAATGCAGTGTTGCCAACACAAAATTCCCACACAGGAGCTAATGTTTATCATTTACCGCTTGGTTCTCCCAGAGTTAAGGCTTTTTTAAAAGAGAATGATTTTCGCTGCTGCAACGGCACCAGCATAGAGGCATTTGCTTTATTAAATTCAGGAATTTATTTTCATGGCCATTCTGATTTGTGGGTCAACCTGTACATTCCCTCCAAAGTTGCATGGATTGAAAAAGGTATAGTATTAGAGCAACAAGGCAATTTCCCCGCAGACTCCACGGTAGAATTTACTGTTTCAGCAAAGAAAGAGGTGGTTTTTAATCTTAACTTTTTAATTCCCGCCTGGGCAGGAAAAGTAGATATATACGTCAATGGCCAAAAGCTGGATGCAAATGTTTCGCCTTCATCCTATTACAGTATAAATCGTAAATGGAAGAACAATGAAAAAGTAAAACTGATTTTCCACTACAATTTTTATATCAAGGCTATGCCTGATGATCCAAAAGTAGTGGCCATATTTTACGGCCCCAATCTCCTGGCATTTGAAACCGCATCTGAGGTTATTTTAAAAGGAACAAAGGAAGAGATCTTGAAAAACCTGTCAGTATCCGATAACAACCTATTTCATTTAGCTGATGCGGGGAGAATTTACTCACTCCGCCCACTGTATGACATTAGAGATCAATCATACGGAGTTTACGGTACTATCAGAGGGTATTAAGATAGCACCGCAGCAAGAACGTCAACGCTACAAGCGTGCAGCTGCTTTCAGCGTGCACGGCCTTGATATTCTTGCTGCTTCTGGTTGTTTACGCATTGCAGTGGACAGGTGTGCGCCAAACAAACTAAAACCGATTTCATATATATTTAAACAATTAAAAATCAATTGCTTATAAACAAATTCCCCGATTTAATTGTTCGGTTTTGATAAAAAGAACGTTCGTTTTACAACACATTACAAAAAATATTACCGGAAATTAAGTATTCCTGAAGAAATGTGTAGATTACATTCAAAACCAAAAAACTTAGCTATGAATTCACGTCGGAATTTTTTACAAAAATTGGGTGTATCGGCTTTGGCCCTACACCTGGCACCGCTTTCGGGGTGGGCAAACAGCACAGACAACAACGAAAAAACTTATGATGGCAAAGTACTGCGTGTAGCTATTATGGGACTTGGCAGCTATGGTACCCGTGTTGCCGAAGCCATGCAATCATGTACAAAAGCAAAACTGGTTGGTGTAATAAGTGGCACGCCATCAAAAGTTAAAGCCTGGCAAAGCAAATATGGTATCGCCGAGAAGAACTGTTACAATTATGAAAACTTTGATAACATTAAAAACAACCCGGATATTGACGCGGTATATGTAATAACTCCCAATGGCTTGCATCACGATCAGGTAATACGTGTAGCCAAAGCCGGCAAACACGCCATATGCGAAAAACCAATGTCGGTAAATGCCCAGCAGGGGCAGGAAATGGTTGATGCCTGTAAAAAGGCAGGTATAAAGCTGTTGGTTGGTTACCGTATGCACTTTGAACCCAAAACGCTGGAGGTTATCCGGATGAGGCAAGCCGGTGAGTTTGGCAAGATCAAATTTTTTCAGGGGCAATGCGGCTTTACCATCGGCGACCCTACTCAATGGCGATTAAATAAGCAGCTGGCCGGCGGCGGCGCTATGATGGATATTGGCATTTACGCCATTAACGGTTCGCGTTATATGACCGGCGAGGAGCCGATATGGGTTACCGCCCAGGAAACTAAAACCGATCACGGGAAATTTAAAGAAGGCGTTGATGAAACCATTCAGTTCCAGTTTGGCTTTCCGAGCGGCGCTGTAGCATCGTGCCTGTCAACCTATAACATGAACAACCTCGACCGTTTTTTCCTCGACGGCGACAAAGGCTTCGCGGAAATGCAGCCTTCCACAAGCTATGGCCCCATACAGGGGCGTACCCATAAAGGCGAACTTACCCAACCTGTTACCACCCACCAAACCGTACAAATGGACGAATTCGCGGGCATCATATTTGATGACAAGAGACCAGTTGTACCGGTAGATGGCGAAGAAGGGGTAAAAGATATGAAGATTATTGATGCAATATTCCTTGCTGCTAAAACAGGAAAAAAAGTGGATATCAAACTTTCCTAAAAACAAAAAAGCGGCTGATCATGATTTATGATACAGCCTCTTTTTGAATCGTTTGATATATAAATTGCGGAGAGGGAGGGATTCAAACCCCCGGTACCTGTAACAGTACACCTGATTTCGAATCAGGCACATTCGATCACTCTGACACCTCTCCTGGGTGGGGCGCAAATATAGCCGTTTTTGCATAATTTTTCCAATCGATTTTGATTAAATTAGACGGATGGTTACCGTCCTATGAAAACCCGCATTTTGGATTCACAGTCAGTGTGCAATGTATTGTGGCAACGATTGCGTAGTTTTAATTTGATGTTCATTTACTTAATTGGGAGCGACTGATTTATCTTGCGCTAATTCCATTAAAACCGCTACGGCCAATACCTATATGAAAAAAATATTGCTGCAATTTATATTGCTTACTGTATGCCTCAACGCCTTTTCGCAGGAAACGGTTATCAAATACCTCTCCGGTACCGATAAGGACCATACCATAGCATGGGATTTTTACTGCACAGGTGGCCGCAAAAGCGGCAACTGGACAAGGATACCCGTGCCCTCCAACTGGGAGCAGCAGGGCTTCGGTACGTATAATTATGGGCATGATAAGGTAAAAGCGAATGAGCAGGGCCTGTATAAATATGAATTTCCTTCGGTTGGTTTTACGGGTAAAAAGGTGTTCATCGTTTTCGAGGGCTCGATGACGGATACCAAAGTGACCATAAACGGTCAACTTGCCGGCCCCATCCACCAGGGTGCTTTTTATCGCTTTAAATATGATATTACAAGTTTGCTTAAACCTACGGGCAAAAACCTGTTGGAAGTTACGGTAGATAAAACTTCCGCAAATTCGTCAGTGAATGATGCCGAGCGCCGCAACAGCGATTTTTGGGTATTGGGCGGCATTTACCGGCCGGTTTACCTGGAGATAGTGCCCGAACGGTTCATCGCCCGCACCTCTATTGACGCCAAAGCCGATGGCTCGTTCCTGCTGAATGCCTTCGCCCGCAATTTAAAAGGCGATGAAACGATTACGGCGCAGGTGCAAACCCTTAAAGGCCAAAACGTAGGGAAGCCCATATCGGTAAATGCCATTACTGGTGTTGATAGTATCCAGCTAAAAGGCAGCTTTAATAAACCTTTGTTATGGAGCGCGGAGTTCCCCAATTTATACCAGGTGGTGCTGAGCATCCAAAGTAAAGGTGGCATAATCCATCGCATCAAACAGAAATTCGGCTTCCGTACGGTGGAGGTAAGGGTTAACGATGGGCTTTACGTAAACGGAGCCAGGGTGATTATAAAAGGCAGCAACCGCCATAGCTTTTGGCCCGAAAGCGGGCGCACGCTGAGCAAGGCCATCCACCTGTTAGATGCCCGGCTGATGAAGGAGATGAACATGAACGCGGTGCGTATGTCGCACTACCCGCCCGACCATGAATTTCTCGACGTATGCGATTCGCTGGGCCTCTATGTGCTTGACGAGCTTACCGGCTGGCAGGCCAAATACGATACCATTGTTGGCCATAAGCTGGTGAAAGAACTGGTGCTGCGCGATGTTAACCACCCCTCTATTATCTTTTGGGATAACGGCAACGAGGGCGGTTGGAACCGTGGGCTGGATAACGACTACGCCCTGTACGATCCGCAGAAACGCACCGTATTGCATCCCTGGGAAAAATTCAACGGCACCGATACCAAGCATTACCCCGATTATAATTACATGTTAAATGCCGCAGCAAATGGTAAGGAAGTGTTTTTCCCGACGGAATTTATGCACGCGCTGTACGATGGTGGGGCGGGGGCAGCACTCGACGATTTCTGGGGGGCGATAATGAAGCATCCGCACGGTGGGGGCGGTTTCATCTGGGCTTTCCTTGATGAAGCCATCATCCGTACCGATAAAAACGGCGCGTACGATTCTGACGGTAACCACGCGCCGGACGGCATCGTTGGCCCGCACCGCGAAAAGGAAGCGAGCTTTTACACCATTAAAGAGATATGGTCGCCGGTGTATATCAACCCGCTGCCAATCGATGGCGGTTTCAATGGAAAGATACCGGTGGAGAACCGCTACGCTTTCACCAATTTTAATCAATGTACTTTTAAATGGAAGCTGGTGAAATTGCCATCGGCTAAAGCAGCTAATACTACAGCACAGGTAATCGCGTCGGGCATCCCAGCCGTGCCTAATTTAAAGCCCGGCCAAAAGGGCCTGATTAGTTTAAGCCTGCCTGCGGGCTGGCAAAAACAAGATGCCTTATATCTGACCGCATACGGGCCCGATAAAAAGGAAATATTTACCTGGAGCTGGGCCATCCATGCGCCTGCTGCGCCTATGCTCGCTAAGCCATTGGCGGTAAATGCCGTATCGGCCACCGAAACCGATAGCGTACTCGTCGTAAAGAGTGGCAGCATCAGCTACTACTTCAGCAAAACCACCGGCTATCTGCAAAAGGTGCTGAAGCCTTCGGGCACGGTTTCCTTATCGGGCGGGCCGGTTTTGGCGGGCGTAAATACAAGCTTAAAACAGTTTGCCGGCAGGGCCGATAACAAAGGATACATCATTGAGGCAGACTATCAGGGTGATGCGTCGCTACACATAAAATGGACTTTCAGCGCTGGCCATCCCGCCAAACTCGAATACCAATATACGCAGCAGGGCGACGTGGACTTCATGGGCATCACCTTCAATTATCCCGAAGAAAAGATTACCGGCATGAAATGGCTGGGTCGCGGCCCTTACCGTGTTTGGAAAAACAGGCTGAAAGGCCAGCAATTCGGCGTATGGCACAAGGCATATAACAATGCTGTCACGGGCGAAACGCCGGGCTATCCCGAGTTTAAAGGCTACCATGCCGAGGTAAACTGGGTAACCATCGAAAATAAGCAATCGCCTTTTACGGTTTATACCAACGATAAGGATACGTATCTGCAGATGCTGCGCCCCGCACGGGAAAAAGACCCGCCGAAAGGTGACCCTGTTGAACCCAAATTCCCGGCAGGCAGCATCGGCTTTTTAAAAGCGATAAGCCCCATAGGTACCAAATTTCAGCAAGCCGAAGTAATGGGGCCGCAAAGCCAGAAATATCATGCCGATGGCAAGCCGGTAAACGGAACGCTGTGGCTGGATTTTGGGAATTGAGTGGGGGCGACAATACCTTAAATCAACCATGTTCGAAACATTACAGACGTCATCCTGAACTTGTTTTTGGAGTTTCCGCAGGGTCTCTTTGAAAAAGGACCCTGCGGCAGCTTGCAGGGCGGATACGCCGGGCGTTAATGTCCTCGTGGCGCAGGGCTCTCGCCGGTTTAAGCGTCTCGCTTGAACCTATACATATGTCTGCGTCCCGCTGACGTAACGAAATGTTTTTTCCCAGGCTCTCGGCTGCTATATCATTAATCTTGTGCCGAAACCCACTTACCAGCCGGCACCCTGCCAACATCACCAAATAATCTGTAGCGAACTTTCAGGGCTCGCGCTGCTATAACGGTACTTATGTGCCGAACCCACGAACCGGAGCTGCTATCCAATCTATTAAAGTTAGGGTGACGATTAAAGTTCGTCGGTTGAGGCGTTGTGTTGCATGGTAATAAATAGCGAATGTTCCCTGACATTGCAAAAGAGTTGCTGTAAGCGGGACGCTTATATTTGCTTTGGGTCAAGCGGGGGGGTACTATTTCCCGAGAATTATTCCAATAATTATTGGAATGATAAAAATGCCAATTGTCAGTAAAAAATATGACGTATAGAATTTTCCATTGTGATATTTGTATTTTTTTAATAAATATTCATATTTATGATTACTGAATATTAGAAAATAGTTCAGAAGAATAAAAGGAAAATATAGACTAATTGAAAACGATAAAAATGAATTCATATACTTAGCAGGAAAAATCGATATTTCAAGAAAAATCGGTATATCCTTATTAGTTAAACCGCTAACCACAAAAAAAATCGTCAATAAATTTATAGATTGAAACATTGACATTGGCAAAAGAGTATAGATTTTCCAATTCCTTCTTTGTCCATTTTTTGTCTGTTCAAATACTATCGCATCAACCCAGATTTTATAATAAATACTTAACATTGTATTTGTGTGTTACTTGATAAAGAAGTCTTGCTGCAAAATAAATAGTCGCGCCGACACTTGTATTGCCGACAATAAAATCACCTACATCGCCTATGTGTATATCACTGACCCTACACACATGTCAGCGTCCCGCTGACGTAACGAAATGTTTTTTAGCGGATTTTTCAGGCTCTCCGCTGCCACATTATTAATCTTGTGCCGAACCCACCTATCAGCCGGCATCCTGCTAACATCGTCAAGGTGTGGCGCTGCATGGTAATATGCAAATGTTTTCTGACATTGCAAAAGTGTTGCTGTAAGCGGGACGCTTACATTTGCTTTGATTCAAGCGGGGCGTGGCTGTTGCACAACTAATGGAGTAGATCATTAAGTTCAAAAAAATGCCGACCAACTCTCTGAGGTTTGGATATTCAAAAATCAACGAAGGCATGTTTCGCCTATATCCTAATCTCAGCGGCTCAAATACCCATAAAATACTATCCGCTTCCTCTTGGTCGAGTTGTGCAACGGCCACGGGACGCTTGAACCGGCGGGGGAGAAGGGGCGGGGGATGAGTCCACTCGCAACGCGGACACGACCACGTGGCTATTTAAACAGCCCGCTTTGGTTTGATTTCGGCAAAGTAAATACCCTATTGATAGTAGATTTATAGCAATATAGTTTACACCTTTAAAAATCGTTTTAGCAATATTGAAATAATAATGTCGGAGCCTTATATTTTCGGGTAGTATTTATATCTTCGCACTGTTACCAGCGCCGCACGGTATCTATCCCGGCAGGCGAAAAAACGAAACAACATTTAATAAATATACATGAACCTTAACTTTTCGAAGGCGGGCCTTGCGGCTACGTTCTGGTTTTGCGGTACATTGCTATGCGCAGGCCAGCAGGTAAATCTAAAAGATTTATCTGCCTTTAAAAACCCGGCGGCCTCCTGGTCGGTAGCGGGCAACGTATTTGCCGATCTGAATGCCGAAAACGTTTTAAAGACTGCCAAAGGCGATGGCATACTGGTTAACCAGTCTACCGAAAAAAAAGCCGGTGCCGACCTTTACACCATCAACGAATATGGCGATGTTGCTGTTGAACTAGACTACCTTACAGCCAAAGGCGCCAACTCGGGCATTTACCTGCAAGGCAACTACGAAATACAGATAGACGATGCCTGGGGCCTGCGTAACGCTACATCGCACAACAACGGTGGCATTTACCAGCGTTGGGACGATAGCAAACCCGAAGCCGATAAAGGCTACGGCGGCGTTGCCCCACGTCAGAACACCAGCAAAGCACCTGGCTTATGGCAGCATATCAAAATTATCTTTCAGGCGCCAAAATTCGATGCCGCCGGGAAAAAGACCGCTAACGCAAAAATCATCAGCATAGTGCTGAACGGGGTGGCAATACACGAAAACGTAGAGTTGTTTGGCGCAACCCGTGGCGCTGCTGGTCCTGAGAAAGCGGTAGGTCCGTTGCGCCTGCAGGGCGACCACGGCTCGGTAGCATTCAAGAATATCTCTATCAGGCCGCTAACAGAGATCCCGAAAATCGGTCAGGACGACAAACCCGACCCTATATACATCCACGCGACAAGCAACAACATGCTACGCAGCTTTGTAGATATCGGCAACGTACGTTCTGTACACGCGATATCGGTAGGCGGGCCGGAGAAAACCGCGTACAGCTACGATCTGGATAATGGCACCCTGCTGCAGGGATGGCACGGCGATTTCATAGACGCTACGCCGATGTTCGATGGACGCGGCAACGGCACATCGCTTGCTTTAGGCAGCGTTACGCATTTTACCGCGAAACCCGTATTGGCCATAGCTAAACTGGCAAACGCGCAGGATAAATGGGTGGCCGATACCGCAGGCACAGGTTTCTTTACCAAGGGCTACGTGTTGGATAGCGAGGAAAGGCCGGCATTTAAATACCGCATCTACGGCAACCTGGTTACCGATGATTTGAAGATTACGGCAGACGGCAAGGGCATCAGCAGGACAATTAGCCTGGAGACACCCGCGGAGGGCCTGTACTTTTTGCTGGCAAAGGATAGCAACATAGAGGACCTGGGCAACGGCCTGTACCTGGTAGGCGATAAAGCCTACTACCTGCAGCTTGCCGATGGCAGCGCGAAACCTGTAATAAGGGATGCCGACGGCAAGAAAGAACTGATAGTAGCCATTGGCAGCAAGTTGAATTATACCATCTTATTTTAAGCCTTTTTGCAATGAAATATACATTTAAAACGATACTGGCACTGGCAATAAGCTTAAGCATTACAACAGCATTTGCCCAGGAAACGCCCAAAGAGGAAGATTTTTTCAAGATTAGCAAGGTACGCGTACCCGAGGGCCCGATACTGGAAGTAGGCGGTTTGGTCACTCTGCCCAACGGCGATTTGGCCCTTAGCACCCGGAGGGGAGAGGTGTACGTGGTAGAGAACCCTACCAGTGCAAAACCCTACTGGCGCAGGTTTGCGTACGGCTTGCACGAGATATTGGGCATTGCCTATAAAAACGGCGCGCTATACGTGGCGCAGCGCGGCGAACTGACAAAACTGGTAGACAAAGACCAGGATGGCAAAGCCGACGTATATGAAACCGTTTACGCCTGGCCTTTGAGCGGGCACTATCACGAGTACAGCTTTGGCCCTAAGATTATGAAGGACGGTACCTTTATGGTGACGGCCAACGTGGCCTTCGGCGATGAGGAATGGTGGCGTGCCGAGAGCCGCGTACCGATGCGTGGCTGGGCCATGAATATTACCGAAGGTGGCAAAATGACGCCATGGGCGGCGGGTTTCCGCTCGCCTGCAGGTATAGGCGCTATAGATAGTACCTTATATTATACCGAGAACCAGGGCGACTGGGTTGGATCGGGCGGTTTATGGAAAATAAACAAAGGCGATTTTATGGGTCACCCCGCCAGCTTACGGTGGACCAGCCTGCCAAACTCGCCGGTTAAATTACAGTCTGATTTTTTCTACTCGCAGATAAACGAACGCCGTATAAAGGATGCTCAGGGCCATTACATCAAGCCGGAGAACAGGGTGAACGAAGAGTTCAAGACCCTATTCGATATGAAAAAGGTGTTCCCCGAACTGAAATTGCCTTCGGTTTGGCTGCCATATGGTATTTTGGGTATCTCTTCATCAGAACCGGTGAAGATACCGGCTAACACCTTCGGTCCCTTTGCCGGTCAGATTTTGGCAGGCGACCAGGGGATGAGCATCATCTCGCGTATATTCCTGGAGACCGTAAAAGGGCAGGAGCAAGGCGCGGCCTTCCTATTCCGTAAGGGCTTCCGCTCGGGCGTGCTTAGGCTGGAATGGGGTACCGATGGCTCGCTGTTCGTAGGCGAAACCAACCGTGGCTGGGGCTCGGCAGGCGATGCCAACGAGGGCCTGGAGCGATTGGTATATAACAACAAAACACCTTTCGAGATGAAAGCCGTAAGGGCAATGCCCGATGGTTTCGAGGTAGAGTTTACCTCGCCTGTGGACCGTAAATCGGCCGAGGACCTGGCATCTTACAATGCCGAAAGCTTCATCTACAAATACCACCCGGTTTATGGCTCGCCGCCGGTAAACGTCCAAAAAATGAAGATATCGGGCGTGAAAGTTTCTGCCGATGGTTTAAAGGCGCGCATCATTGTACAGAATCTGCGCCAGTACTATATCCACACCCTCACGCTGGATGGTATCAGGTCGGCAACCGGTTTCTACTCGCTGGTACACCCGGTAGCTTACTACACCCTCAACCAGATACCTGATGGTGATAAACTTTCGATGAGCGATGTGAGCACCAAAAACTCTGCATTAGCACCCGTTACTGCACCAACAACTAAAAAGGCAGCAACACCGGTAAAAGGCGCTCCTGCAACATTAAAAACCACCAGCGTTAAAGCACCTACCTATAAAGAGGTGGAAGGCTTGCTTACCAAAAATACCTGCTTATCCTGCCATAACCCAACCAAAAGGCAGATAGGCCCGCCATTTGTGGAGATTGCCAAACGCAAGTATTCCGCCGCAACGATATACTCACTGATACATAACCCACAGCCGCAGCACTGGCCGGGCTACTCAACCGAGATGCCGCCGATGCCGCAAGTAACAAAAGATGAAGCATATAAGATTGCAGGCTACATCAATTCCTTGAGGTAACAGGAGAGTTTGTATATTATATATAGTAGGAGACGGTCAGCGTGCAAACGCTGACCGTTTTTTTTAACAAGATTGCGGCATGCCGAGCCCGATGGCGGGCGGGAAATAGAAAGAGGCTGTGCCATGGGTATGATACAGCCTCTATTAATCAACTATCCAATCTCACAAGAATAGCTATTAGCGTATAAATCAAATACTAATACAAATGTGAAATATTTATTTTGTTAATGCAATCGATTGCTAAAATAAATTATAATTTACACCGTTTTGTCGAAATCGGGGAATGTTGACAGGCGTAACTTGCCATGCGATGCAAATTTGGCCTTTGAATTCCCGCAAAAACCAAAGAAAAGCACAGAAAAACACCGAAAAAACTCGGAAAAAGCTCCCTTTTTTTAATGCATTTTAGCAAATTTTAGGAGTTTTAGGCAAGTAGAAAAGGCAGGATGACGGCGTGCGTTACCCTTTCTGCGTCGAAGACCGTATGATCAGTTTAGGCTTGATGCTGATAACTTTCGGCACCACCACGGTATCCGTGTTCTCCATTTCCTGGAAGTATAGGTTGGCAACCGTTTTACCCATGTAGAGGCTAAACTGATCTATAGTGGTGATGGATGGGCTGGTTATTTCCGTAAAAGCTTCGTTAGAATAGCCGCATACGCCCAGCTCGGCAGGCACTTTGATGTTCATGGCGGTGGCTACTTCCAACACACCAAGGGCCGAGAAGTCCGACGTGGAGGCGAATATGGCATCAGGGGGGTGGGGCAGGCTCAGTAAGTCGCGGGTGGCGGTGGCGCTGAGCTCTTTGGTCCATGCGTTTTGTACCATCAGTTCATCCAACACGGGCAGGCCGTTTTCGGCCAGGGCGCGCAGGTAGCCGTTTTTACGCTGTTTGAAGATGTTGAGCTTCTGCGGCCCTTCCAGCAAGGCTATGCGGTTGTAGCCTTGTTTTATCATATGGTCAACCGCCTCGAAGGACGATTGCTCGTTATCATTGGTTACTTTCAGGGTCTCCAGTTCATCGGCCACACGGTCGAACTGGATGAGCTGGATATTATGGTCGATGATGTTTTGCAAGTGCTTATGATCGGTAGTCTCCACGGAGATGGATATAACGATGCAATCTACATGCTGGTTTATCAGCGTGTTTACGCACTGCACCTCTTTCTCGTACAACTCGTTACTTTGGCAGATGATAAGGTTGTACCCTTGTTTATAAGTGGCTTCCTCAATGCCCGCTATAACATTTGAGAAAAAATTCTGGTTGATGCGCGGCACTACCACCCCGATGGTTTTAGAGTGACCCTTGCGCAGGTTGGATGCCAGGGTATTGCGGGTATAGTTAAGCTCTTTGGCCGTTTTTAGGATGAGTTTCTTGGTAGCATCGTTAACAGAACTACTATTATTGAGTGCCCGCGATACGGATGAAGGGTTGAGGTTTAGCTTCTCGGCGATATCGTAAATAGTAGTCCTTTTCCTTGATTTCATAGTGGATAATAAAATTGTGAAATAAATTAAACAATCGATTGCAATTAGCAGAATTTAACTTAATTTCGTTTTTACAATTATAACCAAAAACAGCTACTATTTATGCTATTGTTAGGTATCGATTTGGGAACCTCGTCGGTTAAGGTAAGTATTGTTGATGTGGATACACAGCAAATGCTTGCATCGGCGCATTATCCCGAGCAGGAAGCACCCATTATTTCGCTCCAGACCGGCTGGGCCGAGCAATCTCCTGCCGAGTGGTGGGAGCAAACCCAGCGTGCTATTGCCATCTGCCACCAAAAAGGGGGCTACAATCCAAAGGACATTGCTGCGATAGGCATTGCCTACCAGATGCATGGGCTGGTATTGGTAGATAAGGACCAGAACGTGCTGCGCAACAGCATTATTTGGTGCGATAGCCGCGCCGTAGCCATCGGCGATAAAGCATTCGAAGATATCGGCCACGAGGCCTGCTTATCGCACATGCTCAATTCTCCGGGCAACTTTACCGCATCAAAACTGGCTTGGGTAAAGCAGAACGAGCCGGAAATATACAGTCGAATAGATAAGATCATGCTGCCCGGCGACTACATCGCCATGAAGCTGACGGGCGAGATTACCACCTCGGCTTCCGCATTATCCGAAGGTATCTTCTTCGATTTCCAGTTCAACGGCCTCTCTAAAGATATCATCGACTATTTCGGCTTCAGCGATAGCCTGTTCCCGGTAGTAAAACCCGTGTTTTCGGCCCATGGTCGGGTAAGCGCAAATGTAGCATCCGCCTTGCTGCTAAACCCCGGCGTACCGGTAACCTATAAAGCGGGCGACCAGCCCAACAACGCCCTCTCTCTAAACGTATTGAAACCCGGCGAGGTGGCCGCAACAGCAGGCACCTCAGGTGTTATCTACGGCGTGAGCGACCAGTTGGCTTACGACCCGCAATCACGCGTAAATACCTTTGCCCACGTAAATTATGCAAGCGATAGCAAACGCCTCGGCGTGCTGCTCTGCATCAACGGTACCGGCAGCTTGTACCGCTGGATACGTAGCGCCGTAGCGCCAACCCTGAGCTACCAGGCGATAAACCAGGAGGCTGAAAACGCGCCTTTAGGCAGCGGCGGTCTGCGCATTATGCCATTCGGCAATGGTGCCGAGCGCATGCTGAGCAACAAACAGGTAGGGGCGCATTTGCACGGTATCGACCTTAATTTACATACGCCCGCTCATATCTTTAGGGCGGCGCAGGAGGGTATTGCCTGCGCGTTCAGGTACGGCCTGGATATCATGCGCGAGAACGGCATGAACCCTACCGTAATACGGGCGGGCAAAAGCAACCTTTTCCTCAGCGGCCTGTTCGCCCAGAACTTTGTGGATGCCACAAGCGTGCCTGTAGAGCTGTATAACAACGATGGCAGCATCGGGGCGGCCCTTGGCGCAGGCATCGGGGCGGAGATATTCTCGCCCGAGGAAGCCTTCAGCAACGCGAAGCCTATCCAACGCATCGAGCCGGTAAACGCCGCTTTCGAGGAAGTTTATCAAAGCTGGAGGGGCATCCTCGGCCAGCATTTAGCAAGTATATAATCAAACCAATAAAATATAAAATCATAAGCTATGTCAATTGTAACCGGAGAAAAAGAATTTTTTAAAGGGTTAGGCCAGATAAAGTACGAAGGCCCGGAATCTGATAACCCGTTGGCTTTCCGCTGGTACGATGCGGATAGGGTAGTGGCCGGCAAAACCATGAAGGACCACCTGCGCTTTGCCTGCTCTTACTGGCACTCGTTCAACGGCAGCGGTGCCGATCCGTTTGGTGGTGCAACGCACATTTTCCCATGGGATGCCAAGGCCGATGCCGTAGAGCGCGCCAAGGATAAAATGGATGCAGCCTTCGAGTTCATCACCAAGATGAATTTGCCTTACTACTGTTTCCACGATATCGACGTGGTTGATTATACCAACGATGTCGCCGACAACGAGAAACGCCTGCAGGCACTAGTTGAATACGCCAAGCAAAAACAAGCCGCCAGCGGCGTTAAATTGCTTTGGGGTACTGCCAACGTATTCAGCCACTCGCGCTATATGAACGGCGCATCTACCAACCCCGATTTCCACGTGCTGGCGCATGCCGGTGCACAGGTTAAAGGCGCTATCGATGCTACGATTGCCCTGGGCGGCGAGAACTACGTGTTCTGGGGTGGCCGTGAAGGTTACATGAGCCTGCTGAACACCGATATGAAACGCGAGCAGGAGCACTTGGCCAAATTCCTGCATACGGCTAAAGATTACGCCCGTGCGCAGGGCTTTACCGGCACTTTCTTTATAGAGCCTAAGCCATGCGAGCCAACCAAGCACCAGTACGATTTTGATGCGGCAACCGTGTTTGGCTTTTTGCAGAAATACGACTTGCTGGGCGACTTTAAGCTGAACCTGGAAGTAAACCACGCTACTTTGGCGGGCCATACCTTCCAGCACGAGTTGCAGGTAGCTGCCGATAGCGGCCTGCTGGGTTCGATAGATGCTAACCGCGGCGATACGCAGAACGGTTGGGATACCGACCAGTTCCCGAATGATATCAACGAGGTGGCTGAGTATATGCTGATTATCCTGGAAGCCGGTGGTTTCGCAGGCGGCGGTATCAACTTCGACGCTAAGATACGCCGTAACTCTACCGACCCTGCAGACTTGTTCTACGCACACGTAGGTGGTATGGACGTATTTGCACGCGCACTTGTCATTGCCGATAACATCCTCCAAAAATCGGACTACAAAAAGATACGTACCGACCGCTACGCCTCTTTCGACAGCGGAGCAGGTAAAGATTACGAAAACGGCCTGCTAAGCTTAGCAGACCTGCGTAACTACGCCGCCAGCAACGGCGAACCAGCCGCCAAAAGCGGCAGGCAGGAATACCTGGAGAACTTGGTTAACAGGTATATCTAAGTATTATCTTCTTTTATTTGAAGAGGTTGTATCAAATCACAATTGCTAACCGGGCAAGTTGATTTTGATACGACCTCTTTTTGTTTTTGTACACGGGCGGCAAACAGCCAAATAGCCTGTAAAGTGTTCACGCAGCGCGGTGTGAACACCGTGAACGCTGCTACATTCCTTATAATCAGGTAATTCCAAATTTCATCATGGTGTCAATATCGTGCCACCACTAATGTAATTGCGTTGTTTTATATTTCCGCGTAAAAGCGATTGGTTTAAGGATTTGTAGCGATGTATCTTTCGCAATGCCAGGCGTTGAGGCCTGACCGGGCGGGTTACGAAAACGGCCTGCTCAGCTTAACCGACCTCATCACAACTTCGCCGCTACCAACGGCGAGCCAGCTGCAAAAAGTGGCAGGCAGGAAAATTTAGGAAATTGGTGAACAGTTACATCTATGGATTAGCTTCTTTATTCGAAAGCCGGGAGGGAACTTCCGGCTTTTTTTGGTTTTTGGGGGGGGCTGAGTATTGCTATTTTGCCCATGTTAGTAGGGGTAGTTTTGTCCAGGTTTAATTTATAGAAATGTTGGAAAAACCGGGTGAAATTGGCCGGCCTGGGAAACGGCGTAGCCGCCGATTTGCTGCCTCTGCCACTTGCTTATTTTTGCCAAAATACCTTAAAAAATCTGTGTTTTTCGGAGGTTTTTGGGTGTTTTTAGTGGTTTTTATGGTTTTTTCTGTGCAGGGCTAAAAACCGCGAAATTTGCATGGAATGGCGGTTTTTGGCCAAATACACTGTGTAAGGGGCGCAAAAAAAATTCCAGCTTTTTCCAGCTTTTGCGCGGATTTTAGCTATAGATTTCCAGGAAATTCCAGCTTGGTTTGTGTGGCAAATGTTCGTAGTAAAAGCCGGGAGCGATTCCGGCTTTTATGGGTTTTGTGAGGCTCGTCAGGCGTGGACGCCTTACCGGGCGGCGTTTCCATTGCAAGCCCCCCAACCTAAACCCGATAGTAACGGAAAGCCCGGACGAAGGAGGACTTGAAGTGAATAGCGGGACTATCTGCACAAAAGCACCACTACCCCTGCTTTTCCAAGCGATAATTTCCCAGATAGTCCCCACCCGCCCGGGTTTCCCATGCCTCTTAGTGGCCGTAGGTAATCTCGCGGGTTACCCGCCAAACGCCATCTTTCTTTTGCCAGATCTGCATGAATTTATAGGTGAACGACTGTAGCCGGCCGTTTTCTGTGTGTGAGAATGTGTGTTGCCCGGTTTCGATAGCGCCGAAATCCTTGATGGGGTAAACTTCCATTGTCCCTGGAATTAATTTACGGTTCAAGGTGTAGCTCATTTTAAACAGTCCGCCGAAAGCCTGTTTTGCCTGGTCAAAGTTCCGCACGCCGGTGTTGTCCTGGTAAAGTTCCAGGCTGGTATCGAAATAATTCATCAGCTTGTCTAAGTTACGGGCATTAAAGGCGCTAAACTGCAGGGAATCCTGCTGTGCAATCTCGTTGAACAATGGGCCGGAGGTTTGGGCCGCAGCGCGGTTACCTGTGAAAAGGGCGGCAGTCATTAAAAAAAGTGCGGCAGCAAAATACTTGTTAGTTGTTTTCATATTATAGGTTTTGATGGTTAATTTTTCATTTCGGTAGTAACGATGGCTTCTCCCTGTTCCTTTAAAAATCCCTTCACCAGGTCGGTATATATTTGAGGGCCATTGTCAGAATTGGTAAAGATCAATAAGGCCCGCCTCGACCGGGGTAAAACAAAGACGATGGTATTGGCTCCCGGATCGATACCGCTGTGCGATAAGCCAAATTCTCCGCCCAAATCCGGGTAAACCGCCCAGCCCAATCCTATGAATTTGTTATCCTTGATCCTGGATAAGGGGCTGGTCATGTGCTGATAGAGTGTTTTGGAGAGGCCGGCGCCGTTCATTACCCAAACCATGAACTTGTTATAATCTGCCACGGTTGTTTTTAGTTGATCGGCTGCACTGGGTTGGGTGTTTTTAATAATTTCTAAGGCTTCGCCTTTGTTGTTGTGGGCAAGGGCAAAATGATTCAGCATAGCATCTTTCCAGGTGAAATGGGTATCGTTCATATGCAATGGCCCGAATATCAGCGAATCTGCCAATTGTTCCAGTGAGCGGTGAAACTTGTTTTCGAGGGCGTGCCGCAGGTATTCCATCCCTTCGCCAGAATACTGAAACTTTAGGCCGGGCTCAAACTCAAAGGCCAGCTTTTTCGACGGCGTTTGCCAGCGCCAGTTGGGAAAGCCTGTTTGGTGTGTAAGGATATGCCGCGTGGTGAGCCTTTTGCTCCGCGGGTCGTCTGCAACATCCGGGTCGGTCCAGTAACGGCAGATGGGTTCATCCAGGTTCCATTTACCGGAATTAACGAGGCGCAACGTTACCATCGCCGTTATTGTTTTGGTGACCGAAGCTACATTGAATACCGTATTAGCCGGAGCCGGTACGCCCGTTTTAAGTTCACCATATACTTTTGATAGCATTACTTTGCCATTATCAATAAACCCTATGCCTAATGCCGGGATATGCTTTTCCTGCATCAGTCGTACAATAGTAGAGTCGGCTACCTGCGCTTCCGCTGCCGATGTATAAAGGAAAGCCGACGATAATAAGGTGATAATTTTAAACAGAGATCGGTTCATGCCAGGTAATATTATATAATAAAACTGAAATCGAATAAACCAACTTGATGCCGAAAATGCCATCCTTTGATTACCAGTTAATTAGCGTTAAGCCGGCCGGAAGGCTGTATCGTAAGCGGACGATCATCGTCCGTTTATAAGAGAAGGTATTTGCAGTCTGGTCAGGCGCGGACATCTGACTGGGCGGCAAGGGATAAAAAGGGCGAAATTTGCATGGAATGGCTGTTTTGGTTAAAGGCGCGTGGCCGGGCTGCAAAATCTTATCCGGTTTTTTCTAATAATTGCGCCTGTTTAAGCTGTGGTTTTCCAGGAAATGCCAGCTGGGTTTGTGTGGGAAATGTTCGTAGCAAAAGCCGGGGGGATTCGGGTTTTATGGGCTTATGGCGGTGCCTACCGGCAGGCAGGCCCGTTCCTTCGCTGGAGGCACGCGCCGTGACTGTCCCTCTATCCCTACCGGAAATGCTGGTTTGGCTAAATGATTATGTTATTTAATTGAATTTTGGCTGGTGAGGCACGAGAAGCGTTTGCCCGCTGGCTAACGCCGTCATCGCGCCAGGCTGGGATTTTGAGTTTTTTGTTTTTTTGGCTAGGGCGTCAGTGTGGACGCGTGACTGGGCGCCGGCATGGAAACTATAATTTACTTATAAATATCGTTATGACTTAAGTCGTATTTACTGGATTACATTTGACACAAATCAGTCCAGTAAAAGCATATATTAATATTTCCAATTTAATCATTTCCGCTTCTATCGCGGTATGAGAAATTGTATTATCTGGATTCCCATGCACGATATCGTGTCTTCTCCTTAATGCTTCATTTAAGTAATCTTCCCAATACTTTTCTGGTATTGGATTACTTAAATCAATATTTAAAAAGTCACTCTGAATGTTGTACGGGAAATTTTCAATAGAATCTACTAACTCGGTTTTTAGTGCATCTCTTAGAGTTTTGTTCTCTGGATGGGTGTTAGAAAAGACATTTTGAAGATTTGAATTGTTTATTTTCTTAAAGAACTGCTCTTCTCCGAATCGTTTGGTTATAGAATGTATTATACTTTCTTTAGGATTTTTGTTATTCTCAAATAAAAAATACTTTTTGTTGAATTTGGTTGATAGGCCTTCTAGTACTTCAATTAGTTCTTTTATTTTCTTTTCATTAACCTTTCCTTCAGCATTCGGCAAAATGAAGTTTTCACAAAATGTAAATTTTAATTTGTTGTTTGAATCTTTAAAGTTTGAGCAGTAATTTACATCATCTAAAACGTCTTTTACAAAGTCTTTTATGTAGCCTTCGAAATGAGATATTAATAATACTTGTGAAGATCTACACAATGCTTTATATAAGTCTGTATTAGACTCTGAATATCTTTCAGCCTCCGAAAGGAGTAGCTCTAATTCGGCAAACCTAAGCGACAACGCATTTAAACCATCGTTTACAAACGTGCTCATTATTAAAAACAGTCTTTTGCACAGTCAATACGATAAATTATTTTTGCGCTGTCAAGTATAGATCCAGAAACTGACTCGTGAAATTCTTCGTCCTTGAAAAGATTAGTAAACGCTGTTACACTGTCAGTTTTCTTTTTATTGTTGCTTTTTAAAGCTGTGTCGGCGACTGCCACAGATAATGCGTCAAAAACCGCAGCGTTAAATTTTGACTGCAAAACGTATTTCCCTTTAACAAATTTATATTTAGCAAATGCTTGATCTCCGAACTTCTCTCTTATAAAAGCCATCGTCTGGTTGAAAAGGTCACCTTGCTTTTTTAACTCTAAATCGGCTAACGAGTTTTTTTCCCTAAGATTATCAGATAAAAAGTCTTTGAATGATTTGTCTTTGGACTTTTTGAAATTTTTATAGTTCCCATTTATTAATGAAAAAAAGCGCAGTACTAATTCTACATCTTCCATTTTCTTAACTTTAGTATTGCTATCGCCGTCAGTTAGCGGGATTTGATTCATAATTCTAAAATCATCATTCTTAGATAATTTTTTACATAAATCATTAAATCTTCCTCTTAAAACTGCGTTACGTAATTCATGGGAACCGAGAGCAACGGAACCCGAATTCAATCTTTCGAAAATATCAAATTTTACTTGAGGGTCTACAGTCGAATCAATACGTAGACATTTAATAGTCCGTTCCTCTAAGCGTCGCAACAAAAACGGTGGCAGGTCTTTATAAAAGCAACCGTCAAGGGCTTTAAGAATATCTAAATTGTCTAAAGCAAACTTATTTTCAAAAAAGCCCAAAACGGCAGAAAGTCTTTGTTGTCCATCTATAACCGAATATCGCGCCTCTGTTTCAGTAGAGTCCACATCTACATCAATATCATAAGAAAGATAAATTATTGGAATTGGTATATTCAAGATTAAACTTTCAATCAATTTTGAAGAAGTCTGAACAGACCACCTATGCCTTCTTTGATAATCCGGATCTAACTTGATTACTTTCTTTTGTATTTTCTTTACAAGGGTTTCTAAATCATACTCAATACTTTGAGTTTTAACAGTGCGTTCACGTGCTACACTCTGTAGTTGATCTAAATTTTGCTTTAACATATTTTGAACTTTGGATAAAGTTATAAATATAATTAATAGAATTTATCAAACGTCCCCCTCCGCCCGTTCAAGCGTCCACGCTTATAAGCAAAAATTTGTAAGAATCTCCGCTTACCGCACCTGCTGATATTAATATCCTGTTAGCGCACGATTTTTACCACAGCAGCGCTAATGTGGAATGCCCGCTGAAAAATTATTTACTAACGTTCTTCAGGGTATGGTGACAAACGTTAACAGTCAGTCGTCGATATCTGACAGGGCCTGTTACGAAAATGGCAAGCTAAGCTTCGCAGATCTGCGCAACTACGCCGCCACCAAAGGAGAACCAGCTGCAAAAAGCGGCAGGCAGCAGTGCCTGGAGAATTTGATTAACAGGTAAATCTAAGAATTAGCATTTTTTATTTGAAAAGCCGGGAGGAATCCCGTTTTTTTTGTTTTGGAGGGATTCAGATTGTAGAGTTAATACGACTATACAAGATTAAATCCCATTTGCGTTAAAAAAACATCGGAGTTGGCAAGAGATTCCCTTATGATAGCCTTCCAGAAGTTATTACCGTAGTCTAACTTCATATCTGCTGCTTCATTAAGTATTATAGTAGCGACTTCTTGGACCGTATATCGTCCTACGTACTGCCTAATGCTATTTTTTACATTTGTTATTTCGGTATTTGATTTTTTTTTGAATCTTTCTAACAGACCTAATCTTGCGAAATGCCTGACAATGACCCGATATAAATCCGGATTTATAGTGCCTGGATTATTTAAATTATAGTTAATTATCGGGGTACCTCTTCGGTAAGATAATGAACAAGTCAAAAATTGTTCAAGCGGAATAACATCATAGTAAAAATTGATAATGTTTCTTCCTACGCCAGTATCCAGCCATAAAGATGATTTTATACTATTACATTTAGAACAACAAGGAATGAGATTATTAGATAATACGGCAAATTCTGGAAAATTTTCTTTTGGGAGATAGTGATCAAATGTTTCGCTACTATCACCAATCATGCAATATTGACATTCGTACCTTATGTGGGGAAATTGATTGTCGTATATGGCCTCTTTTAATCTATTAACCTGAATGGTTTTTGCGTAGCAGCTTTTCAAATTTTGCGCATCATTCCCTCTAAAAGCTGATACCGTATATGAGTGCAATAGATTATCTCGGCATGCAATTCTATAATTTCTATATTGAACTTGGATGTTTTGTTGAATAAATATTAACTCCGCTTGCGCTGGTTCATCACGGTTAGTTATTATGGATTGAAAATAATGGTAGTTCCTTCTTATCGGATTTAGATTTTTCATTTTCTTAATCGTAAAGATTTTCAAGAAAAATTTTCGCGTTAAAACTTAATGATTCGCCATCGGCTTTAAACAATTTGAGGATCTGCTTTGCTGTATAATTCTTCGACAAATTAATGAGTACCTTTTTGTAATACTCGTCTAAATCGACCGTCTGGAAAATTTTTTCAGTTAAGGTGGTTAAATTTTCGCCAAATGTTTCGATGCCAACTTTTCGAACTGCCGATATGTTTTCGCTTTTAGAAAAAAGATAAACTGAAGAAGATGGTATTTCTTGAATTATTTGCGGCGAGTGGGTGGCTATTATTGCATACGAGTTATATCTAGCTAAAATTTTATATAATACAGATATAAACTTAGAAATAGCATTAGGATGTAAATGGGTCTCTGGTTCGTMAAATAATAATAACGACTCTTCTCTAATAAGTGAAAGTATTTCTGCGGTTGATAATAATAGAATTATTTCTCCTGAACTGAATTCACTGTAACCGTTTGGGCTATAAATTTTGAAATTTGGTTTTATGTCAATTGAGTCTGAATCTAAAATCCTATCAAGTATTTCATCATTTAACAACTCTTTTATATAGGCGATAAAAACCGGGGTGATATTATTTTCTATTATTATACTAAAAGCTGTTTTGAATCTTCGTTCGATTTGTTTCTCACGACTATTTTTGTTTCTTTCGTCTATTCCAAGATAAAAATAGCTATATGATTTTGATTTTTTTGGTTTTTCAAAATTATCGAATATACTATAAGATAGGGCCAGAACACGGCTAAAAGGAGGAAGATATTTAGTGTTAAAGGTGCCTTGTTCTGAATAGCCGCTTAAAGAGTAAGCCAATTTTGACAATACTTGAGTCTTACCCGAACCATTTTTCCCAATAAAAGCAACAAGTCTTTTTGGAAGTATAGAATCATTTTTGAAATCAAAGCTAATTTTGTGATTGTCGACAAAACCAGGGACTTTTGTGTCGAATGTAAATTCAAATGAATTTTTGATCGAGATACCTTTAATTATTTTTTCACCCTCTTTTAAAGCCTTTTGGGCTTCGCTACTTCGGATAAGTGACGTTTTGAAACCGGGATCATTTTCGAATTCAGAGATTAGCCCTTTACAACAAGCAATATCGTTCATTGCATTTAATATTTGTAGAGCTATTTCTGTTTCAAATAGGTGGGAAATTCTTGTGTAGAAACTATTGTCTTGCCCTAAAGAACAATAGTAGCTCTCTAGTCTCGTAAAATCCGATGGAAGTTCAGTTTTTTGCTTACCTCTTTGTAAAAATTTAACGTTCCCTATTTCTTCTCTGTCCCTGCTATTTCTGTAGAAAATCAACACGAAATTTGTTCGGTAATTAAAATCATCCCACTTTGTTTCAATCAAAGTGAAAGCAGGATAGTTATTTATTTCGGGTTGTTTATCGTCAATACGCTTTGTATAAAATTCGTATTCCATATTGTCATTATTTTGGTGAACTTCTTTTTGGCTTTTACTTAAGGTCGTTAAATATAGTATATCGGCACGATATTTCCCCGCCCAGTCAGGCGTCCTCGCCTGACTGTAAACCTTTGTCAGCGTCCACGCTGACGGTTCTTTGTAGATTTTTTTCGACATTTAATTCCATAATTCCCAGCGCTTTACCTGGAGTTTGCTCGCAGTTGCTAAAAATCATAACGGGAATATGGAAACAAAACCGCCCAATATTAAACTGGCCGTACCATTTTTTATGGTTACGGATATGGAAGCGTCCCTTCGTTTTTATACGGAAGGGCTCGGCTTTAAAATGACTAACCATTGGACACCGCGCGAAAAGATAGAATGGTGCTGGCTGGAGCGCGATGCCGTATCTGTAATGTTGCAGCAGCCGCGCACACTCAATGAAGAACAATGCGGTCCGCTTGGCGGCGGCCTAACCATCAGTTATCAATGCGCCGATGCGCTGGCGTTGTACCACGAATTTACGGCAGCAGGCCTCACCGTACAGGAACCATTTGTAGGCAATGGCCTATGGGTAGTTGGCTTAAAAGACCCTGACGGTTACCGTATTGAGTTTGAAAGCCTAACCGATGTAAAGGAAGAAACGAAATATTCGGAATGGGTAGGGGAGTGAGGATAAATCAAATAAAAGGTTCATTATTTGTTGTCCCTTAATTGCTGTAGGGTTTCATTCCACTCGTCATCGGTGAAGGGTTCAGCTTCCGGTGCATTTTTTAAACGTTCAATCAGTTTGGAATTATCTTTACCAGATTTTCGTCCAAAAGCGGTCGCGCCTCCGGCTGCCAATACTTCTTCGGGAGAAAAGGCC
The DNA here is from genome assembly GCF_056404435.1 of Mucilaginibacter sp. P2_D11. Lineage (NCBI taxonomy): Bacteria > Pseudomonadati > Bacteroidota > Sphingobacteriia > Sphingobacteriales > Sphingobacteriaceae > Mucilaginibacter > Mucilaginibacter sp. P2_D11. The sequence continues at coordinate 26,517 of NZ_JBFUEA010000029.1, forward strand.
TGGTGGGTTCGGAATAGCCCGCCCGCTGATGAATTAACTTTAGCCTTCATTTTTTACCTCCTTTTTTGCTGATACGCAATTTAGTGATTTGATTGCTAATTTGGAAGGATAGAGTGGTTACCGTATTGAGTTTGAAAGCCCAACCGATGTAAAGGAAGAAACGAAATATTCGGAATGGGTAGGGGCTTAAACTCATTAACCACTTCGTTATTGCGAGCGAAGCGCGGCAACCATCGGCAGGCAGAGCGGACTTGTTCATCGACTCTGCATGACGGACCTGTTTATCGGACCTGAATCCCGAGGATTGCCGCGCTATCGCTCGCAACGACGTTGGGTGAATTTGCCGCGCTTCGCTCGCAGTAATTACGTTGGGACCAGGCTCCCACTAATTGCTTTCCTGCTTAATCCCTTTGCTCCATTTTTCTAATACGGCGATGATCTCGTTCAGTTTCATGGGCTTGCTTAGGTAATCGTTCATGCCGGCGGCTATGCAAATTTCGCGGTCCTCGGTCATGGCGTTGGCGGTGAGGGCCACAATAACAGGCTGAACCTCTAAATGCTCGCGGATAAAGCGCGTAGCTTCCAGCCCGTCCATTTCGGGCATTTGGATGTCCATCAGGATGAGGTCGTAATTGCGTTTGGCCACGGCCTCAAGCACCTCGTGCCCGTTTGCCGATACATCGGGGTTATAGCCCATTTTTTTCAGAATGTGCGATATCACCTTTTGGTTTACGAAGTTATCTTCGGCTATCAAAATATCCATCGGGTATCGCTCGGCCATATCTTTTGAGAACTGGTTGATGATAGCCGGCTGAACGGTTTGCGGCACTACTTCGATATCCTTCAGCTGATCAACAATATGCTTATAAAGCATATGATGCTTGGTGGGTTTGGTAAGCACCGTGTTAAACAAGTGTGTAACATTTTTGAGCTGCTCGCTGCCGATGGAGCTTAGCAGGATCAGCGGGATTACGGTATCCGTTTTACGGATTTGCTTTGCCAGCTCTATGCCATCCATCTCCGGCATATTCATATCCGTGATAACGAGGTCGAACTTTGTGCCCGAGTTGGTCAGTTCCAAGGCATTTGCCGCCGAGTTTGCCAGCACAGGGGCGAAGTCCCACTGCTTAAGCTGGGTATCCAAAATACTCAGGTTAGTGGCGTTATCATCAACAACCAGTATGGTTTTGTTTTTTAGTTTTTCTGAATTTAAGTTTACATAAGTACGCTCGCTTTTAACGCCCGGTTTTACTTTAATAGTAAACGTAAAAGTTGTGCCTAGCCCTTCAACACTTTCCACGCTAATGTCTCCGCCCATCAGATTGATGAGTTTTTCGCTAATGGCCAACCCAAGCCCGGTGCCGCCGTATTTCCGGGTGGTGCTGGAGTCTACCTGCGAAAAGGCTTTAAACAGCCTGCCCAGCTTATCGTTGGGTATGCCAATGCCGGTATCCCTGATAGAAAATGCCAGGGTAAGCTCGCCGTTTTCGTCACTGAGGGATTTCACCTCGGTAAATATTTCGCCGCGCGTAGTAAATTTTATAGCGTTTCCAATTAGATTGATGAGCACCTGCCCAAGGCGCAGCGAATCGCCAATTATTCGGGAGGGTACAGCTGGCGCTATCTGGTAAACGAGGTCTAAATTTGTATGGGAAGCTTTTTCGGTAAAAATATCAAGCACGTTTTCTATACACTCCCTCAAATCAAAGTCGTTTTCCTCCAGCTCCATTAGCCCGGTCTCTATCTTCGTGAAATCGAGTATATCGTTTATCACTTTCAGCAGGGCGTCGCCGCAGCTTTTTATGGTTTCGGTGTACTCATCCTGTTCGGGCGTCAGTTGAGTGTTGGAGAGGAGGGTTGCCATGCCTATTACACCATTCATCGGGGTGCGAATCTCATGGCTCATGGTGGCCAGGAAAATACTTTTGGCTTTATTGGCGTTCTCGGCCTGTTCTTTGGCCATTTCTGCCTCTTCCCTTGCCTTTTCTGCTGCCTCGCGCGAGTTGCGCTCTTCTATGGTTAATTTGGCCAGGCTTTCGGTACGTTCCTTTACCTGCTGCTCTAAAACCAGCTTTTGTTTTTTTATGGTTTTAATACGGAATTTGATAAGCCCGTATATACACAATATTACAAACATAATTGCCAGGGTTTCAAACCACCAGGTGAGCCAAAACGGCGGTACTATCTCAATTTGCAGCGGCGAGGCAACCGGCGACCAAACCCCCGCATTGTTTTTATACTTTATTTTAACATTGTACACGTTGGGCGGCAAATTGGTGTAGTTAGCCTCGTTTTTGCTGCCTACATAGTTCCATTCCTTATCAAAACCTTCCAACATGTAAGCATATTGTTTTTTATCGGCCGAGGAGTAATCTAACGATGCAAACTCAAATGAAATTACGGATTGTTTGTAGGATAGCCGGAGGTGCCGGGTATCGCTGATGTTTTGCTTTAAGGGCGATAAATCCGTATCGCCCCTGGCTATTTGTAAAGGTTTATTGAATATCGAAAAGCTGGTGATTACAACAGGGGCAACAATTTTTGATTTGATTGCCTTTGCGGGATAAAAAACATTAAAACCATTAATACCGCCAAAGTATAGCTTGCCATCAGCGCTTTTTAAGGCCGAGTGCGGTTTAAAATCGTCGCCTTGCACGCCATCTTCGGTAGAATAATTTGTAAAAGACTTTTTTTCGGGATCGAACCTGCTAATGCCGCCGTTAGTGCTTATCCATAAAATACCAGAATCATCTTCTCTTATGGCGTAAATGATATCGCTTGGCAACCCATCTTTTTTAAAAAAAGAAGTGAACCTGTTTTTATCCGCATCGTACAAATTCAGCCCCGATAGCGTACCCAACCACAGGCGCCCTTTACTATCTTCAAATACCTCGGTTACGCCATTATTGCTGATGCTGTTTTTCTTTTCATCGTGCCGAAAATGCGTAAACGTATCGTTATTGCGGTTTAAGAGTTCCAGCCCTGCATCAGATGTACCTATCCATAAGTTACCCCGCCGGTCTTCGCATAGGGAGTATATCCTGTCGCTGCTTATGCCGTTGGGTTTATTAATATTGTACTTATAATGCTTAAAAATACCCGTTGTATGGTTGTACATGTCCAGCCCATCGTTAAACATGCTTAGCCAGGTGTTTTTATCGCGGGTGTGTAAAAGGTAGTAAACATTGTTGCCGCCAATGCCATTTGGCTTTAAAGAGTCTCTTTTAAAGGTTTTAAACAGCCCGGTGGCAGGGTTTAAAATACTGAGCCCGTCGCCCCAATGCCCTACCCAAATATTGCCGTCGCTGTGTTGTTTTATAACCAGAACGTAGTTTCCCGAAATGCCATTTTTACCGGGCAGCTGTTTTTTGTAGCTGGTGAATATGCCGGTAGCCGGGTTAAAACGGTTTATGCCCCCACCATCGGTGCCTATCCATATATTTTTGTTCCGGTCTTCGGTAATATCCAGCACAAAGTTGTTCGATAGGCTTTGCGGCGATGAGTTGTGGCGGTATAGCCCAAAAAGCGATGTTGATTTTTTGTACAGATTTATGCCTCCGCCAAAAGCGCCAACCCACATATTGCCGCTACGGTCTTTGCAGATACCGTATATTGAGTTGCCGTTGATGCTGTTGTTGTCAACCTCATCATGCGTATAGGTGTTAAACTGATTGGTTTTATTGTTTAAAATGCATAGTCCGCCATTTTCGGTACCTACCCATAAATTACCATCATCATCGTTATTTAAACTGTATATGGCATTGCTGGAAATAGAGTTTTGCACTTTATCGTTATGCAGATAATGCGCCAACAAATTTCTGTTGCTATCTAATACAAACAAGCCTTCCTCTTGGGTGCCTATCCACAAACGTTTGTGTTTATCTTCAAAAATACAGGTTACGTTTTTTGCCGAAACGTTGCTTTGCCTTGTAAAGGAGTTGGTTTTTGCATTGTACAGGCTTATGCCGCCTTTTGCTGTGCCCACCCATATAGCATGCTGCGAATCCTGGTAAACGGTACGGGGATTGTTATCATTTAAACTGGCCGGGTTGTACCGGGAGTATAAATGATGCGTAAACTTCCGTTTTTTTATATCGTAGTGGTCAAGGCCGCCGTTTTGGGTAGCTATCCATAAATTGCCTTCGTTGTCAACTATGAGGCGGCTGGTAACGTTGCTGGATAGGGAATTAATATCCTTGTCGTTATGCATAAACCTAACAAAGGTGCTGGTGCGGCGGTTATACATATTTAGCCCGTTTTGTGTGGCCAGCCATATGTTGCCGTTCTGGTCTTCGGCCAGGTCGTTGATCATATTGTTGCTAATGGAATTTTGGTCCTTAGCATCATTACGGAAAGTGAGGAATTTGTAACCGTCGTACCGGTTTAAGCCGTTGCGCGTACCTACCCATATAAAACTCCGGCTTCCCTGTATTATACAGTTAACGTTAATTTGGCTAAGCCCCTGTTCGGTGGTGATATGCTCAAATTTCAAGCTCTCGTTCTGCGAAAACGAGTAAAAGGGATTTATTAATAATAAAAACAGCAAAATTATTTTTGCAGTAATAATGCGTGCGCACATATAGCGATGATTACAAGAGTCTCAAAAAAAAGGGGTTCGTAAGCTATGGTTATAATAAAGTTGGTATACGTATAGGTTTTTTTTAGGTTGCTAAATTATTTCTAACCACCAAATTACGCTTTCAAAGTTATTACAGGAAGGAAGTTAATGAATTTATTTGTTGCTATTGAAAGCATTAGGGCTGTTGGCGACCCCGCCCAACCATGCGTGGACACCTGCCTGGGCGGTAGAATACAACAAGGTACGCACCAACCCTTACGCCTCCTTCGACAGCAGTGCAGGCAAAGATTACGAAGACGGCTTGCCAGGTTTAGGAGACCTTTTAAATAACAAAATTAATAGTTGTTGTAGCGCCGAGGCCCTCGCCGTCGCTGGTTATTGTAAACGAGCCGCCATGGCTATCTATGATGGATTTGCAATTGTATAAACCGAGGCCTGTACCACTCGCTTTGGTGGTAAAGCCTCTTTTAAAGAACTTTTTGGCGGTTTCGGCATCGAAGCCTTTGCCATTATCGGCTACTTTTAATTCAAACCCCTCGTTTGTGGTAGATAAGTAAACCTCAATTGTTTTTTGCTCTTTCTCAAAGTCGATAGCCTCGATGCTGTTTTTAAGGATATTTAAAATTACCTGCATTAATTTGGTGTGGTCGCCTTTGATAATGTATTCTCCTGGTGCAACGCCCAGCTTTAACCGGATGCCTTTTTTTTCTATAGAAGCTAAGAGCATGGCCTTGCAATCTTCTAATATACTCACCATGTTAACCGCCTTTCTTTCCTGCGAGCCTTCGTGCCCGCGTACAAACTGCCGTTGTATGCTTAAAATATCCTGTATATGCGTTAAAATGTTTAACAGTTCGGTAACTGAGCCGGTAATTTCGCCCTTGCTTTCTGTTTGAGATTTGTAAATGCTCTCTGTTAATGATACCAGGGCCTTTGCTTTATCTGCCCCTATAGCCGCCTCGAACATGGGCCGCTGGTTGCTGATAAATAATGCCAGGTTTTTGGTGTTATCTACATTATAACGGTCCATAACCCGGTTAATGCGGTTTAGGTACGAACCAAAACCAACCAAAGCGTTGCCAATATCGTGCAGCACTTCCGATGCAATTTCAAACTTGCCCTGGGCTATTGCTTTTTCCAGTTCGTGTTCCTTTTGGGCCAGAAGCTGTGTGTTGGCCTCTTTAAGGTCGGCCGCCTGCTTACGTAACTCTTCCGATTGCAGGTTTAGTTCATCATTAAGCTTGTTTAGGGCTTCTTCATCCTGCTTGCGTTGGGTAATATTATGCCCTATACCCAGTAACCGTTCCACTTGCCCAAGTTCGTTGCGTACGGGTACTTTCGACGTAAGCAGCCAACGTTTGATGCCGCCTTTATCAAAAAAGAACTCCTCCTTATCCATTATGGCCACGCCGTTCTGCAGCACCTGCATATCATCCTGGTAACCCCGCAGCCCTATATCGTTATTAAAAAGCTCGAGGTCTGTTTTTCCTATTACATCGGCTTCACATGTTGCCCCTATGGCAATTACATCTGCTACATTGGCAATAATTTTACGGCCATCGGCATCTTTTATATAAATGGTATCGGGCAGCTTATCAATCAGTGTACGCAGTAATATTTTTTCCAGCCGCATGCTTTCCTCTGTCTTTTTAGCTGCAGTTACATCGGTATGCGTGCCTATTATCCTGTTGCTTTTATGGCTTTCCTTATCTGCTACAAACCGCCCTCTCGACCAGATCCACACCCAACTTCCGTCGGCATGTGCCATTCTAAAAAAGCTTTCGTAAAGTGTATGGTCTTCACCCTGTAGGTAGCTTTGGAAGTTTGATGTAGCTTTATCACGGTCTTCGGGATGGATAAGGTCTATCCACAATTCTTTTAAGTTTCCGCTCCCGCTATTATCGAAATCATTTAAACTTCTCCCCAATAGAGAAAAGTAAACTTCATTACAGTTTAAGAACCCCGTTTCGGTGTAATACTCCCAGGCGCCGGTATTTGATGCCGCAATAAGTTCGCGGTAGGTTTCAATCGTTTTGGTAAGCTCGTCTATAGTTTCAGATGAAGGGGGTGCAGTTGTTTGCAGCCTGTCGCCAATTAGTTCAAAATTATCCATGCTGTAATAACTTTATAATAAAACTAAAGTGGCAGGCTGATGATAAACACAGCGCCTCCGTTATTTTGTACATTAATAGTGCCGCCGTGGGCGGTTATGTATTGTTTCACAATGGCAAGCCCCAAGCCCGTACCGCCGGCTTTTTGCCGGGTTACAAATGGGTCGAACAGGGTGGCCGCTATCTCATCAGGTATGCCGGGCCCGTTATCTGCTACGCGCAATTCTACATTACCATACTGTATGCCTGCGCTTATGTTGATGGTAGGGTTCGGTGTCTTATAGTCGTGCAGCGCATCTATCGCGTTATTTACCAAATTGCTTAGCGTACGGCGCAGTTTGCTTTCATCGCCATTTACAAATAAGTCGTCCGGCACATCCACATTAATTACTTTGCCGGCAATGCCGCTATGGGCTTCGGCTAACTTAACAGCCTCCCACGATATTTTATTTAAATTAACGGGGATCTTCTTTACCGGGGTGTTGTTGATAAAATCAAGGAAATCATCAAATATCAACGATGCCTGCTCCGCCGATTTATCTATTAAAGCTATCAGCTCGCTTTCCACGCCGTCTTCGCGCATCATATCTGTCATCAGCCTGATGTTTTTTATAGGCGTACGCAAATCGTGCATAACCATAGCGATAACCTGGCCCACCGCAGAGAGCTTCTCTTTTTGTATTAGCTTTTCGTTAAGCTCGGCATTCCGGATAGCCTGCGCAGCGTTTTGCACAAAAAGCTTCAGCATGTACATTTTTTCGGTTTTTAGCCGCTCGTTTTTTTTCAGTAAAGCAAATACCGAATAGGTATCCAACCGGGCCAAAACCAGTTCATCTACTTGTATTACTTCATCCTTTTCTATTTGTATGCTTTTTACGCGGTCAATCAGTTCCTTTAGGTTTATCTTCTCTTCAAGCGCGCCTATCGAAATGATTTTTTCGTAGGCAAAATCATCGTCGAGTTTACCAATAAGCGCAAGGTCTGTATCCAGCGAACCAGCCAATTGATCAAGAATATTTTTTAACAGCGAAGTAAGTTGCAGCTTATTTAAGCCTATCGATGATATCGATTCGATAAGCTGTTCAAGGTTTCTTAACTTATTATAATCGGTTACCGCTTTTGTTGCCAGTTGTATTATTTCTTCGGGGGCATAAGGCTTACAGTGGTACCCCACATTTTGGCCAGCCTGTTCAACAATTTCTTCTATCGACCGGTCGCTGTAGGCGGTAACGAAAATTATCTCCGCCTTCATGTCATACTTGCGTATTTCCAAAGCCGTTTCTAAACCGCTCCAGCCGGGCATGCGCATGTCTAAAAATATCACGGAGTATGGTGTGCCGTTTTCAACTGCTTTTTTTACCAGCGCTGCCCCGTCCATTCCATTTGCGGCCTTATCTACCGTAAACTGGGGCATGCTTGCTGTGCGGCTTGCTAATAAAGGCTTGGGCGTGTCAAAAAGAATGTTTACCGCAAGATTTATGCTCTCCTGGTCTTCATCGTTATAATGGGGCACCAAAATATCTTCAATATTATCGCGCACCAACTCTTCGTCATCTATCACCAATACAGCGGTATTAGGTTTATTCATAATTTTAATGTTAAATTTAGAGGGGTAAGCACTGTGGGCGCTTAAAAATACTTGTACGTAATTGGCGTATATATGTTTTGTTGGAAATTCTTTTTTGAGGCAATATTTTATACTATACTGCAAGACCTCAAAATTGGCCTATATAAACGAACTATGCGAGCTCCATGGGGTTTTTACCTATAATTAAAAAAATATTTACAATTGGCCAACCTTAACTAATTCTTTACGTAAGAATAAACTTTTGGCAAACCACGAAGAGTTTAAATGAACGATTGGCTACGCAAATACAAAAAAACAATAAAAGGCCAGCAGGCCCTGTCATACGCAACCGCCGAAAGCCCACTCGTTTATTGGAAAAATCAACTTTTTTTTGGTTTTCTGTTGTATTGCCTTCCTTTTTGTTTTATAGCTGCCATTCCGGGCATCTACATGTCGCTAATTAATGGGTATATTAACATTGCCATTGTTGATATTACATGTGTACTGGTTATTGCTATTGTAACATTTGCAAACCGCTTACCACTGCGGTTGCGCAAATTGAGCATTATAAGCGTGTTTTATTTCCTCGCGGTATTTCTTATCGATAAACTGGGCTATTTCGGGCCCGGCGTATTTTATTTATTCGCTATCACCATCCTGTCGGCTTTAATATTTAAAATTAAATATGCCTATTGGAGTGTAGCAGCCAACGCGGCATTACTCCTGTTTTATGCCTTAAATATCCAGGTTCATTTTTTCGATAGTGCACTTAACCAGGCGTACACTCCCGGGAAATGGATCGCCTTCAGCTCTAACCTTACCTTCCTGAGTATTGTGCTGGTTATGATGATACACCATATTTTCAGGAGCTTAGAAACAACCCTTGCTAATAAGGATGTATTGCAGGAGCGGTACAAAAGCATTTTTAACCTTAGCCCCTTGCCTATGTGGCTGTTTGATACCCAAACATTTGCATTTTTGGATGTAAACGAAGCTACAGTAAGGCACTATGGCTATTCGAAAGAAGAATTTTTGAAGATGACCATTAAGGACATTCGCCCTGCCGCAAACTCTTTAGAGCTAGAGGAACTTGTAAAAAACAACCAATTATCGGGCGTATTTTATGCCGGCAACGCGCAGCACGTAAAAAAAAACGGGGAGGTAATATTTGTTAATATACAAAGTAATTTTTTCTCGCTCGAGGGCAAAAAAGTTAGATTGGTACTGGCTACCGACATAACCGAGCAATTGAATAACGAAGTTGAAGCATTAAACGCCACTTTAAAAATAAAGGAATCAGAATCGAATTTGAGGGCTATTTTTAACAGTACCAACGATGGCTTTGTATTGCTAAACTCTTTCTATTGCATAAAGCAGTTTAATTCGAAGGCGAAAAACTATATTAAGCTGGGCACTGCGCCAAAGGAATTTGAAATTGGGAAAAGTATTTTTGATTATGTTGAGGCATCGAGGCTTAAAGGGTTTCAGGAATTAATTCAAAAAGTGTACGCAGGCGAAATAGTTGAATACGACCGTAAACACGAAGCGGCGGATGAAGAATTGACCTGGATACGCTACACAATAACGCCGGTTTACGAGGGCGATACCATAAAAGGCGCCTGTATATGCGGGCGCGATATAACCGCGCGGAAATCTTACGTAGAAGCAATTGAGCATCAAAATAAAATATTCAGGGAGATATCGTGGATGCAATCGCATTTGGTGAGGGCCCCGCTGGCCCGAATTATGGGGTTGACTACGATGCTGACTAACCCTACAGATGATACGGAGCGGGCAGAGATACTCAAGTACTTAGAAATATCCTCGCAGGAGCTTGATGATATTATCAGGCGCATCACCAGCCAATCGGATATCATTACCCATAAATACCTGGCACCGGGTACGGGCACCGCTCCCCCCAACAATTCTTATTCGGAAAGATCGCCCGCTTCTTAAGCCGGTACAGACCTGCCAACTGCGCCTTTTCACAATCCGGTTTGCGGGGTTGATAGCAGCAGTGTTTTGTCCAGTTTTAATTTATGGAAATGTTGGAAAAATTCGATGAAATTGGGCCGGCCCTGGAAAAGCACACATGCCGTTACATTCCCTCTGCCACTTGTTTAAATTGGCTAAAATACCTTAAAAAATCTGCGTTTTTCGGAGGTTTTTAGTGGTTTTTATGGGTTTTTCTGTGCAGGGATAAAAAGGGCGAAATTTGCATGGAATGGCCGTTTTTGGTTAAACGCCCCGTGGCTGGGCTGCAAAATCTTGTCCAGTTTTTTCCAATAATTGCGCCTGTTTTAGCTGTGGTTTTCCAGGAAATTCCAGGGTGGTTTGTGTGGTAAAGGGGAGAGGCAAAGGGCGGGAGGGTTTCGGCTTTCATGGGTTTGTGAGGTACGTCAGCGTGGACGCTGGCAAACGTTAACAGTCAATCGTGGATGTCTGACTGGGCAAGAGGAACACTAATTAATAATTACAACGTCAAGTTGTTAATTATCACTAACTTCATATCATCTAAATCTAATAGAAGTGCCTAAGCCATCAAGAAATATATCCCATATTCAGCACAAAATTGACTTTGACAATCCACCAGAACCGTTAATCAACTGGCCGGATAATTATGAGTTTCCATTAAACCTGAAAAGTCATTCGCGCACAGTGTTGGAGATTATCAAAGAAGATATCGCCGAAAGTGGAAATTATTTGATAGTAACTGGTTTTACATCTTTGGCGCACATAATCGAATTATTTGGTAGTAAAATAATTTTTGGTTATTTGAAAGACGTTCGTATAGTTCTAGGATTTGAGCCAGAACTGCGTGAACGTAAAATGTGGAAAAAATCCGAGTTGGACAAAGATGTTAAGGAGTTTTGGGCAGGGCAACATTATTCATTACTTAACGGCGGCGTAGTAATAAAAGTAATTGAACTTATTAAAACTGATAAGTTATGCTTCCGATTATCAGACGGATTACACGCCAAGATATATGTGGGAGACCAACATGTTATTTTAGGGTCGGCAAATTTCAGTAAGAATGGGACCACCATGCAACATGAGGCGAATATCAGAATTAAAAATGACGCGTTTGAACCTATCAAAGCGAAACAATATGCGAATGTTAGAGAAATCGCTGAGAATTACTACCTTTTAGGTAAACCTTATAATGAAGCGATTATTGACTTGTTAAAAGCGCTCCTTAAGCTAACTACTTGGCAAGAAGCTTTGGCTCGGGCCATCTCGGAGTTGCTAGATAAACAGTGGTTAAATGATATTCCCGAATTGTATAACAAGTTAAATAGCCTTAAGCTTTGGCCTTCGCAACGCATTGGTCTGGGGCAAGCTATGTATATCTTGCAAACGCAAGGTTGTGTATTAATTGCGGACCCCACTGGTTCGGGTAAAACAAAAATGATTAGTACCCTACAACTCGTACTATATCATTGGCTTTGGGAGACAGGCCGTCGTAATAAGTCGTATGCAGTTACCATCTGTCCGCCATTGGTAAAAGACAGCTGGCACAAAGAGTTTGTAGATATAGAATTTTCCCAAAGCGGTCAAATTTCAATGGGAGCGTTAAGTTACACCAAAGGACATCATCATGCTTTGCATCTTAAGGAAATTCGAAATGCCAATATTCTTGTAGTCGATGAGGCGCATAATTTTCTCAATCTCCATTCTTTTCGCAGCATTAGTATCGCAGAACATACGTCTGATAATATCATTCTTTCCACTGCTACCCCCATTAATAAAAAGCCTAAGGATCTTATGCGGCTTATTGAGCTTTTGGGTGTTGATAACTTAGGTGATCAAGAACTTGAAGATTTTAAAGCTCTAAAAAGACAAAAGCATATTAAAAGCAATTCGCTGGAATTTGCAGAGTTGAAAAATTACATCGAAAAGTTTATAGTGCGTAGGACGAAAACACAATTGAACAAACTAATTGACCGCGAACCCCAACTCTACATTAATCGGCTGAATAAAGAATGTCGCTACCCGAATCATTCGCCTGAGACTTATAAAACTGGTGAAACTAAAGAAGATCAGAAAATTGCCAAGCAGATAAATGCCCTTGCTAACGATTTGAAGGGTTTAATTTATTTACAAAGAATAATGCGCCCCGACGATTTAGAAGCAAAAGATGACCAATACCATATAGACCTTCGCTTGCGGGCAGCTAGAGCCTTGGCAAAGTACAACATTCAAGCAAAAATGCGTTCATCGAAGGCGGCTTTATTGGAACACATACGTGGCACGGACGCAGCTCTCGCAGAATATCAATTCAAATCTAATAAAGAAAAGTCTGGCAACATTTTGGCAACTATTTACAAAATAAGTGAAGCATTACCTAAAAATCAGTTGAAACACTGTTGCCCCGAGTGGTTGACTGACCTTGTACAATATCAGCAAGTTTGCGAGGAAGAGATTGCAATTTACCAACAGATTGCTAGTTTGTCAATTAATCTAAGTTTGGCACGTGAACTCAAAAAGATAAGTGAATTACTCAAGTTATTTGACGAGCATGCGCTGGTGTTAGCTTTTGATAGTACTGTAATAACATTAGACTTTCTTAGTCAACTTTTGCATGACAATTATCCTGCGAGCGCACTTGAACATCACGTAGTCACGGGCGTTTCTTCCAAAACTTCCATCGCGAGTATTCTAAAAAAGTTTGATTTAGGGTCAACCAGCAAGAATGTACTAGCCTTCTGTTCGGATTCAATGTCTGAAGGCGTTAATCTACAACAAGCCTCAGCTCTGATGTTTTTAGATATGCCTAGTGTACTCCGTATCGCTGAGCAACGCATCGGACGAATTGACCGCCTAGATAGTCCTCACCTCGAAATTAAGGTTTATTGGCCGCTTGATACTGTGGAATTCGCTTTACGATCTGATGGCAGGTTAATTCGAACATCAGTGGATACGGAAAGTCTTATAGGCTCCAATTTTTCCATCCCTGATGAGATAATGGATCAACATATGGAACAGGTAATTCGGCCGGATGACATGATTGAAGCAATGAAAAAGGATAAAGATCAAGAATATCTTTGGGCAGGTTTACAAGACGCTTTTACAAGTGTTCATAACCTTTACGAAGGAGACAGTCCTTTAATTACAAGAGAAGCGTATGAGACATATCGCGATGTTGATGCAAGTGTAAAAGTAAAATTAAGTATAGGAATATCTGATAGTCCTTGGGTTTTCCTTGCAGTAAAAGGCACGAAAGCAATATCTCCTCGGTGGTATTTTGTTGATGCAAATCAAAATATCTCTGTAGAATTAGGTGAGGTTTGTAGGAATTTGCGAGACCATATTGAACGCACTGAAAAATGGGAGATGGCCTGGTCAGATTCTGTTCAACTAGAACTGAATAAATACATCGCTTTACTATTAAAAAACGAAATCAATATTCTCCCTAGCAAGCGTAAAAGAGCGATTTTGGTTGCTAAAGATATTCTAAATAAGGAACTTAAGTTAGCAAAGAAAAATAAAATCCGTCGGCAGTTGATACAAAAAGTGTTAGAGATGTTTGAACCCCAAATTATCAATGAAGAATACAACATAGACTACTATTATTTTTCTCAACAATGGCTCGATATATTCACACCAATTTTAGCAGAGAAAAAACGAAAACAGAAAAAGCGTGACAATAGAGTTCTCTCACTTCTTGATTTGATAGATGATAAGTCTATTGAGTTGCAAAACGAAGTTTTGCAAAAAATCATTGACGAAGCTCCGCTTATTATCAACATGTGGAGCCGTGTAGCGGCTTGTATTATCGGGGTGCCTCATCCAAAGCCTTAATTTAATCCCCCCCCCCAACGCAAAAGAGGCTGCCCCAACAGGAACAGCCTCTTTCAATATCAGGTAGGTAACGTTTATCCGTTAGCGTGCAGCCAATCTTTTTTGGCGTGCAGTTCTTCTTCGGTTTCGCGCACGTCTTCGTCGTCTACGCAGCAATCAACCGGACAAACGGCGGCGCATTGCGGCTCGTCGTGGAAACCAACGCACTCGGTACACTTATCGGGTACGATATAATAAATATCGTCGCTCAGGGCAGCCTGCGCTTCTTCTGCGTTCAGGGTGTTGCCATCGCCAAAATCGATAATTCCTTTCAAGTCCGTGCCGTCAGAAAAACGCCAGGCGGCACCAGCGTCATAAATAGCATTATTCGGGCACTCAGGTTCGCAGGCTCCGCAGTTTATGCATTCATCGGTGATTATAATCGCCATATCATTAAAATATTCTTATATTCTCAATTAACTTTGCCCCCGCATTGCTAAGGCACCGCAAATATAACAAAAAAACACTTTAAGGGTTTAAGCCCTTAACATATATATGTCAAAATTAGCGATAAATTCTATAGTAGATACGTTTTCGGCATTGGGCAAACGCCTTGCCGCGCCCGATGAGGCATTGATGGAGGTGATAGAGACCGAGCGGCAGCACAACGCCTGGTTTACGCCCGAAAGCGTGTTGCAAGCCGTAAAGGCCAACGGCGAGATGCTGAACAGCGACGATTTAGCCCAATGGCTGGGTGCCTACACACTTGGCGAAGCAAATAATAAAAAGATAGGATTAGTACTGGCGGGCAATATCCCGCTGGTGGGTTTCCACGATGTGCTCTGCGTTTTGGCAAGTGGCAATACGGCACTCATTAAAGCGTCATCGCAGGATGCGCGGCTGATAAAATACGTATTGGGCCTGCTGGTAGAGATAGATGGCAGCTATGCCGATAGGTTCAGCTTTGTAGAACGACTGGTGGATTTCGACGCCATTATAGCTACGGGCAGCAATAATACGTCGCGCTATTTTGAGTATTACTTTGGCAAAGTGCCCAATATCATCCGCAAGAACCGCAACAGCATTGCCCTGCTTTCCGGAAACGAAACAACCGAAGAACTGCACGCCCTGGGCCACGATATATTCGATTACTATGGTCTGGGCTGTCGCAATGTATCTAAAGTGCTGGTACCCGAGGGGTATAATTTCGTTCCATTTTTTGAGGCGATAGAAGATTTCAACCCAATCATCAACCATCATAAGTACAACAACAATTACGATTATAATAAATCCATCTACCTGGTAAACCGCGACGAGCACCTGGACAATGGTTTCCTGCTATTAAAGCAGGACGAGCGCCTGGTATCGCCGCTGGCGGTACTGTTTTACGATACCTACAGCGACCTGTCTTCGGCGCAAGCGCGACTGCAGGAGCAAAGCGCGCAACTGCAATGCATTGTAAGCACCGCGCAGCTGCAAACCCAAAACCAGGTGGTAGGCTTTGGCCACAGCCAGCACCCGCAATTATGGGATTACGCCGATAACGTAGATACGATGGAATTCTTGGCAAATCTTTAAAATAACAATACCTTTGGGAAAGAGTCATTATTCATTGAGTCATTAGGTCATTGGGAAACGCCCATTGCAACAATGACTCAATGCCCCAATGACTCAATGACCTTAAGAAATGTACATTATAAAAGTAAAAGGCGTTGCCAAAATACCCGACTACGTGCAGCTGCGCGACGATAAGTTTACGCTGCTGGCTTATTTTAGGGTGGATAGGCCCGATAAATCGCTGGATAAGATAGGATTGGGCGACAGGCAAGATTACATCATGGGCATTGTAAACGACCTCCCTTTTGGTAAAATATTAAAATTAGAGCTATAAAAGATGATAGGCAACTCTATTATAAAACTGAATAACATTGATATTTTTCAGCAGAAGCACCTGGTGCTATCTAACGTTAACCTGCATATTGATAAGGGCGATTTCGTGTGGCTGATAGGGCAGACGGGTTCGGGCAAGAGCAGCCTGCTGAAGATAATTTACGGCGACCTGAGTATGGCCAGCGGTACCGGCCACGCCTGCGGTTACGAACTAAGCAAACTGGCCAGCAAGGATATCCCTTACCTGCGCCGCAAGCTGGGCATCGTTTTCCAGGATTTTCAGCTGCTAACGGATAGATCGGTTGAGCAGAACCTGCAATTTGTAATGCGCGCTACAGGCTGGAAAGACAAGCAAGGTATTTCCGACCGTATTTTGGATGTGCTGGAAAAAGTGGGCCTGCGCTCTAAACTGAAAAAAATGCCGCACGAGCTATCGGGCGGCGAGCAGCAACGCGTGGTAATTGCCCGTGCCTTGCTCAATAACCCCGAAATTATACTGGCCGATGAGCCAACCGGCAACCTGGACCCGGACACCTCCGAAGAAATAGTACTGCTGCTGAAACAGATCAGCCAGATGGGTACCGCCGTGGTGATAGCCACGCACGATTACCACATCATCCGCACGTTCCCCTCGCGCATCATCAAATGCGAAAACGGTAAGGTGCTGGAGGACGTGCAGATAGGGTAGTTTTCAGTGGGCAGTTCTCAGTTCTCAGTTTAGAGGGCGATTGAAACTTTTTTTCTGAACTCGAATTTTAAGGAATTCAATAAATTCATAGAATTTATTGAAAAGCTCCATTCTGAACATTCGATTAATTCCTTAAAATTCGAGTTCAGAAAACTGCCACTGCCACTTATAACTGCCACTCAAAAACTGTCACTTTTTACGAAAAATTAAAATCATTCTGACATGCTGTCGGCTTTAGGCCGATGGCAAGATACTTGATTAGCACTATTCATGAATTTTAACGACATGTTGAAGAAAAAAAAGAAGGAAAATTCTGAAACACCCGAGAATACCGTGGAAATAGCAAACGAAAATAATCCGGCCGACGAGCAGGAGCAGGTTGAGGCGGCAGAAACTACCGAAGCCGTTGTTTCGGCAGAAGATAAATTCAAAGAAGAGCTTTCGCAGGCAAACGATAAGTACCTGCGCCTTTATGCCGAGTTCGACAACTTCCGCCGCCGTACCATAAAAGAACGTGAGGAAGCCCGCAAAACCGAAGGCAAAGAACTGATTGTTGCCTTATTGCCTGTGTTAGACGATTTCGAGCGTGCATTGCGCGCAACCGAAAAAGCGACCGAAGTGGCCCCGGTACGCGAAGGGGTTATTTTGATACAGAACAAGCTGAAGAATATCCTGGCCCAAAAAGGCCTGAAAGAAATGCAATCGATAGGTGCTGAATTCAATGCTGATATTCACGAAGCCATCACCAGCATCCCCGCCCCAACAGACGACCTGAAAGGCAAGGTTGTGGATGAGATGGAAAAAGGCTACGAACTTAACGAGCGCGTAGTACGTTTCGCCAAGGTTATCGTAGGCGCGTAAGGCTAATTAATGAATGTGTGAAGGATTGAATTAGTGAATAACTGATTTAATTTTTTGCTATTAATTCGCTATCTTACTGATTCAAAAATAAATACAATATATAGAGCGTCTTATTCACTAATTCGCTCATTCAAAATTCACTAATTAACAGATGGCTAAGAGAGATTATTACGATGTGCTTGGGGTAACCAAAGGTTCAAATGCCGACGAGATAAAGAAGGCATATCGTAAAATGGCTATTAAATACCACCCGGATAAAAACGAGGGTGATAAAGCAGCCGAAGAAAAATTCAAGGAAGCTGCCGAGGCTTACGAAGTACTCAGCAACGCCGAGAAACGCCAGCGGTATGATCAATTTGGCCACGCGGCCAACGCATCATCGCCAAATGGTGGTGGTTACGGCGGCGGCAGCATGAATATGGACGACATATTCAGCCAGTTTGGCGATATATTCGGCGGCGGCAGTCCGTTCGAAGGTTTCTTTGGTGGCGGTGGCGGCAGGCAGGGTGGCGGTGGCCGTCGTGTTGCCCGTGGCAGCAACCTGCGCATTAAAGTGCGCCTTACTTTAGAAGAAATTGCCAACGGTGCCGAAAAGAAGATAAAAGTAAACAAACAGGTGCTTTGCAAAACCTGCGATGGCAG
The DNA here is from genome assembly GCF_056404435.1 of Mucilaginibacter sp. P2_D11. NCBI lineage: Bacteria > Pseudomonadati > Bacteroidota > Sphingobacteriia > Sphingobacteriales > Sphingobacteriaceae > Mucilaginibacter > Mucilaginibacter sp. P2_D11. The sequence goes on from NZ_JBFUEA010000029.1 coordinate 44,636, forward strand.
CGGCGCTAAAGATAAATCATCCTTCAGTACCTGTAAAACCTGCGGTGGCCAGGGTTCGGTGCGCCGGGTTACCAACACCATACTGGGCCAGATGCAAACCACCAGCACCTGCCCAACCTGTAACGGCGAAGGTTCTACCATTACTTCGAAATGTACCGTTTGCCACGGCGACGGCGTGGTTCGCGGCGAAGAGACCATCACCATAAACGTACCTGCCGGCGTAAGCGAAGGCATGCAGTTAAGCATGGCCGGTAAAGGCAACGCGGCCCCACGTGGCGGCATGCCCGGCGACCTCATCATACTGATTGAAGAAGTACCGCACGAAACGCTTAAACGCGATGGCAACAATGTGATATACGATCTGCACGTAAACTTTGTAGATGCAGCCATAGGCACCAGCATAGAAGTACCTACCATTGATGGCAAGGCCAAGATAAAACTTGAACCCGGCACCCAGGGCGGCAAGATACTGCGCCTGAAAGGCAAGGGCGTACCCGAGGTAAACTCTTACCACCGCGGCGACCAGCTCATCCACGTTAACATCTGGACGCCAAAAGCCCTCAGCCGCGAAGAACGCGAAATGCTGGAGAAACTGCAAGGCTCGCCAAACTTTAAACCCAATCCGGGCAAGAACGAGAAGAGCTTCTTTGAGAGGATGAAGGAGTACTTTGAGTAGTTTTTGAAGTCCGGAAGACGGGAAGACGGGAAGTCCGAAAGATAGAATTAAGAGCCCTGAGTTAGATTACTCGGGGCTTTTTTATGCAATAGGGCAAGCGTAAATTCACCTTGTGTTTTTACATTTAAACCGGTAACTTTATAATATGAAGCTTGCAGCATTAAAATCTGAATTCCACGATTTGATTGACCGTGCCGATAATCCTGAAATTATCGAGCAGTTTTATGCTGCAATGAGCCAGTCGCTAAAAGCCGACGGCGCGATATGGAACTCGCTTTCGCCCGAACAGCAGCAAGGCGTGCTTGATGCTTATGAGGAAAGCGAAGACGAAAGCAATCTGATTTCATTTGAAGAGATAAAAGCCAAATATGCCAACTGGTCTTAAAGTAGCGTTTTCGAAAAAGGCGGATGAGGATTTTTTAAGTATTTTAAATTATATCAAAGCAGATTTTGGCAGCAAAGCATCGATTGATTTCAAAATCCTCGTATTCAAATTTGTCGACCTTATCCATGCATTCCCCGAGATAGGAAGTTTAGAAGTAGCAGACAAAGGGATTAGAGGCTTCGTGGTTCACCGTCGGCTCAAAATCTTTTATCGAATTACTGCCAATAAAATTATCATCCTTAGATTATTTGACACAAGGCAGCATCCGGATAGAAAATTGCGCTGAGCGGATGAAATCGTATTTTGAGTAGTTGCTAAAGCCGGCAAAGACGGAAAGTTCGAAAGATAAATATCAGAGCCTGGAAAATTAATTTCCGGGCTTTTTGATTTTATAGGTAGGAGGAATGTATATTTAGATATGCCTATCAATCCTAAATTCCTTATCGCCACATTTTGGAATGCAATTGCCTATATCATTTTGATCCTGTTCCTGCTCGCCAGGAATATTTGGGATATTAAGCTAAACGGCTTAGCCTGGGAGGTGTTAAGCCTTATGAACCAGTTATTGCTCATCCTCCTGTTTATTTTTGTTATAGAGGTGTTGCGGCAGGCGAAAGAGAAACGGTATACCATTATAAGTTATAGCCTCTATCCTGTTATTTTAGTGGTGAGTGCTACTATTTTCACTTTTTTTAAACCGTCTTTTCTAAGTCCGGTTGTCACGTCATTGGGCGTTTTGGCACTATTAGTAAATATCAATTTATTTATACAATCCTTCAGGCTAAAAAAGTCGCCTGTCTGCATTTACTGCCGTATGGTTGCCATAACTGTATGTGTGATTTTATTTATCAAGCAATTGTTCCCAATCCTCTTTGTGTCTTTTTTCGATTTTGATCAAATCAGGTATAAAACCGCCATGGACTGGGCGGCCTTGGTTGATTTGGCGCTCTACATTTTTATTCCTATAAACGTTATCCTGATGATTCGGAAAATAGGTCAGTTCGAAAAACAGGAAGCCTGAAGGATAGAATGAAGCCCGGGGCTAATTTGACTTCGGTTTTTTTGTAAGTTAATCACCTATATTTATAAACCTTTATCACGATATGAAAAGACTCCTATTTATCCTGCTAGCCTGCGTTATCACACTTTCTGCAAAATCGCAAGACTATCTGCATTATTATACTACGGACAAGGGAGATAGTACCGGCACAGCCACTTCTACGAAACTCATGACGGAGACTATCCATAAGTCGGCCTTGTATTATAAACAATATGCGCCTGTACCACGGTTTGCGCAGTTAGATTATGCCTTTGGAGCGGACATTAAGGAATATAACTTGCTTGCCGGTAATGGCGTGTTATACATCCCATCATTAAACCGCGACGAAACTGAGTATCCTGTAAAGCGGGTTTATGCAAAAACCAGTAAGGGCGTGGTAGAGCTTACCAAAATAGGCGAGATAAAGGTAGGCAATACCGACCCGGATATTGTTGACGTTTTCGGCAAGAACCGCGTTGATTATTATTACCTGTTGCCCTACTGGCTTACCAGAGAAAAATGCGAACTGTTGATTGATTGGAGCATCAACAGGAAAGAATTCGTCCTGGCGAAATTCCCGGATGAATCAACGCTCGAATTTGAGGTGCCAAAACTTAGCGGGCAAGCTTTGGACCAAAAGTTTCTAAACGAGTTTTTGAAACGGGAGTTTGGAGTAGGGGCGGGAAAACGTTAAGGAGCTTAAGTCAAAAAGTCGAAGACCGAAAGGTAAATATAGAAGCTTTATGTCCCCGCAGGTCCTCTTTGAAAAAGGCCCCCTGCGGCACCAGAAATACTTTATACGTCATGCCGAATTTATTTCGGTACCCCACACGGCAGGTCGAAGGCATGCAAAGCGGGTTTGCATTGGGGCTACTTTTATGATGGGGTTCTGAAACAAGTTCCATTAGACTTGCAAAGAAATTAATTAACAGATTGTTGTTGATAATTTTGGGATGTTAAGATGTGGAGAAGATAGCCGGTAGGAAATATTCATAAGTTCTAGCCTTCGAGGCTCTATTCTGATCTGATACCCTGGCTATCTTCTTTTATTAACCCAAGGCTCTATAGTAATTTAACCCCACGTTCGTAGCATGGAATTAGCCGGGTTAACCCCACATC
>NZ_JBFUEA010000030.1:0-43395 GCF_056404435.1 Mucilaginibacter sp. P2_D11
AATCCCGTCCGACTTGCATGTATTAGGCCTGCCGCTAGCGTTCATCCTGAGCCAGGATCAAACTCTCCATTGTATAATGTGTTGTTATTGATCCAGACCCTATTAAACTCAATCAATAGAAATCTGTAAAAAAAAAATATTCTCTTACATTATCCCTCTATCAATCTCAAGCTTCTTTTCCTCAGCTTAACAACCCTCCGGCCGTTACGCTGCATAATTTCATTTTCTATCTCTTTTAAGAACTTGTTCCCTTAGCCTCACGGTTCCGGTATATGTCGTTACATCATTGCGATGCTTAACTTTCAATATTTTGTTATTAAGAATTGCTCTTAACTTTTTAACGCTTTTTGCTTCCCTTATTTCTAATTTCCGCTCCCTCGTTTTGGGACTGCAAAGGTAGAAAACCTTTTGAATTTTGCAAACTTTATTATTAAATAATCTTGCTTTGTTTTTCCCTTTTCAATTCGCTAATCGTTACCGATTTGGCGGGCTGCAAAGGTACTTACTTTCCTTTAACTTGCAAACTTTATTTTTTAATTTTTAAAGCTTGCTTTTCAATGTACAACCGCAATTTCGTTACCTATTTTGCGGGCTGCAAAGGTATTAACCTTTGTTGAATTTGCAAACTTTATTTTTTTAATTTTTAGTTGCTTATTTTTTCAGAGAACAACCCGCTATTTCGTTTGCGGGATGCAAAGGTACGTAGCTTTTTTGCTTTTGCAAATGCTTTGCACATAATTTACATAGTGTAGTTTTAACACGCTGTAGATGAGGGCTAAAAATTTGCGTTATCTGCCCTTAAAAGCGCTATGTGGTAGTAAGCGCGGGGCGTTACTGCTGCGTATATACAAAAAAGGGGCCTATTTACAGGCAGCATTACTACATTATTGCTATATATAATATAGAGAGAATAAACCAACCTGATGCCCGAAACGGCTTCGATTGCCCATAGCGGCCGAAAATGGCCAAAAAATAAAAGCCCCCTCGCACTCGCTGCCTGGGGGCTTTAACCTAAACCTTATCACAATAGTAAGCTATGCCTACAAATGAGAGCGCAAAGATTAAAAACAATCTTAAAGTATCAGCCTTAAAGAACGGTATGAGGCGTTTGTCCCAATTTTGTCCCACCGTGCAGGTACTATTTCCCCACGGTGGCTTGCATTTGCTGCGGGTAACGCGCCCCTTCTATAGTAATATGAGCGGCCGCTTCCTCAATTTGGCCAATATCCTCGGCCGTGAGCACCACATTGGCTGCGCCTAGGTTCTCCTCCAGCCTCTGCAGCTTGGTGGTACCGGGGATAGGCACTATCCATGATTTTTGCGCCAGCAGCCAGGCCAGCGCAATCTGCGCTGTTGTTGCATCCTTCTGCCCCGCTATCCGGCCAAGCAGATCTACCAGGGCCTGGTTGGCTTTGCGGGCATCGGTACCAAAGCGAGGTAGTGTGTTGCGGAAATCGTTTTTATCGAATGTGGTATTCTCGTTAATAGCCCCAGTCAGGAAGCCCCTGCCCAGCGGACTGAAAGGCACAAAGCCGATACCTAGTTCCTGCAACGTAGGGATGATTTCATTTTCAGGTTCGCGCCACCAAAGCGAATACTCGCTTTGCAGCGCAGATACGGGCTGCACGGCATGTGCTTTGCGGATGGTTTGCGCCCCGGCTTCCGACATGCCGAAGTACTTCACCTTGCCCTCGGCTATCAACTCCTTCACGGTGCCGGCAACCTCTTCTATAGGCACGTTGGGGTCTACGCGGTGCTGGTATAAAAGATCTATGCGATCTGTACGCAGGCGCTTAAGGGCGCCCTCGGTAACCGCCCTGATGTTTTCGGGCCGGCTATCAAGGCCGTGGGCCACTATGCCATCCTTAAAACCGAATTTAGTAGCTATCACTACCTCATTGCGGAACGGTTGCAGCGCCTCGCCCAGCAATTCTTCGTTGGCATTGGGGCCGTAAGCCTCGGCACTATCAAAAAACGTAACCCCACGCTCAAAAGCCGCCCGCAGTAGTTTTACAGCATCTTTAGTATCGGTAGCAGGGCCGTAGGCAAAGCTCAAGCCCATACAGCCGAGGCCAATTGCCGATACCTCGAGGCCGCCGCTGCCTAAATTCCTTTTCTCCATAATGTTGTTATATCTTAAGGTTTATATATACTCCGCCGCATTCGTATGTTGCCGGCCGCCTTATTTTATCATGCTGTAGTATTCCTCATCGGTAACCCTATCCAGCCAAATCACCACGCCATTTTGGGTATTGGTACTGATGGCGATATGCGTAAACCGGCTATCGGGCGATGCGCCGTGCCAATGCACCAAATCGGGCGGTATGGTAACCACATCGCCTTTGTGCAATACCCGAATAGGTTTGCCTTTTTCCTGGTAATAGCCGGTGCCTTCGGTACAAAGCAATATCTGCCCACCGGGGTGGGTATGCCAGTTATTGCGCGTGCCCGGCTCAAATACTACGTTGCCAATTACGCTGTTAAACGTGGCATCGTTGGGTACCAAAACTTTCACCCATGCCTGGCCGGTAAAGTAGTCTGCCGGGGCGCTATCACCTTGCGGGAAAATGGAATCTGATTGTTGATTATCCGTAGTGCTCATTATTTGGAGTTTTTTGCCCTTAGCGGCTTGTGCATAACAAAGCCGGTGGCATATTGTTGACTATCGCGCCCTTCAAGGGCCATTGTTAATTAAAGTAAAGTTAGCGCCGTACTAAGGCAACCGATATCGCCAATCAAACAAAAAGTTGCGAAAATCAAACAGCGTTGAGCGATTGAGGCCTGACAACGTATAGACGCACAACAGGATTACCGGGCAACCAATCGCCAGAAAAAGGCCTGCCAGTATATATAATATGTACACGCAAAAAAGCCGGCAGGCACTTATTGCGCCGCCGGCTTCTATTCACCCAATATATAAAAGCACCAATTACTCGATTTTTCTAAGCTTCATACTTCTGACCTTTAAAACAGTTGCCCTGCATTAAAATGAACAAGAATGTGAATATCGCCCTGATGGTGGCTAATCAACCTTTTCGTTCCAGAAGGTAAATTCGCTGATGTTGCTGTAATTGCTATCATTTGTGGTTACGTGTTTGATGCGTACGCGGATGTACCTTACCGGCGGAACTGTACCGAAATCGAATTTCTGCGTGTTCTGGCCATCATCGGTTCTGCGTATGTCTTTCAACAGTGTCCATCCTTTGGCAATCATCTCGGCCGGCCATCCGCCATCGCGCGGCGACAGGCTTGTTTCTGCACCGGTAATATCCGCTATCCCCCAAATTTCAAACTGGTCGGGGTTATTGCAACAGCTGCGCCCGGTTTCTTCTACCGATGTAAGCTGTTTATACACTTTACCCATATCAAAAGTTATTGCATGCGGCATGCCATGGCTGCCATCGCTGTGGAATACATCCGGGTAACCCTGCGGGCCAACCGATCCATCCCACAATTTGCGTACCGTGGTGTTGGAGTCATAGATCCCCGCATCGCCAGGTAAAGGGTTCTCCCTAAACAACGATTTATCACATATGGCAATAAATCTTATGGTTGGGAAAGTAGCTTTTTCCAGCGTAGTAAATACATCTGCCGAATTGGCTGCCGGTACATAGCTCGATTGATAATTTACCACCGTTCCAAATTTAAAATCAGGCAAATTGATGGTGTTGTTTTTAGGCATCAAGGTTACGGTTTTTAACCCGCCGGTATTGGTACTGTATTCTATCGAGGTAGATACGTTACCGCTATCAGGCTGTATAAAATTAAGGTCCACCGAACCATCAGGGCGCACCATGTACGGGTTTGCTATATTATAACCACGGTTAAGCAGTGTAGACTGATATATAGGCCCGTACACACGCACGTTATTAAGGTCCTGCCCTACCGATGCGTTGCCGCTATTATCGCGGGCGATAATCCTGAAGCTGTACACATATTCCTTAAGGTTAGGGATGGATACCTTGATGGAATCGCCGGGGCTATGGCTTGTCGCTTCTACCACCACCGAATCGGCGTTGTTGTTCCAGCTCACGCGGTAATTCTTGATGCTGGGATCGGGGCTGGGGTGCCATACCAGTACAGCGCGCAGGTTGCCCGCGCGGTAGCCCACGCCCGATGCCAGGCCCGGGTAAGTAACTTCGTGGTTATCCAGGAAGCTCTTATAGTCATCGGCATATTTCCTGCACGCAGCTGCAATAACGCATACTACCAGGAAAGCAATGATGTAGAAAATCTTTTTCATCTTTTTAAATTATATGTTAAAGTTTACTGTGTAGGATCGCCGAATAACGTAATCTCCTTCGCGTTGACATAATCGAGCCCCGCCCAGGTTTGCGTACACTGGAAACGGATAAACTTGGCCTTGGGCGCAGTATTCGGCATCTTGAAATCGACCCCGGCGGCACCGAAAGCGATATCGGCGGCATTGGCCTGGCCCGGCAGCAAGCCCGAAGGCGGGTTAGGGAACACAAAGTTGCCCATGTTAACCCAATCGCCTAGTACCGTGCCAACCGGCGTTACGGTAGCGGGCCACGCAGCATAATCTGCAGGCGCATCTTTTAGCGAACCCCAGATGGTGAATTGGCGGGTATTTTGGTAGCCGTAGATATCGGGCAGCCTGTTGTACAGCTTTACGCGACTTATCTTGGCCGTTACGCCGAGGCTAATGCTGCCTATCTTCAAAGGGTTGCTAGTGGTGTGCCATCCCGGATCGCCCAGGTTGTCGTCAAAGAAATTCCTGAACTCCCAACCATAACCAATAGGGCTATCTGTGGCCAGGTGGTAGGTAGAGAACTTCTTTTTATCCAGTGTTACCTCAAACAATGGCGTCAAAGTTTTGAAGATGGTATCAGATACGTTGCCGAACCTATCGGTAACGAACACACCGAATTTTTGCGGCAATGCAGGGAAACCCTGTGCCGATACGTTTACTGTATCACCGGCCAAATAGGTAGGTTCCTGCTCGTCGTACTTATTGGTGGTTGAGTTGAACGAAAGGATGTGCACAGCTACCGGAACTTTATTGGGGTTGAGTCCAAAGAAGTTTGCCCCGCCAAAGTCGGGCGTGATAGCCAGGTTTTTGTTAATCAGTTCATAGTTGGGCGTAGCGGGGTTTACTTTAACCGTAACCGGATCCGACATTACGTTGGCCCTGCTTACCGCATATAAAGTAACGGTGTACTCTTTAGCTTTCGCAAAACCATCTACTACGATGGTATCGGTATAATAGCTGGCTTTGGTTTCCCTGGTGCGGCTATCATTAATATCGTACCTGGCCAAAACGTACAGCAGGTTTTTTGAATCGGGCAGGGTGTAAGTGAGCCTTGCCGCGCCGTTTAGGTTCTCTACCTTAACATTGGTTACCGGCCCTGGCTTGGTTTGATCTGTAGATACCACCTGGATGTTTGATTCGGCCTTTTTGCAAGAGGGCGCGAACATCATGAGCATCACCGATGCCAGCAAGAGGCATGCAAGGCAGCTGCGTTTATATATCTTTTTCATAATTCGTATTTTAATTTTTTCAATGCCAACATATGGTTAAGATTCTACCGCCTACCAGTAAGGGTTCTGGGTAAGGTTTTCGTTGATGATGATATCCTGCGTAGCAATAGGGAACAAATAATCCTTCACGCCGAATACTGGTATCACAACAGTTGATGGGCGATAGTAAGCGGCAGAACTTGTTTCGTTGATGTTCCAGCCTTGCAGTGGTTTGCTCAACACTTCCTGCAGTTCTTTCCATCTGCGCAAATCCCAGCCTATCTGGCCTTCAAAAGCAAGCTCTATCCTGCGCTCCTGGTGTATAATCTGGCGTAAGCCATCTTTTGACAAGGCTTTACCGGGGGTTTTAGAGTAATTGGCCCAGGCACTCTGCACGCCTTCCAGGCCGGCCCTCGCGCGCACCCTATCTATATATGTATATACTTCCGCACTCGGCCCTTCGGCTTCGTTCAATGCTTCGGCATATAAAAGGTATAGGCCCGATAACCTGATCAAGGGCAACTGGTAGTTGATCACATCGAAGGTTTGGTCCATTACGGTTTGGTAGTTAGCTAGTTTTTTTGGCCATATACCGGTAATGTTGGTAGAGTTGAAGCTTTTTGGCCCTGCGGTAGCAAATATACCACGCGCCTGCACGTAAGGCGCATCGGCCTCGGTAACCTTGCCGTTGCCGAACCATATGCCGCCGTCGAAACCGATGCTGGCGTAAAAGCGCGGCTCGCGGTTAAGGTTGCCTTTGGCTGTTTCGTAACCCTGCCTTACATAATGCTTGTTGGCATCGTCGCCGGCCTGTGGCGTAAAGCGGCCATTATAATCGAAGGTTTTATCCTCGCCAATAGGCACGCCCTTGTTGCTGTAGAATAAATCAGACTCGCTGATAGGTACCGCCCAATTTGATGGATAGGTATTTGCCATGCCCACCGCTGCGCTGGTAAGCTTTGGTATAACGAAGCCCTGGTAACCGAAACCGTAGTTAAGCGCCCATATCAGTTCGGGGTTCTGCTCCCATTTGCCGGTAACGGCAGACTGTAGCGTTAGCACCCGCTTCATTTCGTCTGATGCGCTGCTTACGCCCGTGGTAGGTGCAGTAGTGTTCAGGTGAAGGCCCCTGGCCTCGCATTCTACTATCGCGGCTTTTGCGGCATCGGCGGCTGTTTTCCATTTGGTGGGATCATAATTAGCCGAGAAAAGGTGCTTGCCGGCACGGTCGGTAAAGCTGGCGTAATCGGGGTTGCCGTTGAACAGCGGGCTGGCGGCAGTTGCCAAAACCTCGGCCTTTACCGACATAGCGATGAATTTGGTAATACGGCCAAACTCTTTAGCCTGGTTCTCTATGGTAGGCGGCAGGTTGGGGATGGCTTCATCCAGCAACTTCACCACGTAATTGAAAGATTCATCGGTAGATGAGCGTTTGCGTTTCAGTGAATCGGTTGGCGCATCTATCGGGAAGCTCTTATCGATTAGTATAACCGGCCCGTACATCCTTATTAAATAGTAGTGGTAAAATGCCTTCAGGAATTTCACCTCGGCAATCCAGCGCTGTTTCTCGGGTGCGCTCAGATCTATGGGCTTATCTATATTTTCCAGCATGGTGTTGCATCGGCGCAAGCCCTGGAATAGGTTTACGCTGCCCACGTTGCCGCCCCAGTAATTGAGTACCGGCGAGCCTGTGCTTTGCACGCCCCTGATAAGGTTGAAGCCGCTTTGATCGAAGAAGTTGGCGGTAAGGTTGTTTGGGTACACAATCTCCGACGAGGTGGTGAACCCTGCATCGTAAATGACGTTGTTCATTTGCTGCATGGTAGAATAACAACTAAACAGATAGCTCTCCGCCTCATTGCGGTTACGGAAAGCATAATCCAGCGTACCAACGTTATCAGGCGCTACATCCAGGTATTTCTTGCACGACACGCCCGAAATGCATAATACAGCCATCAGTATAAATTTATAATATGGTCTCATATCGTCTCTTTTTAAATCGGTTAGGGTTATAAATTCACGTTAATACCAATGTTGAACACCTTTTGTATAGGGTAAGCAAATCCATTGCCGCCCTGTTCGGGATCCCACATCTTGAAGGGGCTCCAGGTAACCAGGTTCAAACCGTTGAAATATATCCTTAAGTTGGTAAGCTTTAATGATTTTGCTAAACGCACGGGCAGCGTGTAGCCAATCTCCAGCGATTTCAGCCTCAGGAAGCTGGCATCGCGCAGCCACCAGGTGCTTGGCTGCAGATTATTCTCTATAACTGCCCTTGTAGTGCCCAGCCTTGGGTAAGCGGCGTAAAGGTTTTGGTTCTCTTCGCTCCAGTGGCTATCAGCAAATTCTTTCAGCACCTGCGTATTGCCATAAACGTAGGCATCGGGGCTTGGGATGAAGGGACTAACGCGGTTAGGATCTACGAAGAACGATACCCTGGCCTGCCCCTGGAAGAAGGCCGATAAATCGAAGCCTTTGTAACCGGTAGAGAAACCGAAACCGTAAACAATCTCCGGCGTTTGCGGATAGCCCAGGAAGGTAAGGTCCAGGTTATCTATCTTGCCGTCGTTGTTCAAATCGCGGTATTTGATGTCGCCGCCTTTAGGGGCTATGCCGGTACCGCTGAATACCTGCGATGGCGAGTTGCGTGCTTCCTGATCATCCACGAATAAACGCTCGGCCACATAACCGTAACCACGGCTGATGGGCTGGCCTATGAAGTGCCTCCACGGTTCGTTGTAATTGGGCTCTTCTATATAGGTGTACTTGTTGGTAGAATACGTGAAGTTACCCCTGAATGATGCCCAGGCACCATTGCTGAAGCTTGCCTTGTAATCTGCAGAAAGATCGAGGCCCTTAGAATCTACCACCCCTAAGTTAGAGCTGATGGCCGATTCGAAGCCCTCGCTTGATGGCACCAAACGCTGGCGCAGGATATCGTAACGATGGTTTTTGTAAATCTCGGCAATCACGCTTAGGTTCTTCAGCACGGTAAACTCTACCGCTAAGTTGGTTTGCCTTGATGTTTCCCAGGTGATGTTGTTGTTTTCGTAGCTGTTGATGAAAACGCCCTTACGCTCGTACGAGTTGTTGAAACCAAACTGCGAGTAATTGGGGCCGTTGGTAAAGTTCACATCAGACAGGTAGAAGAAGCGCTGCTGGCCAATGGCATCGTTACCCACCAAACCGTAGCTTGCGCGTATCTTTAAACGCTGGATGATATCAGGGTTCCAGAATTTCTCGTTAGATACCACCCACGAACCGCCGATGGTTGGGAAGAAACCGTACCGGTGCGCAGCATTGAAACGCTCGGACCCGTTGTAGCCAAAGTTACCCTCTATAAAGTATTTGCTTTTGAAACCATAGGTTAACCTACCGGCAAGGCCCAGGTTGCGGAAAGGCAATGAGTATTGAAGGGTGGTGGTATTCGTCTTTGGATCCTTCTGGCTAGAGTAAACGGTTTGTTGCACTGTACCTATCAACGTGGCATTGATATTATGGTCGCCAAGCTGTTTGTTGTAATCGAGTGCTGTTTGCAGGTACAGGAAAGTATCGGCATTCGGCTCATTCTTGGAGTACGACAGGTATTCCTGCGCTACGTTATAGCCAGTCGGCTGAGGGTTGAGCCAGGATAGCGTGTACTGGTCTGTTACCTTATCGTACGAACCTACATTATAATAAAAGGGGCTGTAGGCCAATTGCGAATCGAAATAAGAATGCCTGTTGGTATTGAACAGCGAACGAAACTTAAGCCCATCTGTTACGAAATTCAGATTCTGGTTCAGCTCCAACTGGGCCGACATTCTCGATTCTGAAAAATTCTTGTGCCCCCTCAGCAAAGCAGCGTAAGGGTTATTATATAATATATTGTTGCTGCTGGCACCATCGGCCTGGCCCACGTTCCCGAAAAGGATATGCTGTGCGTTCTGGTTGGCCGCATCGGCAGGATAAAAAGCCGGAAAAAGCACCGGGCTGGTGTGGATAGCTATATTATAAAGGTCAGATGCAAACGAACCATCGGCAGTGATTGGCCCGGCGTACTCATTGAACGTACCCGATAGCCTCACCACAACCTCGGTAGTTTTGGTAAGGTTTAGGTTGATGTTAGAGCGCAGCTGATAATTCTTGAAGCTTACGTTGTTGTTATTATTGTTGCGCACATCGGTTTTCAGCACGCCATTATCCTGGTTGTAAGTACCCGTTATATAATAACGAGCAAACTCATTACCGCCGTTTACGCTTAAGTTATTGCGCTGCGTGGTTGCCCTTTTGTTGAACAGCATCTTCAGCCAATCCACCGCCGGGTAAACGTAGGGGTTTGCGCCGGGGCCGCCGTTGATGGTATTTTGTGTGTTGTTGATCTTGCTTTGCGGGAATGGCAAAGGCAAGGCAGGGTCGCGGGTGAGGGATGCCTCGTTATACAAATTCATGTATTCGATGGGATCCACAATCTGCGGTGTTTGGGTAGATAGCGAAGAAGAATATTCCGACCGGAAATTGATTTTTGCCGGACCTACTTTACCTTCCTTGGTGCTCACCAGAATAACGCCGTTTGCACCACGTGCGCCGTAAAGGGCGGTTGCACTGGCATCCTTTAATATAGAGAAGCTGGCGATATCATCAACCTGCAAACGGGCAAGGTCTGATGTGGTGAGCTCTACGTTATCTATCAAAATAAGGGGATCTTGTTTGTAACCGAAAGTAGTTACCCCACGCACGAAGAACGAGGCATTATCCTGCCCCGGTTGACCGCTGCGTTGGTAAGCCACTATACCTGCCGCCTGCCCCGCCAATGCAGCGGTTAAGTTACTGGCGGGTATTTTCAGTTCGCTGGGTTTTATACTGGTAACCGAGCCCACGAGCGCTTCTTTACGCTCCTTTTTACCGAAGGCGGTTACCACAACCTCATCTAACTGGCCTTTGCTCTCGCTAAGCTGTATGGTAAGGTTGTTATTTGTTGCCGACACGATGATGGTTTGGGGTTTGAAACCTACGTAAGAAATACGCAGCTGTGCCCCGTCTGAAACTTCTAATATAAAGCGGCCGTTAACATCTGTTTGCGTACCCAGTTTGTTATTGTTTACAACGGCTACGCTAACGCCCGGCAGGGTAACGCCGGTGGTATCGGTTACTTTACCGGTTACCGTAATTTTGGCGGTTTGCGCAAACGCGGTACCGAAGAACATGCAAAGGGCAAAAAGCATCAGACAGCGCCACTGGCAGTACCTTAAGAGCTTTGCATACTCCTTTAAAAGTATTTTGTTGATTAGGTAAGGTTGGTTCATAAAGTTTTGGTCATAAAATTTATTTTAAGTCAATCGGGTTTGGTCAATCAGTTTGGTTGGTACACTGGATTGTAGCTGGGGTAGGCTGTAGCCCAAAATATCAAATGCTGAAACATGCCAACCTAATTGGGGTTAATGAATTAACCCGGTTGGAATGAAAAGTTTACGCGCTTCCCCTTAGATATAAGAGTCGAATTTTTTACATACTTTATGTCTTTAGTTAATAATTGGTTTTGTAAATGTATAGCGCACAACGCGTTTAAAAAATGGATTGACTTCCAAAATAGATAGACAATATTCTGATTTTTGATTTTTTTGGAAGATAATACATCGCGGCGGCCGGGGCAATACAAAGCAGGGATTTACTCATCCTGCGTTAGCTGCGTAGCGTGCCCGCCTACAAGGACCAACGTCAATGTGCCTTACGCAAAACATCCGGGCCACGCGACACCGCTTTTTTAATTTTCACCATCTGCAGACGTTAGATACCTGCGGCTATTTACACGGGTTTGCCCGCATGCCGAAGTTAACGAAACAATTACAGGCACCAATCTCGTGGTTAATATTGGAGGAGGCGTTTGCAAAATCCGCGCAATCAAGCGTATAGGTAACCGTAAAAGGCATATTCTTGTGGATTTTGCAGCGTTAGGCAAGGGCATGTCAAACCCAGGCGCGCGGCGACATCTGTAGCTTTTTTGAGAGGCCGAAGACTCCGACAGCCCCTTTTAATTTTTCCGATTCGAGGTAAAGGCAACCTTCCGGATTGCTTTAAAATGCAAGTCGAAACGTTTTAGCCGTATCGAATTTTAAAAATTGGGCGCCTGGGCCGAACGCATAACGCGGCTAAGGAACCTCGTTCCAGTTTTAAACAGCCATTAATTTTAGATAGACAATATTACGACCTAAGCATTTTTTGGGAAGATACTTTAACAACAACGCATGGATACCGCTTATTGAGTGTGCCTGCAACAATTGGATGATTAGACAGAGGCTTTGAATATTACCCAATCACCCCGAATTTATAAACAATAGTTTGGTCGTACTTTTCGCTTGGGTGGAGTACCGTGGAGGGGAAATGCGCGTGGTTCGGGCTATCGGGATAGTACTGGCATTCCAGGCAAAGGCCATCGAGCGGCTGATACGGTCGGCCAAAATTACCCTCGCAATTGCTGCTGAGGTAATCGCCGGTATAAACCATTACCGATGGGTAAGTGGTAGTGACTTCCAGCCTGCGGCCGCTTTTATCGTCCATTAATTCGGCGGCGGACTTTAATGATTCGGCACTATCCAACAGGTAGCAATAATTGAAACCGGTGGTTGCATGCCCGTCGCTATTCATTTTGTTGCCTACGGGATCGCCGTTCCAGGCTTTGCTGCCCGTAGGTTTTATTAACCCGGTGGGTATATGGGCTGCATCCGTATCCAGCATATTTTGGGCATGTACTTTTAACTTATGCCCTAAAATACTGCCCGACTTCGCCGCCAGGTTAAAATAAGCGTGATTTGTAAAATTGGCTACGGTAGTTCTATCGGTAACGGCGTTAAAGTGGATGCGAAGCTCATTATCGTCCGTAAAACGATAACTAACGGAAAGCTCAAGGTTGCCTGGGAACCCTCCCTCGCCATCTGGGCTTCGGCAAATAAACGTTACGCTATTCTCGCCTAACTCGTAAGCGAACACTTTACTATTAAATCCATCCCATCCACCATGATTTGTATTGCCCTTATCGTTCGCCTGCAGTTGATAAACCGTGCCATCCAATTCAAATGCCGCGCCACCTACGCGATTGGCAAATCGCCCAATGGTGGCACCCAGGTAACACTCGTCGTTTATGTAGCCGGTCAACGATGGGTAGCCCAAAACCACGTTCCCAAAATTGCCATTCTTATCAGGCACCACAGCAGAAACCAGCGTTGCGCCGTAGTTGCACAGCTCCACGTACGCACCCATGCTGTTGCCCAGCCTGAAGAGAAAAACCGGCTGCTCCGCGTGTTCACCCCATTTTTGGTACGATATGGCGGCCGGGCTATTGATCATAATTGGTTTTATTTTAAAGTTCAAGATAGTGGATAATATTAAACCATGCTAAACTTTCTTGACACGATTCACGGTTACAAGTTGACACTATTTTACCTCGACAAGGCGGACGACTGAGCTGGTTTTATAAGTATTGATGCCCGGGTCGAAGCCTACGGTCATGAGGAAATCGCCCGTATAGTTTTTTTTGCCATCTAAGGGCGAGCTTGCGCCGGGATACAGATTCACTTCCTGCAGGCTGTAGCGTTTCGCCGCATCGAGGCCCTTAAGTTTGATGGGGAGCTTGTTGCCCTGCCCGTAACGGTTGTTCACCAGGTAATTGAATACCACGGCCGATGTCTTGGCGGTATCTACATATAATACTGAGGCTACGCTTTCGGTAACCGGGTCTGATAAACGGTACTGGTCGCCCTGGAAGATGATAGGTTTGAGTTTATCGTAGGTCTTAACGGCCTGCTGGCAAAAGGCAAGGTCATTGCCTGATAATTTGCCGATTACGATATCGAACCCGAGGCGGCCCATCATGACAACATCCACGCGAAATTTAAGCGGTTGTTTGCCCCAGTCGGTTACGTGGTTGGCGGTGGCCATTGCGGGGTAGAAATACGAGTACTCCCACTGCATAAAAATGCGCTCCAATGGGTCGGTATTATCGCTTGGCCAAAACTCGGTGAAGTATTGCAGGGCACCATAGTCAACCCGGCCGCCACCGCCGCTGCACAGCATCATGGGCACAGTAGGGTATTTGGCGCGGATGCGTTTCAGCACCTTGTACAGCCCCTTTACGTAATCTACATAAAACTGCGACTGGTCCTTTTTGAGGTAAGTCGAGTAGGCATTATAAATAACCGCGTTGCAATCCCATTTGATATAGGCAAGGGCGGGACTTTTGATAAAAAGTGAATCGACGATGCCGTAAACGAAATCCTGCACTTTGGGGTTAGCCAGATCCAGCACCAACTGGTTACGGAAATAATATTCGGAGCGGCCCGCTTGTTTAATTACCCAATCGGGATGTTTTTTATATAGCTCGCTTTGGGGGTTCACCATCTCCGGCTCTATCCATATCCCGAATTTTACGCCCGTGTTTTGGGATTCCTGCACCAACGAAGCGATGCCGTTAGGCAATTTCTTTACGTTTTCTTGCCAGTCGCCCAGACCGGCATGGTCGTCATTACGGGGGAATTTGTTGCCGAACCAGCCGTCGTCCAGCAAAAACATATCTACGCCCAATTTTTTGGTGTCTTTTAGTATTTCCTTCAGCTTATTTTCGTTGAAATCGAACCCCGTTGCTTCCCAATTGTTCAGCAAGGTTAAGCGCGTGCCTTTGCCATCGAGTAGTTTATACTCGCGGGCCCAGCGTTGCAATTTACGGCTGGCATCGCCTTTGCCTTTATCCGAAAAGGTGTAGAGGAATGGCGGCGTCGTGAATTCCTCGGTTGGTTTAAGTACGTATGGTGATGCGTAGTTGTTTATCCCGGCGATGATGCGCAGGTTATCCTGTGGGTCTACCTCCAGATCGATGCGGAAGTTGCCGCTCCACTCCAGCGAACCGTAGAGCACGGTACCCTCATCCTCGGATGCAGGCTTATCCAGCGACACCATAAATACCGATGGCTGGAACAGATTGGCGCGGGTACCCAGCTTGCTATCCAACACCTTGATGCCGTGGCTCAGTTCCTTCTCCTCGGGCTGCATCTCTTTGGCCCAATCGCCGTGGTACTGCCTTAGCCAATAGCTTTTGGCCTGCACGTATAAATTTGCCGAGGCAAATTTCTGCAGCGTGATGTTGCCTTTCTCCAGGTTTTTGATGGCGCTCCATTGCTCCACCACATCCTCTTTAAAATAGATTTTGTAATAAAGCGTTACCTCCAGGTTATAAACAGGGTCCTTCAGGTTTATGCTGAGCAGGGCCACATCCTCGTCTATCTTCGTCAGTTGGTGCCTGACATATTTCAGGTCAAGCGACATGTTGCCGTCTGCATGGGTTACCGCAATGGCAGGCTCGGCAAGGTTACGCGAACCCGCAGGGGTATATGCCGAGTTAAGCACGCCGCTATAATCCGCCGCGAATTTGTACATGGCGGCCACATCTTTATACCCGCTCACGTCCGCCAATTTCTTGCCGAAGTAAACGGTGCTGAGACTTTTTGCCTCATCAACCTGCAATAACACAGCGTGGTGCGCGGTCTCTACAGGTATAGTAATCACTTGCGCACTGACCTGCGTTGCGACAAAAAAGCAGCCTGCAATCAACAAAGCCGAAGCTCTTTTTAGGGTATGGAATAAATACATATCTTATCGTTTATCGTTAAAATGTACATAAAAGCTCCCCGCCGGTGAAGCATCGCGGCTCCACAGGTACCATTCGCAATGGCTATTACTTATGGTTTGGGGGATGATTTTCTTAGTAGCTGGATACGTTTAATTGTTTCTTTGCCATCTCTAAATGGATTAAGGCCCCGGCGTGGGCTGCATCCATCAACGATACTTTGGTAAGCATTTCTTTGGCGGCATCCAGCTCATCAAGACCAAGCAGGCCCAGGCCCTGCAAAAAGTTGGTATGACAAACGTTGCGCAGGTTAAGGTCGTCATCAAAAATGAGGAGGTTGGGCAGCGATACTGCGAAGTAATCTATCTTCACCTCGTCGTTCTCGTGCGCCTTGCCATAAGCCAGCAACTTGCTAAAGATGCTTTTCGCCCGTTCCTTATCGCCGAGTTTGACCCAACTGAGGCCCTGATAAAATATCTTATCGGGTTGCTGGTCGTTGTAGAACACGGCGGCGGATGGCTCATCAAGGCCAACGGTTGATGCAACGAAGCTGGCTTTTGCTTCTTCCGCCCGGCCAAGGCCTTCATAGGCGCAACCCAGCCAATAGTCGATATCGTTTTCCTGCGTACCGAAGAGCTTGCCCTCGCCAAGATTATGCGGATAGCTTTTGGCCCGGTTAAGATTTACAATAGCATCCTCGAAACTACCTTCTTCAATGTGCTGCCTGGCCAACTGCATCAGGCTAAATACATATTGCCCCGATGCTTTGCCCTCGCCCCCCTCCCAAGGATGGAACTGGCGTTGCATCAGCAGGTTCAACGCGCTATCGTATTGGCCCAGCAGGTTGTAAAGCGTTACGCGTTCCAGGTAAACATCATCGCGCTGGGCGGCAACTTCCGGATAATCTTCCAGAAATTTCAGGCGCGTGGCGGGCGGGTAATTCAATCGTTTGTACAGCTGATCCAACTCCATCAATACCCGGGCATCGGTGGTATCCAGCGCGAAGGCTTTCTCGAAATATTTCAGCGCCTTTTCGGCATCGTTTTGCTTGTTATGATAAGCGATAGCCAGGTTGCGGAACACGGTAGGGAACTTGTCATCCAGCTTAGCCGCTTTTTCCCAGTTGCCAAGCGCGTCATCGTACTGGCGTTTATCGTAAAACAGGTTACCCAAATAGTAAGGTGCGCGGGCATCTGATGGATTTACCTCCATAGCTAATTGCAATATCTTTACCTCATCCAAACGATTAGGGAAACATAGGTATGGGGCGGTAGCGGCAGCTTTTAGGAACCATTCCTTTGCTTCGGCTTGTAGACCGCTTTTATGATCGAGGTAACCAAGCGTGTAGTACACTATGGCATTGTTGCCGGTGCTTTTCAGCGTCAGTTGTAACAACTCGGCAGCCTCGGCATATAAGCCGGCCGATGCATAATCGAGCGCGTATTCTATAAAATTCTGGTCATCGTTACGGCTAAGAATCAGTAGGGTATCGAGGCATTCAGTGGCCTTTTCAGCATTGCCTGTGGCATTATAAATCTGTACTTTTTCGAAAATCACACCCAGGTTGAAGCTATCTCGCTCCAGCGCAGCATCGGCAATAGCAAAAGCCTTATCCAATTGTTTCAATTTGCGCAGGGCAGCAATTTTCACTACGTAAGCCTTGCTGTTGTTGGCGTTGCGGTCTAATGATTGGTTGATATGGTCGAGCGCCAGGGCAAAATGCCCGCGGGCCATATCTATTTTGGCCACTTCGAAAAAGCCACTATCCTTCCAGGCGTTGCTCCAGGTTGATTTATAGAAGACGGTGTAGGCTTCGTCCGGTTTGTCCAGATATTTTAGGCAAAGGCCCAGGTTGTAGTATGGTTCGCTATCGTAAGGGTTGGGGTTACGCTGTATGCTGGTCTCTACGGCTTTGCGCAAAAATGCTTCGGCTTTGGCGAATTGCCCTTTGCGGATATACCATTTGCCCAGCGCATTGTTGTTGCGGATATCGCCCGGCTCGCGGCGCAGGGCTTCCTCGTAATAAGGCACCGGCGAAAACGTGGCATGGCGGTATTGCTCTAAATGCTGCGCGGTTAAAAACAATTGCTCCACGCTCTCCACGTCGGCAGGCTCCAAGGCTGGTTTCGCCGGGATGGCCATTTCATTCTGCTTGTTTTTGGCGGGCTCGTAACGGAGGACCTCACGGTTGTCCTTGGTGATAATCACCAATAATTCCTGCTCGTTCAGGCGGGCGTCAACGGGCAATTGCTTTACAAAAATTACCTCCGGCGTAAGCGTGCCGGTGTGCGCGAACAATTCTTCGCCCCTATGCGCGAGGCTGATATGCAGATTATCTTGCGCCGATGTTACCTGCACTTTAAGGTTGAGGGTTTCCCCCTCTTTGCTTAGGGCCAGCAATATATCTTTCGAAGCATTCTTTACCATGCCCAACTCGCGGTAGGGCAAAAAGTACTGGGTAAAGGTTTTTTCCTCGTTGGGCATCAGCCAACTGAAATCGGGCTGGTTATCGGTAAATACACCCGTCATCAGTTCTATGTACGGACCATCCTCATCAGTAAGGTTCCTGTCCCAGGCCTGGCCGAAATCGCTGTGGCCCCAGGTCCACTGTTTTTTGCCGGGCGATACATGGTGGTTGGCCACGTGTAGCAGGCCGGCCTGACTGTCGTGCTCGTATCCGCCCACGAAATCATAATCTGAATTGATGGCCATGTAAGATGTAGGCACCGGGATATTCTTATACATCGATATATCCGTACCCGGCGAATAATCTACCTTGTAATAAGTGCCCGTGGCGATTGGGAAATCCGAAACATCGCGCTTGCCGTGGTCGAACACTGCGTTTACATCCGGCGGGAAAACCGACTGGTAATAGTCGTTCACCTTAACGGCAGGGTTAGCCCACCATAAAAAAGTTTGCGGCAGGACCGAGCGGTTCAGCAGCTTCGCTTTTATTTCGATATAGGCCGTATCCGGATGCAGGGTAAAGCCGGCCATTCCACGGGTGTGGAACATGCGCTCCAACTCGTTTACCCAAACGGTCTTGCTGCCGTCGGCATGCTCTTCCAGCCGGTAATCTACCGGGTCGAAAGTGCTTGGGCGATGGTGCTGCGGCCAGTTGAACTCGATACCGCCCGAAATCCAGGGACCGGTGAGGCCAACCAATGCCGGCTTTATCACCTGGTTATGGTAAATGAAATGGCGTTGCTTTATTTTATCGTATGCGGTTTGGATGCGGCCGCCCAATTGCGGCAGTATCATCACCTTGATGTACTTGTTCTCTAGAAACAAGCCGGTGTAGGCTTTATCCTCCTTCTCGTCGGCAATTTTTTCGATTACCGGGTTGGGATACACTACGCCGCTGCTGCCCTGGTAAACCCGTTTTTCGAAAAACATGGGGTTTTTATCGGGCTTGCCTACGCCGTAGGTAGGGATTATGACTTGCTCTTCCCAAACGGAAACAGATGAATTTTGCATTTGCTGTATGATGTTAATGTCTTACTAAATTATCTTCCAACTCTTCTAAAGTTTGGCCCTTGGTTTCTTTCACTTTCGCCTTTACGAACAGGAAACCCGCGAAGCAGATACCTGCGTACAGGTAAAACGGACCATAGGTGCCCAGGTGATTAGCCAGTATGGGGAATGTAAATACGAGTATGAAATAGGCCAGCCAAAGCGATACGATAGCTACCGAGGAGGCCACGCCGCGTATTTTGTTGGGGAATATCTCTGAGATGAGCACCCAGGTAACCGGGGCCAGGGTAAAAGAGTACACGCTGATGGCCGATAGCACCACTATAGACAACAGCAGCACCGGCGCATGGCTCTGCAGTAAAAAGGCCAGCACGATAAACGATACCGATAAGCCTATCGAGCCGATTAGCATCAGTGGCCGCCTGCCTAATTTATCAACCATAAACATAGCTAACACGGTAAATATGAGGTTCACTACCCCAATGAAAACCGTCTCAAGCAATTGATGATCAACGCTGGAACCTGCCTCTTTAAAAATAGTAGACGCATAATTGAAAAGTATATTGCTGCCACAAAATTGCTGGAACACCGCCAGGGTGATACCCACCACCACGGCAGGGCGCACGGCCTTCTCGAACACCATGGCGTAAGATTGCTTGGTAGAACCCTCCAACGATTTCTTTACCGCCTTGAATGTGGATTCCACGAAATCGGGAGAGCCGATTTTGTTGAGGATGGCCATGGCTTTTTCCGTCTGCCCGGCCTTCATCAGCCACCTTGGGCTCTCGGGCAGCCAGGTAACGCCTATCAGAAATATAGCCGAGGGCACCGCACCCAGGCCAAACATCCAGCGCCAGGAATCTGCGCCGTGGTCTGCCAGAAAATAGTTGACCAGATTGGTAACCAAAATGCCGATTACCACCGTAAGCTGGTTGATGGCCACGTTACGCCCGCGCACCTCTGCAGGCGAAACCTCGGCAATGTACATGGGACAAAGCATAGATGCCATGCCCACGCCGATGCCGGCTGCGAATCGCAATACCAAAAAATAGGCAAGCGATGGTGAGAACGCTATGCCTATAGAAGAAACGGCAAAAATGAGCGCCGCTATGATAAGCCCCGGCTTACGGCCATATTTGTCGGCAATATTGCCGGCTAGCAGGCAGCCTACTATACAGCCTAAAGCCAATGAGCCGGTAAGGAAACCTTCGCTTACATCGGTAAGCGCAAATTGCGTACGCAGAAAGGGCAATGCGCCGGATATCACCGCAAAATCGAACCCGAATAAATAGCCGCCTAATGCCGAAATAAAGGAAATGCCGATAATATAATTGCTATTGAAGCTTTTTGTGCTGCTCATTTTTTGGGTTGTATAGGGTTAACTGGTGGCATAATATTAAACTTATTTTGTTGATTAATCAATCGCGACGAATTTTACCAGCACCGCATCGCCGGGGCTGGCTTGTAGGGTAAGCTCCTGTTTGTCAGCCCCTAATTCGCCTATCGGTTTATCGTTCATAAAATCGCGCAGCTCGTATTTTTTGCCTGCGGCGAGGTGCAACGTGGCCCGGCTAAAGGTTTGCTTGAAGTCGTCTTTCCAGTGAAAGTTGAACAGGGCCAGCATGGTATTATCGCCGGGTAAGTAGAAAGATAGCTGTTGGTCGTAGCTGTCGCCGTCGGCAGTTTTAAGGGGGATGAATGCCTTAGGGTCGCTGAAAAACTTCGCTATATTCTTATTATCCAGAAAGGCCTGCGCGCGGTAGGCCGCTATGGGGTTGCGATAGTCGGATCCATCACCCAGAATGCTACCCATTACCATCATGGCATACAGACGCACCTTTATTTCCTGCTCGGTCAGGTCGGGGTTGCGCTGGAAGTTCTTCATGATGGCCACATCGAGATTTGTGTAGGGGAACAGTGTTCCCTGCATCCAGCCCATGTGCGAACCGGTAGCCAGAGACGATTCGGTACTCCCCCATCCGGGAAAACCTTTCTGGTCATCACGCAGGTGCGAGTAAACATCGGTAGATACGAAGCGGGTATGCGCATACTGATGCGGGAACAGCGGCGAGATAGCCTGGGTGATAAAAATATCCTTGCCCATGATAGAATCTACCAAATGGCGCAGCGTTTTCATGCCGTAATCATAAGCTTGCATGCCGCTGCGCACTTTTGGATCGTACCGTTTGGTCGTTTCCAGCGCACCGGCTGTAAGGAAATCTATCTTGAGGAATTTGGCGTTGATGGCCTTGGCTTTCTTTAGCTGCTGGATGATGTACAAACGCACTGCCGGGTGCGTAGGGTCCATGGCGTAAGCGCCCCATTGCCCGTCTTTATACATAATGGGTTTGCCGTCCTTATCGTGTAGCAGTACCTCCTCCAACAGGTAGTTACCGCCCGGGAGTTTGTTGCCTTTGATATTATCTTTCCAGCTCCACATGGCAAAGGGGATAAAATAAAAGCCCATTTGCTGGCCGTTCTTTGCGCCGTATTCGCCAATTTCCTTCAATACTTCGGTAGTGTAGATGCCCTGGTCGTACGAGTCGATGCTGAGCACGGGTTTAGAATACGCGCTGAAATTGGGCATCTTATGCAGAAAATCGGAGATTTGGTTTACCGCCGGGGGCATCATCACCGTTTCGTAACCCAAAACGCCCTCTACGCCGAAGCTGTTCCAGTAAACAGGCGCTGGCGCATCCCACGTTTGTTTACCGTTGATGATGGAATTTACGCGGCCATAATCCTTGAATGCTTCGTGCAAATCGTCGGACGCTGCGAGGTATATCGTTGGCGAGCTTACTGTTTGGCCCAGCATGGTGCCGTGTTCGGCATGGTCGTGCGTGCCATCGAGGCCACCATAGCCCGATTTAAGGGCGGGGTTATCTGCCGTAGCTGCACCGCCGAATACTTTTAACGAATCTGCATAACCCAACTGCGTGCCGGTTTGGTAAGCGAGGCCTGTTTTCCAGAAATCGTGGTTAATGCTGCCTATCACAAGTCCGCTGTTCTTCACCTGGTCGTAAACGGCCAGGAATTCGTAGCTGATGCCCTGACTTTTGGGTTGGCCTGCGGCGGGCCAGCGTCTTTCCACGGTGGGCGTCCAGTCGTCGTTATCGAAGGGGACATCTAATATACGCGGCTCGGTGCCGGGGATAAAAAGCAGGCCCTTATGCGCAGGCAATATAGCCAGCGGACTGATATCCCTTGTTTCTATAGGTTTGCCTGTTGATGTTGCCGTAACCTTTACCAGCGCGTAGGGCTTACCCTTATAAAGCGTGAATTGCTGCGTGATACTGATAGCGTGCTTCGCGTCGCTATGTTTTAGGGTGAGGCAAAGGCCTTGGCCCATCTTGTCGTTGATATTTTCTACCGTACAGGTATGGGCGGCCAGGTCGGTGCTGGGTAGATAACCGGTGCTTATATCGTTAACATAGGCAATAGCATTATTTATATGCGTGCCGTTGCTGAATGTGTAATTAACCACGCCTGTGCTTATATCTGCCGTGATTTTGAGCTGCGGACTGCTGATGCTGGTATTATCGGCGTTTTTAGCAAGCTGTTGCGCCTGCAGGCTATGTGCGCATAGGATGACGGCACACAGACTTGCCCATACCGCCAGACAGCTTGTGGATATTTTACGGTTGCGTGCTATTGTGTTAAAGTATGGCATCTACAGTTTTATATGGCTACAAGAGGGCCTATCCGCCCAAACGGAAATATTGATAAAGGCCGCCGGTGTAGCTGGTATCGTTAATTGGTTACGATGTAAAAGTGATGGATAAAATGAGATAATAAAATAGTCAATATTACGGACTTGATGGATTTTATTACGGTGACCGCATTTAGATTTATTTGCTTACGGATAAGGCCGATTTAAAAAAAATTGTGAATGTTTGCATAACGGCTGGCTACCCGTCATTACCGCTAATAACCAATTACCAATACTCTCCCATGGCGAAAACTACAGTACTGCGGCGCCGTGATGGCTTCGAAGGGCAGAAACTCATTGTGCTGCCCAAAAAAATCATCACCAACTTCCTGAGCAAGGATTTGGTTACCAAGCAAATCTACATTACCGACATTGGCTATTACCCAAAGGCCATGCACCATTACGCCGAGCGGCCGCATGGCATCAATCAGCACATCATTATCTATTGTACCGAGGGTTACGGCTGGCTGGAGATCAACAAGAAAAAAGTAGAGGTTTCGCCATCGCAATTTATTGCCATACCCGCCAATACGCCGCATCGTTATGCCGCCAATATGGATAAACCATGGACGATATACTGGATACACTTTAAAGGAGAAGTGGCTTCCTTCATCATAGACCTGATATTGAAGAACTCCGAAAACTACAAGCCGTACCTATCCTTCAACGAAAACCGTATCAAGCTGTTCGAGGATATATGCTTTAACCTGGAAAAAGGGTATAGCAGCGATGCCCTGCGCTATGTGAATATGATATTCTCGCACTTTCTGTCGTCGTTGATTTACGAGGATAAATTCAACCAGGCCGAAGACAAGCCGGCCGACATGGACATTGTAGAGAAGAGCATCCAATACATGCAGGAAAATATCAATACCATGATACGGTTGGACGAACTGAGCAGCCACGCCAAGCTATCCAAATCGCATTACTCCGCTATTTTCCGCGCAAAAACAGGGTACTCGCCGGTAGAGTATTTCAACCAACTGAAGATACAGAAGGCTTGCCAGTACATCTCGTTCACGGCCATGTCTATCAAAAATATCGCCATCAGCCTGGGGATAGAGGACCAGTACTATTTCTCGCGGATGTTTACCAAACTGATGGGCACCTCGCCAAACGAATACCGCAAAAAGGTGAAGGCAAGCAGTTAAGGTGATTATCCTCCCTTTGCGGCCTGTCGGCAATACCCTGCTCAGCCACACTATTTCTGGCTTCGCCAATATTAAGGCAATGTTATGTTTTTAATTTTTTGAGGAGGCTAAGATAGCCATGCCTTAATTTAGGCCCTGTCCCATCCCCAAAAAATGAAGAAATGTTTCGCCCACATCGGCCTCTGCCTGGCTATCAGCCTTTTATCCCTGCAAACAGCAAACGCACAAACAGCAGCAAAACCACAGCGCACCATCATCATTATGATGGATGGCTTCGGCAACGACTATTACCGCAACGCGGATATGCCCAACCTTAACCAACTGGAAAAGGCCGGTATTTACAAAGTGGTGCCATCGTTGATGCCTGCCGTAACCAACGTAAATAACATTGCCATTGCCACCAGCGACCTTCCGGCAAAAAACGGCATCACGGGCAACGTGTTCTTTAACCCCAAAACGCAAAAAGAGGAATACATAGAAGACCCGAGACTTATCCTTACGCCTACCATCTTCCAGCAGGCAAAAAAGTTGGGCGTAAAATCGGCCCTGTTCTCCTGTAAAAAGAAAACGGTAGACCTGATGGGCGGCTTTGCCGACATCAGCCTATGCCCCGAATGCGACGGCGCGGGCAGCACCGTATGGGCGAAGGAATTTGGCGCGCCGCCGGATGTTTATTCCAAAGAAATCTCTTACTGGATTTTTAAATCGGCCATTTACACTATCAAGAACAACCCTGATCTGGGATTCATCTACATACACACTACCGATTACCCCATGCACATGTGGCCACCCGAAAGTGCCGATGCCAAAGACTTCCTGCATCATGTAGACGAATACATAGGAGAGCTAAGGAAAATTGCACCCGATGCAGCCATCCTGATTACTGCGGACCATGGCCTGAACAGCAAAAGCCTCTGCTGGGACCTGGAAAAAGCCCTGCAGGCCCGCAATGCGCCGGTGAAAATCGTGATATCGCCAGAAAAGGACAAATACGTAAAGCACCACCGCGGCATGGGCGGCGCGGCATACGTTTACCTGAACGATAAAAAAGACCTTGAAAAGGTAAAGAAGACTATCCTCTGCCTAAAAGGCGTTGAGGCGGTATTGACACGTGCGCAGGCCGCAAAACGGTTTGGCCTGATGCCGGAGCGTATTGGCGACCTGATGGTGCTGGCCGATAAAACTACCGTATTCGGCTACCTGGAAAACGCCGAATCGGAGCAGCTGGATGCGCATTACCGCAGCCATGGCTCGGGCTATGAGGCGCATGTGCCGTTATTCGTTTACAATGCCAAAAACGCCCCCGGCGCAGCTTATTTCAAATACAATTACCTGCTGGCAGCATGGATGTATCGCAATTAGCACACCGGCCAATTTGTTTAGCCTGCCCTGCTGTTTCAATTTTCGCAAGGCAGGCTAATGGTTAATAGCAGTATCTATTTTACCGGTTTTGCGGGTATGCGTATTACGGTAAAGGAATAGGCCGGCAGCGTTTGGGCTAATTGTTTCGGTGCTTTTATCTGCGAAGTGTTTGGTTTCAGGAATTTATCTGCCAGGCTGCCTGTAAGTACGCTTTTGGTAGCTGTTGCCGATAAGGATGGGAAGCCACTAAGGTCGATACCCGCGTTTACTTCAACAGGCAAAAGGTTGGCCATCTTGATGATGACATCGCCGGTTTGCTTGTCTTTTACAACCGAGATACCAATGCGCTTTTTCACGGAAGCTGCGGTATCGCTCAGGGTAACTGCCGATGGCATATAAATATCGCCTGCATTTTTACCGAACATGGTTTGCACATAATAGCCCGTGGTTGGTTTCACTTCGGTGTTGTTGAAGTAAATCATATCCGGGTTCCATTGCGTGTGGTTTTCTTTGGCCAGCAGCGGCGCGTAAGATGCCATTTTCACCACATCGCCATTACGCTCCAGCGAGGTGAGGTACAGCGCCTCGGTCAGCGCGGTTTCTAAATTGGTTTGGCCGCCGGGGGCGTGGGCCGCATATTCGCCCAGGTACACTTTTGATTTTGTACGGTCATAACTATCGTAGCGGCTTTGGTTATTGATGAACCAACCCGGGCTTTCGTAATAATGCTCGTCTACAACGGGCACTTTAAGTTTGCCCGCTATATCCCAGCCTTCCACAAAGTCGGTACCCGAGTGGAAAGGACCAACCGTACCTATCACTGTTATCTCGGGGTGGCTTTTGGCAAGCGCGTTGAATATCATCTTAAAACGGGCCTCGAAAACATCCGAAATCAAATCCTCGTTGCCGATGCCAATGTATTTTAGGTTGAATGGCTTGGGGTGGCCCGCCTGCGCCCGCTTTTTACCCCAGTTGGTGGTTACGGTGCCGTTGGCATATTCTACCAGGTCGTTAATGTCTTGTATGTAAGCCTGCATATCTGCCATGGGTATGCCGCCTTGCTGGCCATCGCCACCGGTCGATGAATTTTGGCAAGGCACGCCAGCCGCTATAACCGGCACAGGGGCAGCGCCAATATCCTCGCAAAACTGAAAATATTCATGGAAACCCAGGCCTGCACTTTGGTGGTAGCCCCAAAGGTTGCGTTGCGGTATCCTGGCCTCCAGCGGGCCGATGGTGTTTTTCCAGCGGTAGATATTGTTGAGACCATCGCCATGGGCAACGCAACCGCCGGGGAAGCGCACGAATCGCGGATGGATATCGGCTATGGCATCAGCCAGGTCGGCGCGCATGCCATTCGGCCGGTTCTTGTATGTATTCGCCGGGAACAGCGATACCATATCGAGTGCAAGTTCACCCGCCGAAAGCGGTTCGATATACAGCGCGGCATCAGTCACCGTTGCTGCTGATACCAATGTAGTGCCCCACTTCTTCCACCCTGTTGATGTTAGGTTGATAACCGTTTCTGCCACCACGCCCAGCTTTGTGCTAACCAGTTTGACTTTTATTTTTCGGGGCGAAGCACCATCGGCTTTGCCGAAAAAGGTGAAGCTATACTTGCCCTCTTTTTTCAGTGCGATGCCATCGTAACCGGTGTTATAAAGCACGCCGCCTGGTTTCTTCACGCTCAGTACTGCGTAATGTTGGTTGTAAGTATTTATGGGCGATATCGAATCAATTTTAAGGCTGATGTTATCGCCTTGCGCTTTCCAGGCGTAGGTGCTGTTCCAATTGGCATCGTGGCCCGATTTATCCGCAGGGGCGTACTCAAAATCGCGGTTCTGTATCATTTCGGCGTACAGCCCGCCATCGGCAGCATAGTTAATATCTTCAAAAAATATCCCGATGAGCATATCGCTTATGGGCTTCGCGGTAGCAGTTTGCGGCTTTATCCTTACGCTTAGCGGTTTAAGGCCCATAAAGGATGCGCTATCCTTGCGCAAAGTTTCGCTGAACAGTGCGCCTGCACGCTGGCGTTGCTTTAAGGTATTCAATAGCTTATCAACCACCGGCCCGGCAACAAAAGTTATGTTGCCGGTTTCGGTACCCTCTGAAAGGTTAAGGCTTTGCGTTTGGTTTACAACTACCGCATCCGGCATATCCTGCGAGGCGGAATACGCTTTAAAGTCTGCAGTGTTGATGCGGTAGTGCTTGCCTTGTTTATCTGCATAGATAATATGATAAACCTTTTGGGCAGCATCGTACGCAACAGATGGATTAAGGAATGCATCGCCTTTAGTTATTGCGGGATAGCTTTGCCTTTTCCAGTTGATTAAATCTGCAGATGCGGCGTGGGCAAAAGCGCGTATATCGTTGCCGAGGCCCCATATGCAATGCCACAACCCAGCCCTATCGCGAAACAAGAAGGGGTTGAACATCTTTTTCCCCCTGCCCCATGGGCCATAATCGCTTTTTACGAAACCGAAGTTGCTGCCGATGTTTTCCCATTTTATTTTATCCACGCTCCAGGCCAGTTGCAAGCCTACATCATGGTTATTTTGGGCCGATGCATAAGCAAAAAGGTATGCCGAGTCGGCCTGCGCCGGGCTACCGGCAGCTTTCGCGGCCATCGGCAAAAGTGAAACGGCAAAAAGCAGCAGGCAAATTGCGTGGTGTTTTTTCTTGTTAATATTCATTAGGGCAATATTAGGTGGTTCGATAATCGTTAAGGGTTTCATCCGGTTGCCCGGGGGCGCGCAAGCGAATTTATAATTGGTGTAAAACAAATCGAAACCAAATATGCACAAATTTTATTAATTGTAAAATAAACACTTAAAATATTGCAAAAAAGACAGCGCGCGGCTTTTTTCAACTTAGCCGGTCTAAACCAGCCCACCCCGCATCACTTTTACTAAAATAATCCAATTATACGACGCATCACACCCTCCATGATTTCTTAACCCGCCACATACTTCGAACTTTATTATAATTAAGTGTTAATAATACACTAATAATAATTACAGTGAATAAGCCGGGCGCTACCGATGTTCTCGCTGAAACCGGCAAGGCCTCCAGGGTTAATTTTTATGGCGCCGGATTTTGAAAAACGCCTCGATGCCATCCTGATGGCATCAGGATTACTACCTCGTAATTTTTATAAACGAAAAAACCCGCCATTTAAGCGGGTTTCTTCCTTTTATATAGGGTTGAGTTTATGTGCTTAGTTTTCTGCGTAAACAGGTTTTGCAATACCGTTATCGTAAGCTTTAAGGCTTTTCTTCAGCAGCTTGCGGGCTACGTGTATGCGGGTTTTTACGGTACCGATAGGGATGGTTAGGTGGTCGGCAATCTCGTGGTATTTATGGCCTTCGAAATACATGGTGAAGGGAACATAGTAATCTGCGGGCAGGCGGTCTAAAGCGCGTTTGATATCGTCCATCACAAATTTGGCTTCGCCTTGATTTTTGGTTGAACTGAATACCAGGTTCGGAGAAGAAATCTCGTCGCTCTTGGTAACAAAAGTGCTCATTTTAACAAAACGGCGGTAATTGTTGATGAAGGTGTTCTTCATGATGGTATATAACCAGCCTTTCAAATTTGTGCCTTCTTTAAACTTATTGTAATAAGTTATGGCTTTCAACATTGTATCCTGAACAAGGTCGTTAGCATCGTCTGCGTCATGTGTGAAGTGTAAGGCGTATGACCTTAATGAACTTGCTTGACGTAATACCAGGGTGTTAAACTCAATCTTTGTCATTCTGTTAATGTTTTGTACAGAATAGTATTCAAACATGATACCACTAATAAAAAGTGTAGCGAATTTTAGAATGCCCCAAAAGACCAGTCGTAAGAAGCATTTCAGCCCGTTTACGAACGCACATTATCTCAAATAGCTATAAATCAGCACTTTTAGGCATTTAATCGGTAAGAAGCGCAGCGCGGGAAAATCAGAAAACAATTTAAAACATTTCGGCTTTTAAACGCTTAGCTTATAGAGGGTTGAGAAAATATCTTTATAGTTAAAGATATTAATTAACAATATTCACCTCGCGGTGTAGGGTAACGCCAAATTTAGTGTACACACTGTCTATGATTTGCGACGAAAGGCTGTACACTTCTTCGCCCGTTGCGCCGCCGTGGTTCACCAGCACCAATGCCTGGTTCTTCCAGGTGCCGGTGTTGCCAACGGTTTTGCCTTTCCAGCCGCATTGTTCTATCAGCCAGCCTGCGGCCAGTTTTACCAGCCCATCGCCTGCCGGATAATTAACAACATCAGGAAAGTTTTGTTTAACTGACTCAAATTCTGCTGCGCTGATAACCGGATTTTTAAAGAAACTGCCTGCGTTGCCGATGGTAGATGGGTCGGGCAGTTTAGATACGCGGATATGCGACACCACCTGCGATACATCCTTTAGCGTAGGCTCGCTGATGCCGCGTGCTGCCAGTTCTTGCTCTATAGCACCGTATTTTAAATTGAAATTGGGTTTTAAGGACAGCTTAAACTTTACCGATACGATGATATACTGCCCGGCCAGTTCCCCTTTGAATACGCTTTCGCGATAGCCGAACTTGCAATCTTCTTTGCTGAAGGTCTTAATACTGCCCGATGCTATCTCAAAAGCCTGGCAGCTTTCGAAAACATCTTTCAGCTCCACGCCGTAAGCACCTATGTTCTGGATGGGCGATGCCCCTACCGAGCCGGGGATGAGGCTCAGGTTTTCCATGCCCGCATAGCCATGATCTACGCAATAATTTACCAGATCGTTCCATACCTCGCCTGCGCCCGCTTCTACAAAAACATCATCGTGGCTGATGCGATGCTCAATACCGCGGATGTTAAGGCGGATAACCAGGCCACCGAAATCGGCCACCATCAGCATATTGCTGCCGCCACCTAAAACTAAGCGTGGCATGCTGAGCCAGAGCGGGTCGGCAAAAAGTTCGGTCAATTCATCAGCATGACTTATCTCTGCAAAATAGCGGGCGTTGGCATCTATACCGAAAGTGTTGAAGTTTTTAAGCGATACGTTTTCCTGTATTTGCAGCATGATGGCGAATTTCGGAAAAATTTAAGATTTGGCAACCTTTAAAAAATTGCCGACCCGTTTGGGCTTAAAACAGATTTTATTATCTTGAACAAAAATTCAGCACAAACAAATGAAACCTAAATCTGTCGCCCTTTTTATCATCGCCTGCTTGTCATGCCTAAGCGCCATGGCGCAGGATTATAAAGCAAGTTTCAAAGAACTAATAGGCAAAGACGACGTGCAGGCTACCTTAAACCTGCTGGGCAAATGGCAAAAAGCCACCCCAAACGACCCCGAAATGTATGTGGCCTATTATAACCTGTATGCAAAGGAAGGATTGAAAGAGGTTATAAGCTTAACCAAAGATGCACCCGCCGGCGACGCTATACAAGTAAAAGACAGCACAGGAAAAGTTGCGGGTTATATCAGTGGCACTAGCGCACATAACGAGACTTATCTTACTAAGGGTTTTAAATATATCGATACGGCAATAGCCAAATTCCCTACAAGGCTGGATCTGCGCTTCGGTAAAGTATATATTTTAGGGCGCATCAAAAACTATGACGCATTCACCAAAGAAATTGTGGCAGCCATAGATTATGGCGAAACCATCGACCTGAAATGGCTATGGACCGACAACAAACCGCTGGATGAGCCGAAAGAATTCATGCTCTCGACCGTACAAAGTTACGTAATGCAGCTTTTTGAAGCGGGTGACCAGAATGCCGGCAATATTAAAACCATTGTCCAAACTGTTTTGAAGTATCATCCCGATCATGTGGAGAGTTTATCTAATTTATCTATCGGCTATATGATAAAGGCTGATTATACCAGTGCGCTTGTCCCGCTTTTGAAAGCCGAAAAAATAAACCCGCAGGATTACATTGTGCTTAATAATATCGCCTTTTGCCACATGAACATGCACGATAAACCGAACGCCATTAAATACTATGAACTTGCCCTGAAATATGGCGATGAGGAAACCAAAAGGCAAGCCACCGAAAAGTTGAGCCAACTGAGGAAGCCTTGATTTTAAGATTCAGCATCACTCAACACTTATCAAATAAAAATGAACCAGGGCACTTTGCCGCGTGGCTTTATTAATGAAACTGAGCTTTAAATTCTCACCAAAGTAGTTATCGAATACTTTAACTACGTGCATGCGTAGCGGGCTGTTCTTAAGCTTATCCATTGCGGCATCGTTGGCGAAAACCAGGCTGCCCTTGGGCAAGCCCTTGCCTATGATATCTTCGGGCGTGGCATAGGCCACCGGCTGCTGCATGTAAAAATCGAACCTGTCGGCCATCGGCGCGGTGGATATTACCTGCCTGCCGGGGTAATGGGCATTTACATATTGCGCCGCTACGGTATCTCCTTTATAGCTTACCAGTTGAGGATAAAATATCAGCACAAACCAGGCATTAACGATTATCATCACCACACAGCTCAATAAGAACACGGACTGATAGCCTCCCCTGCCCTGCCGGTAAATAAAGTAAATGGCCAGAGCTCCTATCAAAAGCAATACAATCGCAATCCACAACTTTTCGGGCGCAAACAAAAAGCTGATAGCTGCAAATACTGCCAGCAACAAGCAGCATATGATGTATTGGCTAATCTTGAAAAAACGCAATTCGGCACCTGCGATTAGCGGGCGGATAAACCCGGCAGTAATCACCGCGAAGAATGGGAACAGGATATTGGTATAAAACGGCAGCTGGAACTTTGATATGGAGAAGATGAGTAGCATAACCACTGATGCGGTAAGGCAGAGATACTCGGGCTGGGCAATTCCTTTAATGATGTCTCTTATTTTTTTACCTAACGCGTAAAAGAAAACGATGGCCCATGGCGCGAAGGCCCATAGAAGCGTATGCAGAAAAAA
The DNA here is from genome assembly GCF_056404435.1 of Mucilaginibacter sp. P2_D11. Classification (NCBI taxonomy): domain Bacteria; kingdom Pseudomonadati; phylum Bacteroidota; class Sphingobacteriia; order Sphingobacteriales; family Sphingobacteriaceae; genus Mucilaginibacter; species Mucilaginibacter sp. P2_D11. The sequence goes on from NZ_JBFUEA010000030.1 coordinate 31,685, forward strand.
GGCCGGGTCGCCATGCGAGTTTTTGATAAAGCCATCATTATTGAAACGGCCAAACTGGCTACCCCACAAAAACCACCAAATGCCCGATACGCCCGTACGCCCGAAAACCATTTTTTCGGGATGCAAATCGAATTGTACGTAAACAGTGTATATCTCAGGCAGTATGAACAAGCATACCAGCACTACCGAAAGCAGCCATCGCCATTGCAGCATCCCTTTGTAATCTTTCTTGAACACATAATCGCCAATGATAGCGCTGCCGATGGGGATAAGCAGGTAGATGCCTTTAGTCATTACCGCGCAGGCGGCAAATACCGTGGCCAGCAGCAGGTGCATAATACTGAATTTCTCCTTCAGCTCATAAAAATGGTAAACGCTGGCTATCAGCAGGCCCATAATGTAAGGCTCGGCGCGCACGTCAGTGTTCGACATGATGGCGTGCTGGGCAGTAAGCAATATCAATACAGCCAGCAACGCGGTTTGCGCATCGTAGAATTTGCGGCAGAGTTTATAGGTATAAATAACCGACATGCCGTAAAACAACAAGCCCGGCAGCTTATAAGCAATGGTGTTTATGCCGAATATTTTAAAGCTGATAGCCACCACCCAAAAGGGGAAATGGGGTTTGTCCAGCCAGTCGCGACCGTGGTAAATCAGGTCGGTAAAGTTGTTGCTTCGAGCCATGTTGCGCGCAAGTATGGCGTACAAGGCGGGGTCATCGGTAAAAAAAGGGATGGCTATGCCGGCGATGTTTACCAATATAGCAGCGACGATAACGTAATAATATACGCTTTGAGGTAATTGGCCGTCGGGAGAGGTGATTGCTTTTTCCACTAAACTTGTTTAGTTCCTACGAAACACAGGGTTTATGTTCCCTTTATGCAAATTTAACCTGCCAGTATTGGCAACCTGTTAAGCCATTATTATTATATTGCAACGTAAACCTTATCAAAAATTATTATGTCCCCACGTTCGTTTTGGATCGTCCTTTTAAAGTTGGTTGGCGTTTGGATACTGTTCCACGCTTTTGATGTAGTTCCGCAATTCTTCCTGTTGTTTTATCCCGCATCCCCCTCTCCGTTTAGATACGAAAACTGGGAAGTAATTCTTAGCTCACTGATCATTTTATTAGTGTACGTGGCTATCATCCGGTTATTGATATTCAGGCCCGACCAGGTAATAGACAAACTTAAATTGGATAAACGGTTCGAAGAGGAGCAATTCAGCCTCAATATCCATCGCTCTACTGTTATAGCAATAGCCGTAATTATCGTAGGGGCGCTAATGATCATGAATACGCTCCCAGTGTTTTTCAGGGAAGTATATTTCTACTACCGGTCGCAAACCTTCGACAAAATGGGCCCGGGTGCAGACCTTACATCGATGTTTTTTGACGTCTGTAAAATATTAGTAGGTTATTTGCTTGTAACTAATAACCGAGCGGTTGTTAATTTAATAGAGAAGACAAGGAGGGAGCCGACGCGCCCGACCGGGTATAATCCCCAGGCTAATGAAGAAACCGCGTCAAAAGAAGAAAACGAACATCTATGAAAAAAATATTGATACCTGCCATATGCCTTTTGTTGGCCGCCTGCGAATCGGGCTCGGGAGATAAGCCCGAAGTAAATCCCTCTGATACTACCGCTGTACCCGGAAAACCTGCGCCTCCCGAATTATATACGTCAGGGCCGGTAGAAATAGATAGCTCGGAAAATGTAATGTATCCGCTACCGCATATCACCGAAGAGAAAGAAGACGATAGCGGGTCGTACTCAAGTAGTGGTGACGCCCGCTCAGTCACTTTTTGGAACATCGCATTTTATAATACTAACACCAGAAAATATCATCTGCTCGATAACAATAAAAGAATGATTATTAACTCTTATAATACCGATTACACCAAATCAGCATATTCTTCGCAATCGGGCCATGCGCCTTACGATAAATCAGGCGCTGTTCAGCAGGGTAGCTTTATATTTTATACGATAATCTCCGAAGACCAAAACAAGGATGGAAAGCTTGACGATAAAGACCCCGATTACTTATATATCAGCGATAAGGAAGGCAACAATTTCAGGCAGATATCGCCGCGAGGCACCAATGTAGAAAACTGGGAAATGATAAAAAAAACGGGAATGATACTAATGGAAACCCGGCGGGATAGCACGTATAAAGGGAAAGACGTTGACGTTGCGGCCATTCAGTACCTTTATGATTTAAAAAAAGGCGGGGTACCCGAGCGGGTTTTTAGTCCGGAATTTAGCGGCATGGTTGACAAACTTTACAAAAAGCAATGGCCCATTAAAAAGAAGCAATGATAGATTTGTCAACTTTTAAAAAGTTGACAAATCTGATCCTTATTTATTTATTCCAGGGTAAATAGAGTTTCCCTTTGCGTAATTTTAGACGATATGCCAGATATTAATACCGCCTTCCACCTTGTTCTCTTTGCCATTTCAGCAGATCGTCAAGCGGATTAGGGAATGTGTAGTTGTCCTTATGGGCCAGTATTGTTGTATTCCCATTCCTCAATTGCAGGAATTGTTCCGTTACGTTAATCTCGTATTTTCCGTTAAAAACGTTTTTGATAGAATCTGCATCCATTAATAAATTGCCATTTTCATCCATTTTCCAGGTGCCATTGATGGCGTAACTATTAATTCCGGGAAGTACTAAAACCCCATTCGCTCTAAAATCGGCCACATCCAAACAAGGACCGTTGCCGTTAGCGTCCTGCAGGTAAACAAACACCTTCGTACGGGGTCCTATTAAAACGTTTTGATAATAAATGCGGTCGACACACCAGGTGCCTTTTGAGAGGAGTTCTAAAGGTGTTGGCCTGATAATAAAATAAATAACAGTGGCTAAAACGGTTACAAATATTATAACCACCAAAATGATGCGATACCCCAAGCTTATCTTAAAATTCCTCATCCGCAGTCAATTTAATCATTCCAGGCCAAATACTTCGGCTGGTTCGGCTCTAATAGCATCGGAGCTACAGTGTTCAACGTCCCTCCGTTCAATATTAGCTCATACAGCTTCAAATAATCCGCAGCCATTTTGGCGATGTTGAAATTGTCTATCGCATATTCGTGGCAAAGCTGCTTGCTAAAGCTAGCAACGTTTTTTAGCCCTTCCACCAAAACGGCTTTACTGTTCGATAATAGCCCCACCTCCTTCGGCACCAGTTCAGGCAACGACCCATAGGGCGTACCGAAAACAGGGCAGCCAAAGTAAAGGCTTTCGGTAATGGCTATGCCGAAGGGTTCGTTCCACAGCACGGGGAACAGCAGGGCCTTGGAGCCGTTCATCACTTCAGATTTTTGGTCGTTATTCACCATCCCTTTAAAACGCACATTTAAATTCGGTGTAAAACGCAGGCCCATCTTCAGGTTGAGGCGTGTGCCGCCCATTACCACCAGCTTATTACCGCTTTTAGTGGCCACATCAATAGCGCCTTGCACATTCTTTACCCGCCATGCGGCTTTGGCCAAAAAGTGAGTATAGCTGCGTTTGTTAGCAAGGTTGGGCAGGCGGTAATCGGCAATATCCAGTCCGTTATAAACGTAGGTAGTTGAGCCGTTTCGCGCCGCATGGTTGGCCGATACGAACACCGAATTGATATCCATACCCCCTCTGCCTGAATTGTTATGAACCGTACACAAGTAGGGCTTTTTAGTAAAGCCCTGCACCTGGAATTGAAAATGCACCACATCGATATCATCGGGCACTTGCTGGTTCATATCCTTTGAGGCATCGTATGCCAATACTTTGGCAAACGGACAGCTCGACCCTGCGCCAACCAAATAAGTAACCTTATGCCCCTGCCGCACCAGCTCCTTCCCGAGCCACCAAATCACGCGCTCGGTGCCGCCGTAGGTGGTTGCCGGTATTTGGGTGTCGTTTACGATGAGGATGTTCATTACCGGCAAAGTTAGCTTTCGGCGCAAAATAAAACAGCCAAATTAGAAAACATCAGCTTTTTTAATTATTTTAGTAACTCCATTAACTTATTAACAAATTTTAAAATCCCCTTATGGCAGTCGTTACCAATTCCGCAATCCCGGCAACAAAAAAATCAGGACTAAACCCCATCATCATCATTGGCTCTTTATTTTTTATCCTGGGTTTTGTGGCCTGGCTAAATTCTGTTCTTATCCCCTATTTAAAAATAGCCTGCCAGTTAACCAATCTCGAATCGTACCTGGTGGCAAGTTCTTTTTACATCGCCTGCCTGCTCATGGCCAAGCCATCGGCCTGGCTATTGAAATTACTAGGCTTTAAAAATGGTATGGTAGCGGGTCTGGTACTGATGGGCCTTGGCGCGTTGATTTTTATCCCGGCTGCCCTAACCCGCGTTTACGCCGTGTTTTTGATTGGTTTATTTGTGCAGGGTTGCGGTTCGGCAGTCTTGCAATCGGCATCAAACCCTTATATCACCATCGTTGGCCCGCCCGAGAGTGCCGCCAAACGTATCAGCATAATGGGTATCTGTAACAAGTTTGCGGGCGTACTGGCTCCATTGGCCCTCGGAGCCGTAATTTTGAATAACCTCGACGGTTTCGATGCCAAGCTTGCCAAACTTAGCCCCGCCGAAAAACTCATCCAGCTGAACGAACTGGCCTCCAGGGTAATTGTACCTTACCTCCTCATCGTAGTGATACTGGTAATTTTAGCGGTGCTCATCTACTTCTCCGGCCTGCCCGAAATTGATACCGATCACGAAGATGAAACCGTTGCTGCCGCCAATTCGGGCAAAACCAGCATCACGCAGTTCCCGCACCTGGTGCTGGGCGTTATTGCTTTGTTCTTTTATGTGGGCGCGGAAGTAATCGCCGGCGATTCTATCATCGGTTACGGCACATCCCACCATATCGCGCTTTCTACCGCCAAATATTTCGCTTCGGGTACTTTAGCCTGCATGGTTATAGGTTATGTTGTAGGTATATTGTTTATCCCCAAGTATTTCTCGCAGCAAAAAGCATTGGTTGCCTGCGCCATATTGGGTGTTGTGCTAACCACCATAGCGCTGTTTACGCCCAAATATGTTTCCATCAGCTGCATCGCACTTTTAGGTTTGGCTAACTCGCTGATGTGGCCCGCCATTTGGCCACTGGCTTTATCGGGCCTGGGCAGGTTTACCAAATTAGCATCATCCTTACTGGTAATGGGCATCGCCGGCGCGGCAGTTTTCCCGCCGATATACGGTGCGCTGGTAGACCATTTCAAGAAAACGCAAGGCATCGAGGCCGCGTCGCAATCTTCTTATTGGATATTGCTGCCAATTTATTTGTTCATCCTCTATTATGCCGCGTCGGGCTATAAGGTGGGGAAGAAGGTGGTAGCGGCGTAGGTTTCCTTTTTGTCTGAACTCGAATTTTAAAGAATTAGAAGAATTTTCAGAATTTGAGACTATTCTATTCTGTTAATTCAATAAATTCCTTAAAATTCGAGTTCAGACATTTAACAAAAAATTCGAGTTCAGACAATCTCCCTTATCCCCTTGTAATTTCCTCAATCAACTTATCGCAAGCAGCAAAGGCCGCGTACAAAAATTTATTGCGGTACTTTTCGCCCTGCCCACTAAAGGCTACCGACTTGCGGATAAGCCCCTGCATCCATTCTTTTGTTTGGCGGCAGTAGAATTGGTCGTCGGTTTTAAGGTAATTAAAGGTATTGAAGCGGTTGTAGCACAGCATACTTTCTTTAAACTCTACTAAATAGGCCAGGCTACCCAGCACATCGCAATTGTACCAGGTAAAGCTATGCGCGGGGTCGATGGTTTTTTTTGCGCTGATGGCATACATATTCATATCCGTAAGGCAATAACGCACCTGTTCCACTATCTTTTCGGCGAGGGCTTTATCACTGATGTGCCCCGCTTCAAAAGCGTAGCGTAGCTGATCCAGGGTACCATAAACAGCATCGTTGGCCCATATTTCGGTACTCGGAATTTCGAGATAGATTCGATTCAGTTCCTGCGCAACGGCAACAATCTCGTCGCTGATGGCCTCATAATCAAATTTAAGCGCCGGCTTATCGGCCCAAAAGAACAACTTAAAACAAGTCAGTTCCGGATATTTAAAGAAATGAAAGATGGGTATATCATCTGTAGTAATCATGATATGCTTATCTGCCCGCTGCCTAATGGCTTTTAGGTTTTGCTGCAAATCCTGCAGATAAGCAAGCATGTTGGGCGTTTCACGGTCTATATATAAGTAGTTGAAACTAACCGAGGACAAATCGTTGGGCTGGTACGAAAACGGCGTACCGAACGCATCCGACAGTTTTACCAATTGCGGCAGGCTTAAAGTACTTTTGCCTCTAACCTTTTTATAGGCTTCGTTGGTGCTGATGCCAAGCACTTCGGCTACGTTTTGCGCCAGGTTTTGATATTCGGGCAGGGATTGGCTGATAGCCTGGAAGAACTTGACCTGTTGCGTGTCCATAAAGAATAATGTAAAAGATGATTGATAGGGTTTTATTTAGCTTTACAACTTTTTTTAGCGAAGAATAAATCTTAAAGATTATAAATATAGGATTTACCCTTCACCCAAAGTCATTAAAAATTACTCCACCCGGGTTGGCCCTTCTTATAGGATACTCCATGAATTTTTGCTTGCCTAAATTAGTTCATTAAACAAACAAACGATGAAATTCAAATTATTACTGCTCATTATCATATCAGACACAACTGTTGCTTTTGCCCAGCAGCAAAAACGGGCGAGCCATTTCCCTGTCGGCACTTTCCTTGAGAAAAATTCAACCATCAACGGCATTTCGGTGGGGCTATACTCCGTCCTCTCACAGGATAGCATCAACAATGTGCACACCAATGGCATCCGGCTGGAGGCCATCGGCCTGGGCATACTTTCGCCGTTGATGCCCCGCAGCCCTATTGCCGAAACCGAAGAGCAGTTTAAGGCTAAGATGGCCGAGCCTCTAGCCGAAAGAATCAACGGCTTCAATTTATCCCCCGCTGGTACCGTATGCGATTGTGTTGTTAATGGCATCAGCGCAGGGCTAATCGGCCAGATAAACCGTAGGGTAAGCGGAGTTTCGGTAAGCGTGATGATAAATTTGGCTCAGGAGCACAATGGCATACAGGTGGCCATGATCAACGAAAGCTATGCCATGCGGGGCTTCCAGATAGGCTTCAACAATACAAGCGGCAAAGCAAGGGGTATCCAGATAGGGATATTTAATCATGCCACCAATTTAAAGGGGATTCAGTTCGGGCTTTGGAACACCAACCAGAAAAGGAAACTGCCTATACTTAACTGGAATTTTGGGGATTAGATTAGCCTGCGATTTGTCCGAACTCGAATTCATCGAATTGGAAGAATTTTTAGAATTTAGCATATTCAATTCTGTTAATTCAATAACTTCCTTAAAATCCGAGTTCAGACAATTACCTAAACCACTTCTTCCCCACCACCAATAAGCCAAACTCTTCCGAAGGGCCCTTTTCTGTTGACTTATGATGGATTTTATGCGCCCGGCGGATAGCCGATAAATATCGATTATTGCTTTTAAAAGCCTTAAATCGGTTGTGGATAAACCAATCGTGGAAGATGAAGTAGATGGTGCCGTACATGCTGATGCCCGTACCAATCCAAAAGCGGTAATCTAAAGCGACATGCCCAAGCCACATCAGCCATAGCGCAAACGCAGCAAAGCCGATGCTGAACAGGTCGTTCAGTTCGAACCAACCGTGGCGCTGCTGGTGATGCGTTTTATGGATAAACCACAACGGCCCATGGAACAGGTATTTATGCATAGCCCAGGAGGCCAGCTCCATGCCAGCAATAGTGAATAGTAAAATAAGGATATTGAGTATTACTTGCATCCCTTTTTTAGTAGCAGTGGCTGTTGCAGTAGTAGTCCTAAATCTAACTACTACTGCAACTAAATCCTGCAACTCCTAAATATGTATAGCGCGGTTCTCGGTCGCTGCCAAACAAGCCTCCCTCATCGCTTCGGTGTAAGTTGGGTGGGCGTGGCTGGCGCGGGTTACGTCCTCCGCGCTGGCGCGGAATTCCATGGCGATAACCGCTTCGGCAATCATATCCGCAGCGCGGGGACCTATCATGTGCACGCCTAAAATTTCGTCGGTTGTTTTATCGGCCAGTACTTTTACAAAACCGTCTAAATCGCCGCTGGCGCGGGCACGTCCGCTGGCTTTGAACGGGAAAGAACCTACTTTGTAAGCGGTTCCTTTTTCCTTCAGTTGCTCCTCGGTGTAACCAACGGCAGCAACCTCCGGCCAGGTGTACACAACGCCCGGTATCAGATTGTAGTTGATGTGTGGTTTTTGGCCGGCAATAAGTTCGGCGACAAAGGTGCCCTCGTCTTCAGCCTTGTGGGCAAGCATAGCGCCTTTTATCACGTCGCCAATGGCGTAAACGCCTTTAACGCTGGTTTCCAGATGCTCGTCAACCGTAATTTTGCGGCCGCGTTCTTCTACGGTTATACCGATTTTATCGAGGCCCAGGCCATCGGTATAAGCTATACGGCCAACGGCTACCATACAGTAGTCGCCTTTCAGTTCTATTTTCTCGCCTTTAGGGCTGTCGGCAGTAACGGTTACCACATCGCCTTCGGCAGTAGCACCGGTTACTTTGTGACCCAGGTAAAACTCCATGCCCAGTTTCTTCAATACCTTCTGCAGTTCGCGACCAAGGCCCTTGTCCATGGTTGGGATAATGCCGTCCATAAACTCCACGACAGATACCTTGGCACCCAGACGCGCGTAAACCGAGCCCAGTTCCAAACCGATAACGCCGCCGCCGATCAATATCAGGTGCTTGGGTACTTCGGTTAAGGTTAATGCCTCGGTAGAGGTGATAATGCGTTTCTTATCTATCTTCAGGAAAGGCAGGCTGGATGGTTTAGAACCCGTGGCAATGATTACCTTGTCGGTAGTCAACTCGGTAGCAGTACCATCTGCCTTGGTAACGATGATGGTGTTTTTATCTTTGAAAGAACCAACGCCCTGGTGAACGTCGATTTTGTTTTTCTTCATTAAATAAGTGATGCCGCTGGTGTTGGCATCCACTACTTCCTGCTTACGTTTAATCATCTGCCCAAAATCGATACCCAGATTATCCAGTTTGATACCATGGGTGGTAAAGGTGTGGGCAGCGTTATGGTAGTGTTCGGAAGAATCAAGCAGTGCCTTAGATGGGATACAGCCTACATTGAGACAGGTACCACCAAGGGTGTTGTATTTTTCGATAATGGCGGTTTTCATGCCTAATTGCGCGCAGCGGATAGCCGCAACGTATCCACCCGGACCAGAACCTATAACGATAACATCATATTGCATAGTAGTATATTTTATGGCTGGCAAAGTTAAGGAAATAGAACCGGGATTTTTCACCAGATAATTGTTTTTAATGGCGTTCAAGAGGGCTTCGCCGTTAAACAGATTTATGCGATTTAGGGATTTAATTGCAGGGGGATGAAGCTGGCTTGCAACAAAGGGAACGCAATATTGGAAATAAGCATAGTGGTTCTAAAACCTTCGTGCGGCTGATGTGCAAATAAGGGTTGTATCAGTATACCAATAATAGTATAATTATAAAAACATAGTCTATTATAGTAATTGCATGCTTATCGGCACAAAGCAAAACCTTATCCAGCGTACGTTTACTTTCCATACCCCTTATTTAACTCCTTAATTACCCATTTTTCGAAGAGGCTTACGGCTTTGTCCTGCGCGTCACTTTTGTCCTTAAGTTCTACGTATCTCATCACGCCAAGTAATTTTAGTTCGGAATGCGTAGCGTCGCCCGAGATATTGATATCTGAATGCATAGTGCGCAGGCGGATGGTGTCGGCATCCTGCAGCCGCTCGTAATCGAGCAGTTTCGCTATCGTATCTTTTTTGCTAGAAGTGCTACTGAAGTAAAACGTACTCGTCTTGCTGTCGAAATCGATGCTGGCGGTATCGGGGGATATCTTCAGGCTTTTGCCGCTATTGTGACTGCGTACATACTTATCAAATTCCTTTATATATTCCAGCTGCAGTGAGTTCACGCGCGAAACCAACTCGCGCTTAGAGAAATTGAATCTGTAGGTTTTATTGATGCCGGTAATTTTTGTGTATTTGCCGCGCACCATGCTGGTTGCCACAAAAGATAACAGCGACACGCAGATAAGCCCACTTTGCAAAACCGGCTTCAACCGATAGCTGCCGGATGCGTTAAACAGGTAATAAGAAAGCGGGAGGATAAACAAAGCCAGGTAGTCCGAATAATCTACCACGCGACTGACCGGGATGCCCAGGCCGTTAAGGCTATCGATAAATGGTTGCGCCAGGGGCGATTTCCAAGCCATAAATAATACCAGCGTGACCACATGTACGAGCATTACCCTGCGCGGCCAAAGCGCGCTCAGGAAGTAGGCAAAAGCAAAAAGCCCTGCAAAATCAGATAACTTGCCGGTGAGGGCATTATGAAAGCTTGCTTTGAGGTACCAATCATTGAGAATCAGCACCAACACAGCGGTGATGAAAAACGGGTTCCCTAATTTTTGTTTGGCGGCCATTGGTTAATTGGATGGTAAGTTATCGAAAAATCGGCATAAATAAACAAGCAAAAAGTGTATGCATTTTTGAACAGTAACGGCCAATGCCGTTTATTTTGTACAACCGCATAACTATAAATTTATGGTTGAATGCTTGCGGTGGTCGGCCTCGCTGGTTTTTCTACAGAATTATTAATGCTGCTTAAATTTTTTTAATGTTTAATTAAGTGTTTGAAATAAATACGCCTAACCGGCTGATTGGCAGCTGTTTTTTTGCTATGTGGCATACACATTGCAACGGGATGGGTAGGGCCTTCGATATTTAATGATGCGCCCCGCACAAAATACCCTATGAAAAATAATTACCAAACAAAATGGACCACTACAGAGAGATAAAAAACAACTTAACCTGGCACAATGAAGGTAAGTTTGATGTTGAATTGACCAATGGTGTTATCACCAAACTAAACTTTTGCGAACCCGGTAAAGGTGTTGAAGATAATGGCAAGTGCCTCACTTCAACCAACTATAAATTTTTACAGGCAGTGCACGCTGCCCTGGGAGATTTGTTCACCTTTATAGAAGAAGAAAACAAACGCCTCGGCTATAGCTACGCCCGCCCCGGAGAAACCGGTGCTTATAATGAAGAGGTGATAGAGAAACCCTACAAGCAGCCCACCGAAACCAGGTTGCGACCGCTTATCAATTACGATAACCAGCCCGAACTAAGCCACATTACCGTTGGCGAGGGCCTGAGGGACATTGGGTAGGGTTGTTAATAGATTTGAGACAAAATCTCGACTACCGCGATTTATAAATTTGCAGTAGCATAGGGCTGGCTTTCAGCTGTCACAAGGCAGAATCGTATCTCGCGGCTCATAATCATACACAGTTTTGGTACTCTTGGTAAAAAGGAGCGCCCCCGGGAAGGGAGGGCACTGAAAAAGTCCTTTTAGAAAAAGAGGTGTAAAAAAGGAGCAGGAAGGATTGTCTTTCTGCTCCTTTTTTTGTATTTTAAAGGTGTATTAGAACGCCTTTCAGATGTTAGCTCAACAACAAAAGATCCAATTTAGCGCGTTTTCGGGATTGTATGATTTGATCGTACCCAAAGACAATCTTCTTCGCAAGATCAATGAACTGATAGATTTTACTTTTATCCTTGAAGAGCTGGTTGACAA
>NZ_JBFUEA010000031.1:0-38636 GCF_056404435.1 Mucilaginibacter sp. P2_D11
ATTTGTCCATAACATGCTAGTGTTTAGGATGTGGAGTTAACCCGGCTAATTCCATGCTACGAACGTGGGGTTAAATTACTATAGAGCCTTGGGTTAATAAAAGAAGATAGCCAGGGCATTAGATCAACATAGAGCCTCGAAGGCTAGAACTCGTGACTATTTCCTACCGGCTATCTTCTCCACATTTTAACATGCCAAAATTATCAACAACAATCTGTTAATTAATTTCTTTGCAAGTCTAATGGAATTCATTTCAACACCCCATCATAAAAGTGGCCACGGTGCTAACCCGCTTTGCATGCCGTTTGACTTGCCGTGTGGGGTACCGAAACAAGTTCGGCATGACCGTTATGATTGTTTGGGACACCCCAGTTTCAACCCCATCGATATCCAATAAATTAGAATCCCAAAAAAATGCCTTAGCTTTAGCTTGCATTTACGGCTTGCCAATACCAAACCAATACCATCGTTTTATTTACCTAATGAAGAAACAGCTTATTGCCCTTTTTTATGCCCTGGCGTTTGCCGGGCAGCTCCATGCGCAAAGCCAGCCGGATAAACTGCAGGTTAGCTTGTCTACAGGTTACCAGCGCGAGGATTTTAAATGGTCGATAGCCGGGAACCAGGACGGGCAGAATCCTAATATCTATTCGGAACTGCAATGGAAAAAGTTGGGCGGGCAATCGGTAGCGGCATCGCTGCAATGGAACTTTTGGGGCAGACTGTTGCTTACCGGCGGGTACGAACGCACGGCGATAAAATCGGGCACCGTGCGGGATAACGACTATAACGGCGATAACCGTACCAACCCGGCATACGACCAGCTTTTCGATGCGGACAAAGGCTTCACCCGGAATATCAGCGTCGGGTTAGGGTATAAGCTTATACATACCGAAGCGTTCTCCTTCACGCCTTCCGCGGGCTACTACGCCGGCAAGCAGTCGCTCCACTTGTACGACCGTAGCGGGCAATACCCCGATTTGAACAGCATATACAATACCGATTGGAAAGGCCCCTTCGTGAAAGCCCTGGCGCAGCTCCGGCTCACAAAAAAGCTGAGTGCAACCGCCACGGTGAATTATACCCAGGCCGATTATAAAGCCAAAGCCGACTGGAACCTTATCCCTTCCTTTCAGCACCCGGTGAGCTACCGGCATACTGCCAATGGCTATGGGTTGGATGCCGGCGCGGGCCTGCAATATGCCATCACCAAAAATATCGGGGTGAATATTGGCGCGGGCTACTTTACCTGGCAAACCGGCGAAGGGGTAGATGAGTTGTTTTTATCATCCGGTGGATCTGAAAAAACGCAACTGAATGGGGTGGACAGGAAGGGGTATAAAATCAACCTGGGGATAGTGTTGGGCTTTTAAAGAAAGACTACGATTTTCTTAGATTTTTAAAGAAAAGCACCGATTTTTCTCCGGTATTTTAGCCTGATGATGGTGCCCGCACGGATTTATTTGCGCAAATTAGTAACCATAAATTATCACATGAAAAAGATATCCACCTGCCTTTTCCTTATGGTGCTGCTGCTCTCCGGCACCTCCTTCCAGGTGCCTTCTGAATGGACCCCGCTGCTGGATAAAAGCCTCAGCAAATGGGAAACCTACCAAAGCTTTTACCACAAGGTGGGCTACAATGGCAAGCCGCCGGTAGATAGCAATGGTGTGGAAATCAAACCGATAGGGTACAATGTGAATAAAAATAACGTGTTCTCGATAGTGATGGAGGATGGGCAGCCTGTTTTGAAAATCACCGGCGAGATCTACGGCTGTATTTTTACTAAACAGGATTTTGCCAATTACCACCTGAAGCTGAAATTCCGTTGGGGCACAAAAAAATGGGTGCCCAGGCTGGACGAGTTGAAAGACAGCGGTTTACTATACCACTCGCAGGGTAAATGCGGGGTAGAATGGTTCCGCACCTGGATGCTGAGTCAGGAATTCCAGGTGGTAGAAAACAGCACCGGCGATTACTGGTCGCAGGAAAGCTCTATGGCAGATGCTAAAGCGCTGAAGGACAGCAGCTACAAATTCAACCCGAACGGACAGTGGACAGCCCTCGGCGGCTCTACAGGCAACGGTGGCTTTTGCGAAGCCGGCACCAAAATGGACAAACCCATAGGCCAATGGAATGAAATTGAGCTGATTACCTACGGGGATAAGAGCCTGCACATTGTAAACGGCAAAGTAGTAATGGCCCTAAAAAACTCCCGCTACAAAGATGGCGACGTGATAAAACCGCTTACCCACGGCAAGCTGCAACTGCAAAGCGAAGCCGCCGAAGTGTACTATAAGGATATCATAATCAAGCCGATAAAAGAGATACCGGCGGAGTATGCTAAATATTTTGAGTAGGCACGAGGCGGTAAGGAAAATGAACAAGAGTGATATCGCTGTAAGAAGCAAAAGGTTATTGGTTCAAATTAATGGAGACTATCGCATCGAAAACCAAGATGATTTTAAAAAATACGCCAATCTGATAAGTAATTTATTCACTTATAACCTTCCACCAGTCTTAATTAAAAAGACCCAAAAGTTAAATATTGATTTTACACTTGACCTTGATGCCTTATTTGTGTACCCTAGAAACGTAGGAGATAGCATTTACACTATAAAGGAAACGTTTAATCTAAAAGGATATAAGGGAGCTGGGGCGGTGGATAAGAAAATGTTCTTAGCAGAAAATGTACGCACTTGCCTAAAAATACTGTATAAGCATCTGCATTTAAATGAAGAAGACGTAGAAAGTGCTTACAAGCGTATTCTGGATGATGGTTTCTCGCTAATCCTGCCGATTTGCGGCAAGGCAAAGCAAAATAAAAGCAGAACAATAAAAGCCCTGGTTACAGCCGAATACCTGTTAGGCTACGCAGCTGTTGGTGTAGACTTTTTCGATAAAAATGATGAGATTGTTAAGCGCGTAAAATTATGTAATACTGCACCTATATATTTCATAATCGATCAAATTGTCAAGTCGGCAAAATGGGTCGATAATGATCGATTCATGTTAAGCAATAACTCGAAAGAGATAAGCTTCCTGATTAACCCAGATGGAGGAATATCCGTTGACTACAAACCCGTTGGGCGTGATATAGCTGGTTTGAAAGAACAAATAGAATACTTCACAAGTGAAAGGACTTTCGAACTTTAGGCTTTTTTTGAGTAGGACGGGAAGCCTGGGGAACGATAATTATAGCGATGGTTTCAAACCCATCGCTATAGAAAATGCCGCCTAATTCGTGAAATTAGTGTCCATATAATTACTTGTCGCTAAGTAATATCGGCGCCCCCTTATTGTTGCCTATGATGATAACCTTAGCATTTGGTGATAGTGCAATTGCCTTTTGTGCCAGGATGCTCTCGTATTGCAGTTGTCTGTCAGACAAACCGGTAGAAAGGATTTTCTGATAATCAGCAATGCCCTGTGCTTCAACGCGTTTTCGGTCGGCTTCCTGGCGTTCTTTTTGGAGTACGAAGGTCATTTTCTGAGCCTCCTGCTCTGCGTTTATCTTCGATTCGATACTGGCCCTTACTGATGCCGGCAAGGAGATATTGCGTATCAGTATCTGCTGCAGTTCCAAGCCGCGTTTGGCAAAACTTGCACCGATGGTGCGGTTTATCCTATCCTGAAACTCCTGTCGCTTAACCGAATAAAGGTCTACCGCCGCATAGTTCACCGCATTATCCCTGATGGCCGTGCGCGATACGGTGCGTACTATGTTGTCTACATAATTTGGCCCGATGTTCTGCAAAATATAGGGGGCTTTATCGGGCTTAACTTTAAATAGCACGGTAAGGTCGGCGGTCACCTCCAATCCGTCGGATGATAAAACTCTTATTGCATCATCTCCCTGTATGCTACCCTCGCTATGTTGGGCGCTCATGGTATAGTTTTGTGTTTGTACGTTAAAAGTCGTAATGGTAACCAGCGGGTTTATAACGTGTAAGCCGCTTTCCAACACGTCATTCTGTACTTTGCCAAACAACACCTGAACGCCTACTTCACCCGGTTCTATTTGTTTAAAAGAAGAAGATATTATCGCTATACCGGCCAACACGCCGCCAACAACCATAACAATGCCGCCAAATTTACCGGCAGGCTCGGGCGAGCGTTTTACAAATACGCCTACAAAAATAATAATGATGCCAACAATTGCTAAAAACATGACGGGGTGGGTTTTGGGGTGAGGTTATAGAAAAGTATTTAGGTATTAGAATATAACAGCGGCGCATTGTTACCAACGCGCCGCTTTATTTTAGAGAAGGTGATTTTAAGGCTTCCGGGTGGTTTCCTTTACCTCTTTTAACAGCTTCATCTTAAGGGCAATAACTACGGCTACTATAAAAACGGAGGCCAACAGGTAAGCATACTGCCCGCGTATAACGCCCTCGTATGCAATTGCCAGGGCAACAAATATGCATACGTTATACAGTACGTTTAGCGCTAATTTCTTGCCCATATTAGTAAACGCTTATGGTTGGGTCAATTTCGGCCTGCCAGGCTAAAATGCCGCCTTTTAAATTATAAAGATTGGTATATCCCTGTGCTTCAAGCTGGTGCAAAGCTACCGAGCTGCGTTTGCCACTGCGGCACATGATTACCACCGGCTTATCTTTCTCAACCTGGTCGGCTTCTATCAATATGCCGCCCAGCGGTATATGCTTGCCGCCAAGGTTAGAGGTTTCGTACTCAAAATCCTCGCGGACATCAATCAGTTGAAAATCTTCGCCGCTATCTAATTTCTCTTTTAGTTCCTGTACGCTAATTTCTTTCATCGTAAATATTATTATTAGCCAAAGGTATGTTTTTTCTCAATCAAATAATTGGCCGGTTTTTGTAACAATAAGAGGCTAAGTGCGTTTCATAGGTAATTGTATATAGTACAATTGCTAGTTTAAATGAAGAAGATTACCCGGTTTTTTTGGTTCTGTTCCGGAGCGCATATAGATACTTTAAAGAAATACCCCATAGAGCATAATAAATACGTAGGCATTGGGGCTACTATATTTTTCACGGCCCTGTTTGCTTCGTTATCAGGTGGTTATGCTATGTATTTCGTATTCAGCGGCGATGCCTTTGCCGTTGGTTTCGCTATACTTTTCGGCCTGTTGTGGGGCACGGCTATCTTTAATATGGATAGATACATCGTATCCAGCATCAACAAAGAGGGCAGCACCAACCAGCAGATATTGCAGGCCTCGCCCCGTATTTTGCTGGCCATTATGATAGGCGTGGTTATCTCGCGCCCGCTGGAGCTGAAGATTTTCGACAAAGAAATACGCCAGAAACTTAAGTCGGCTTACCTAAAAGGGCAGCACAGCAAGATAGATTCGCTGCAGAAAACCTACACACAAAAATATGCGCAGGAACTTGGCAAGAATAATGACCTAAAAAAGGAAAAAGACTCGCTGGAGCGCGACATTAACCGCTCACGCTACCAGTTAAATCAGGAGGTTTTTGGCGATAAAACCAATCAAACATCCGGTATCAGTGGCTACGGTACCTATGCCAAGCAAAAAGAGCAAGTACTTAAAGAGAAAGAAGACCGACTGAAAACTGTGACAGATAACCTGGGGCAGATGGATACTTACCTAAGCCAGCGCAAAGATTATGAGGGTGTGAACGCTACACGCCTTTTCAACGAGCACCAATTGGATAGCCTGAGCAATGTGGCCGGCTTTGCCGACCGTAACTGGGCGCTGGGGCAGCTTTCGTACAACGTAGACGGCTCGCGCGATTTGGATACTTACCTGGCTATCTCTTTCATCGGCTACTTATTTATCTTGTTCGAGTGTTTGCCGGTGTTCGTAAAGCTCATGTCGCCTAAAGGGCCATATGATACGGCTATTGCCAAAATTGCCGAGGCGAACGTGCATTTTGCCGATAAAGATAAAGACCGCGAGATAGCTGTTACCGACAGCACTTATGACCATAATCTGGATACCGACATAGATCGCCGAAAGCGGGTTATCACGGCGCAATCCGAATTCGATTTCGGGCGGCAGAGTTATGATTAGGAAGTAACCTTTTGACCCCGCGCTTCTTTTCATCCCCTTAAAAGGCTACAGACTTAACGACTCGAAAAAGAGATTGGGTTACTTCCTGTAATAAAATTGATAGAAAACGTTTAGCTATTAAATGTTAACTTCAACGCCGTAATTTACTCATCCATGAAGAAACTATTTACGCTCGCGGCAGCTACTATGCTGGCTGCATCGGCTATGGCCCAAAAGCAAAAGGCCATTTACTATAACATCTCGTTCCCTAACGCGGTACACCACGAAGCCGAAGTACTGTTTACCATTCCGCAGGCGCCCGGCGGTGCGCTCAAGATACATATGAGCCGCTCCTCTCCCGGTCGTTACGCCACGCACGAATTCGGCAAGAATATTTATAACTTAAAAGCTACAGGTGCCGATAACGTGCCGCTGGTTATCAAACAATTAGAGGGCGACTTTTACGAGATACAAGGCACCACCGAAACCGTAAAAATAAGCTACACCCTTTTTGCCAACTGGACAGATGGTACATACGCCAGCGTTGATGCCAGTCATGCCCACCTCAATATGCCAGCTACCCTGATGTGGGCAGAAGGCCAAACTGAAAGGCCCATCAAAATACAGTTCAACGATGCCGATAAATACGGCTGGAAAGTAGCCACCCAACTGAAACCCGAAGGCGATAACGTGTATAGCGCGCCCGACCTGCAATACCTGATGGACAGCCCTACCGAGCTATCGGCCTATAAAATAAACAGCTGGACGGTTGATAACAACGGCAAGCCCGAGAAGATAAACCTCACCACCCACTCAGACGATAGCCAGGCCGTGATTGACAATTTTGCCAAAATGGTGCAAAAAATGGTGCTGGAAGAAAAAGCCGTTTTTGGCGAACTGCCCGTTTACGATAACGGCGAGTACACCTTTTTGCAGGATGTGCACCCGAATACATCCGGCGATGGCATGGAGCACCGCAACTCTACCATCATCGTACAGCCCGCCCCAAAGGTTGAGGGTTTAGAGAGCAGGCTGATAGGCACGTTTGCGCACGAGTTTTTCCACAGCTGGAACGTGAAACGCATCCGCCCCAAAGCATTGGAACCATTCAATTTTACCCACGCCAATATCAGCGCAGAGCTTTGGTTTGCCGAGGGCTTTACCCAATATTACGGTGAAATGGTCTTGGCCAGGGCCGGCATTAACTCGGTTGAAGATTATACCCGCACCATAGCCGGTTTGGTAAACCAGGCATTAAACACCCAGGGCGCAGCAAAATACTCCCCGGCCGATGCAAGCCGGTACGCTGTGTTTGCTGATGCGGGCGTATCTATCGACCCGAACAACCAAACCAATATGTTCACCAGCTATTATACCTATGGCGGTGCAACGGCCCTCGCGCTCGATTTGCGCCTCCGCAGCGAGTTCCATCTTACGCTGGATGATTATATGCGCCAGGTATGGCTGGCAAGGGGCAAAACCATGCGCCCTTATACAATCGCAGACCTGCAAAGCGACCTGGGCAGCCTCACCAAGAGCCCTAAATTTGCTGCCGATTTCTTTAAACGCTATATAAACGGTATTGAGAAGAACGATTACGAAGCTTTGCTGGCCAAGGCAGGTCTGCTATTGCGCCGCGCGCAGCCGGGTAAAGGATGGGTTGGTCCCTTAGGTGGAGCCGGTGGGCGCGGACGGTCGGGGCAAGCCCGTGTAAGCGATGCAGATGGCTTTGCAATTGTATCAAACACCACCGCAGGCACACCCATATACAAGGCAGGCATTGATGCAGGCGACGTGATAACCAAAGCCGATGGCAAGGATATTAAGGACGCCGCTGCCTTTACCGAGGTATTGGCTGGCAAAAAGCCGGGCGATAAAATTGCAGTTACCTTTAAAAACCGTGCAGGCATACACGAAACCGTCATCACGCTGGAAGAAAACCCGGCTTATGAAGTGGTACTGTTTGAAAAAGCCGGCCGCGAATTAACCAAAGAACAACAAGATTTCCGTAACAACTGGTTATCATCAAAAGTAAAATAAGCATGAAGATAAAATTGTACGCAGCGCTTGCTGCATTAGCATTACTGCCTGCCGCGCTGCACGCCCAAACAGGCTATTCGGAAAACGTTAATAAACTGATAAAACAGGACGACGTAGAACGCATCATTAAAACCCTTAGTGCCGATGATATGCAAGGCCGTGGAACCTTTACGCCGGGCATTGATAAAGCAGCCACTTTTATCGAAGGAGAATTTAAAGCAGCGGGCATAAAACCGCTTGCGGGCGCAAAAGGCTTTAGGCAAAACTTCAGCATGCTGCGCACCACGCCGGTAAGCGCCAAGATTACCCTGAACGGCAGCGATGTGCCGGCAGATAAATTTGCCGTTAACGCCGCAGGCTCGTTCAACTGGGCAAGCGCAGATGGTATTGAGGTGGTGAAAATTGCCGCTGGTAAAAACCTGATAGCCGAATACCAGGCGATATTAAAAAACAACAAGGCGAGTATTGTACTGGTAGATACCAGCTACTCGGCTATGTTTAAAAGGTTGGTTGCGCGCGCAAAACGCGGCAGCACTTCTTTTAAAGGAGCTGACGGTGCAGATAACCCGGTTGTTTTTGTGATGGCGGGTATGGACGATGTAAAATCACTTACGGTTAACTACGAAGCCAAAACCGAAGAGAAGCCGCTGTTTAACGTTGCGGGCATGATTCCCGGCAAGTCAAAGCCGGATGAACACGTAGTTTTCTCGGGCCATTACGATCACCTGGGCATCCTTAAGCCTATGGAGGGCGATAGCATTGCCAACGGGGCCGACGATGATGCATCGGGTACAACCGCTGTTATCGAGCTGGCCAAGTACTACAAAAAACTGAACAACAACGAGCGCACGCTCATCTTCGTAGCCTTTACCGCCGAAGAAATTGGCGGCTATGGCTCGCAATACTTCTCTAAACAAATGGACCCAGATAAAGTGGTAGCCATGTTCAACATCGAAATGATAGGCAAGGCTTCCAAATTCGGCGAGAATTCGGCATTCATCACAGGCTACGAGCGGTCGGATTTTGGCAAGATATTGCAAAGCAACCTGGAGGGCACTGCGTTCAAATTCTACCCCGATCCTTACCCGCAACAGAATCTATTCTACCGCAGCGATAACGCAACCCTGGCAGCCCTGGGCGTGCCCGCGCACACCATCAGCACCGACCAGATCGATACCGATAAACTGTACCATTCGGTTAAAGATGAATTCAGTAGCATGGATGTAAACAACATCGTGGCAACCATAAGAGCCATCGCCTTAAGTTCGCGCTCTATAGTAGCCGGCAAGGATGCGCCTACCAGGATACCCAAGCTATAACGACAACAAGATACCGGGAAAGGCGGCTCGATAAGTCATATGGCGCCTTTCCCGGCTCTTACCTTTATTGGTGTTTATACTTTTTTAGAATGATCGCACGTTAACGTAGCATCCAATAAAATAAATACTACTTTTACTACCAAACAAAACAAAAACGCAGCCCGCTCGTGCTGCTAAAACGAAACAGCATGAAAAAATTAATCTTAAGCGCTTTGGCTTTATCGGCAATAGGTTACACGGCATCTGCCCAAAAACAGGTGAAATTATTCGATGGAAAAACCACCACAGGTTGGCACGCTTACAACAAAACAGGCGCGGGCTCATGGTCGGTAGTTGATGGCGCGTTACAACTCGATCCAAAATCACATGAAGCTTCTGACCTCCTTACAGATGCTGAATACGAAAACTTTGAACTAACCATTGATTGGAAAATTGCTGCAGGTGGCAACAGCGGCATTATCTTCGGCGTGCACGAGGACCCATCATTGAACGCCAGTTACCTTACCGGCATTGAGATGCAGGTACTGGATAACAAAGAAGCCGAAGACAATAAAAATCCTACCCACCTGGCTGGTAGCTTATATGATATGAAGGGCGCACCTGCCACCGCTGCAAAGCCAGCAGGCGAATGGAACAAGGTAAAATTGCGTAAAGAGAACGGCCACCTTACTTTTTGGCTTAACGGCGTACAAACCGTTGACGTAACCATTGGTAGCCCAGAGTGGACCGAAATGCTGAACGCGAGCAAATTCAAAACCTGGGAGGGTTTTGCCAAATACCCTAAAGGCCATATTGCCTTGCAGGGCCACGGCGCTGTAGTAAGCTATAAAAACATTAAGATAAAACAACTGTAGGCACAACCCTCAACCGGGATATTTTCTAATGGAAGATTTACAGATAAAAAAATCGGGCACCACTTACGATGTGGTGGTGGTAGGCTCTGGCGCAGGTGGTGGTATGGCCGCTTACGTGCTGGCCAATGCAGGCGTTAAAGTATTGATGCTGGAGGCCGGTCCGTTCTTCGATCCGCAGAAAGATTCGATGCAGTTGAAATGGCCATGGGAATCGGCACGCAGGGGGGCAAGCAGCACCCGTCCGTTCGGCGATTTCGATGCGGCATTCGGCGGCTGGGAGATAGAGGGCGAGCCTTATACCACTAAAGATAAAACAGAGTTCTACTGGTTCCGCTCGCGCATGCTGGGCGGGCGCACCAACCACTGGGGCCGGATAAGCCTGAGGATGGGTCCGCAGGATTTCCAACCGACAGATGGGCTCACCGATCCCTGGCCGATTACCTACGACGACGTAAAACCCTTTTACGACAAGGTAGACCGCCTGATTGGCATTTATGGCACCAAAGAAAATATAGAAAGCGAACCCGATGGCATCTTTTTGCCACCGCCCAAACCGCGTTTGAACGAACTGTTCATAACGCAGGGCGCGCGCAAGGCGGGTGTAAAGGTTATCCCCGGCCGCGGCTCGGTACTTACGGAAGCTTTGCCGGGTAATAAAGACCGTGGTGCCTGTTTCTTTTGCGGGCAATGCGGGCGTAGCTGCAAAATCTACGGCGATTTCTCGGCATCATCGTGCCTGGTTATACCGGCCATTAAAACCGGCAACCTCAAGGTTATTCCCAACGCCATGGTGCGCGAGGTATTGACAGATAAGGACGGCCTGGCCACCGGCGTATCGTACGTAAGTAAAGATGATATGCAGGAGTACCAGGTAAATGCCAAAACGGTAATACTGGGTGCCAGCGCAGGCGAATCGGCGCGTATATTGCTCAATTCCAAATCATCAGCCCATCCGGGTGGTTTGGCCAATAGCAGCGGCGTGGTAGGCAAATATTTGCACGATTCTACCGGCTCCAGCGCGGGCGGCTTTTTGCCCCAATTGTTAGACCGTAAGCGTTACAACGAAGATGGCGTAGGCAGCGTGCATATCTACTCGCCATGGTGGCTGGATAATAAGAAACTCAACTTCCCACGCGGCTATCATATCGAATACGGCGGCGGCTTGCACATGCCATCGTACGGCTTCGGCTTCAACATGCATAAAATGAACGGGCTGGTGCCCGATAGGGATGGTAAACCCAGGGAGGCCGGTGGCTATGGCGCTGGGCTTAAGGATGATTACCGTCGCTTTTTTGGCACCCAGGTGGGCATGGCCGGTCGTGGTACCGCTATTGCCCGTGCCGAGAACTATTGCGAGATAGACCCTAATGTGGTTGATAAATTCGGTATCCCGGTTTTGCGCTTTAACTACACCTGGACCAACGACGAAATAAACCAGGCAAAGCACATGCAGGATACCTTTGAAGAGGTATTGCATAACATGGGTGCCATACACGGCGCTAAACAAGGTGCAGACACCAATTATGGGCTGGAAGCACCCGGCAAGATCATCCACGAGGTTGGCACTATCCGCATGGGTAACGACCCATCCAAATCGGCACTGAACAAGTATTGCCAGGCGCATGATTGCCGCAACCTGTTCGTGGTAGATGCCGCACCCTTTGTACAGCAGGGCGATAAAAACGCCACCTGGACCATATTGGCCCTAAGCATGCGCACCGCAGAATATATTTTGGCTCAACGTAAAAAACTCAACGTATAACGCATCATGAACAGACGCGACTCACTAAAGGCACTTGGCCTGGGCACGCTATCGGCAACGGTATTGTTGGAAGCCTGCAAAACACCCGATAACAAGAATGCGCCGGCAACCGTAGCCGATGGTGCCGAAGGCACACCCGGCCGCCAGCCCGCAGAAGTGGAACGGGAAAAGAAGCTGATGGCCGATAAGTATTTTACCGACCACGAGATGGCTACCATCGCCGTACTAGCCGATATCATCATCCCTAAAGATGATAAATCGGGCAGCGCCACGGATGCCAAGGTGCCCGAGTTCATCGAATTCATCGTTAAAGATATACCCGAGCACCAGCTACCTATGCGCGGCGGCTTGCGCTGGCTGGATGTGCAGAGTCTCAACCGTTTCGGCAAAACATTCGTGGCTAGTGCTTCTGCGCAGCAGATACAATTGGTAGACCAGATTGCCTACCCCGCAAAAGCCAAACCCGAAATGCAGCAGGGCGTAGCCTTTTTTAACCGCATGCGCGATTTAACCGCCACAGGCTTCTTTACCACCAAAATGGGGATACAAGACCTCGGCTTTGCGGGCAACACGCCCAACAAATGGGAAGGTGTGCCTGCCGATGTATTGAAGCAATACGGTATGGAGAATGTGGTGGTATAGGTAAAAAGGCAGAGCGTTTTTGTCCAGTTTTATTTTATAGAAATGTTGGACAAACCCGATAAGATTGGGCCTCTCGAAGAAAGCTCACCCGCCTTTTTCCCTCCTTCTACAAGCCTGAATTTGCCAAAAAAGCCGTAAAAAAGCCGTGTTTTTCTGCGTTTTTCTTTGCTTTTTGGGTGTTTTTGACCTTATTTCTGCAAAAACGCAAAAACGGCCATTCCAAGCTGGAATGGCCGTTTTTGGCTAAATGATACCTGTTCGGCCCCCGAAATTATTTCTAGTTTTTTCCAATAAATCGCATCTGTTTTAGCTATAATTTTCCAGGAAATTCCAGTGTGGAAAAACCCTTAATGCCATGGATAGGACGGGTGCGGCTGGGTAAGTACGCCCACAATTTATCCAACAAAGCCCGGGCGTAATTAAACGCCACGGGCCTATCATCACTCACCATCTTTGTACGAACGCCTTTTGCGTTTTTACCTATTGCGTTCAAACTGTTTCGTTTAAGTTATCAGACGCGTATAATAAATTACAGGTTACAACCCATTTAACATAAAAATGAGTTAAATTGTACCGCCATTTAATACCATGTATTTTATCCTTTCCAAAGTATTATATATCCTTATACTGCCTTTTATGTGGGCTTTTGGTTTGTTGGTGTATGCCATCATTACCAAAAAACCTAAAAGGCGGCGCAAACTGCTGATTGCCGCGGTGGCTATCATCTACGTTTTCGGCAGCCCATTGCTGATTAAGTTTTACTCAAACCTGTGGGATGTAAAGGCTTATAACCCCGGCAATACCAAATTCAGCAGCATTATTTTATTGGGCGGATTCGTATCAGAGGACGAGAACAAACACGGCTTTTTCAACGATGCCGATGACCGCTACACCGAAGCCGTAAAGCTACTGCAGGGAGGCACCGCATCGCACCTGTTGTTTACGGGCGGTAATGGCAACCTCAACCCCGATGGGTTCCAGGAAGGGCTTTTCGTGCAGGCCGAACTTCGTAAGCTCAATATCCCCGATAGTGCTGTATTGATAGAGAGCCATGCCCGTAATACTTTCGAAAATGCGTCGCTCTCAAAGCTCCTCCTGCAAAAATCAGGATTAAAGCCGCCCTACCTGCTGGTAACCTCAGCTTTCCACATGCGGCGGGCACTACTCATTTTCAAAAAAGCGGGCATACCGGTTGTGGCTTACCCTTGCGATTATGATAAGACAAACCGAGGCAGCATATCTTTTATGGATATATGGCCCGATACCGGCGTGTTTGGTAAATGGAACACTTATATTAAAGAATTAATTGGCTACATCGTAGCATCGTTAAAATAAGCATGAAACGGATACTTATAACTATTTCACTATTTTCTGCTCTTTGCCTGCAATTTGCATCGGCACAAAAATCTGCTAAGAAAAAAACATCGGGCAACCCCATTGTACAAGGCTGGTATGCCGACCCGGAAGCTGCCATATTCGGCAAGGAATATTGGGTGTACCCTACCTACTCTGATAAGTACGAAAAGCAGGTACATTTCGATGCCTTTTCTTCACCCGATCTGGTGAACTGGACCAAGCACGCAAGCGTGCTCGCTTCCTCCAACGTAAAATGGGCAAAACGCGCCATGTGGGCACCCGCCATCGTTAAAAAAGACGGCAAATACTATTTCTTTTTCGGTGCCAACGATATCCAGAACGACCAGACTCTGGGCGGCATAGGCGTTGCGGTTGCCGATAAGCCTGAGGGACCTTTTAAAGATTATTTGGGCAAGCCTTTAATCGATAAATTCTACAACGGGGCGCAGCCGATAGACCAATTTGTGTTTAAAGATACCGACGGGCAGTATTACATCATTTACGGCGGCTGGCGGCATTGTAACATCGCGAAGCTGAACAATGATTTTACCGCCATAGTGCCACTTGCTGATGGTACCCTTTTCCGCGAGATTACGCCGGAAGGTTACGTAGAGGGCCCGGTAATGTTTACCCGTAAGGGTAAGTATTACTTCATGTGGTCTGAAGGTGGCTGGACAGGCCCCGATTACCGCGTGGCTTACGCGGTTGGCGATAACATCAACGGCCCCTTCAAAAAAATAAGCGTGATTTTAAAGCAGGACCCCAGCGTGGCAACCGGCGCGGGGCATCACTCGGTAATTAACGCGCCGGGTACCGATGATTGGTATATTGTTTACCACCGCCGCCCATTAACCGAAACCGATGGCAACCACCGCGTAACCTGTATAGATAAAATGGTATTTGATGCCAATGGGCTTATACAGCCTGTAAAAATCACCAACCAAGGCGTAACACTCAGAAAGATAAAATGATGCATAACCCGTGCTGAAACGGATATCCCATATCGCTATCTGCATAATGGCCCTTATGGCCGTAAGTCGGAGTTATGGGCAGGCACCCAAAATAAGCTACCCCGACGTAAACTCCTTTAAAGTGGGCACGCCCATAACCCCGCTGATACCAACCCAGTTGGGCGGCGCGGTGCCTGCAACCATTTTTGGGCAGATAACTACCTTTGCCGGCAGCGGTTCGCCCGGCGCTACCGATGCAAACGGACTGCAAGCTAGTTTTAAAGCTCCCTTCGGCCTTAAATTTGATGCTGCAAGCAATTTGTATGTGGCCGATGCCGGCAACAATAAAATACGAAAGATAACGCCTGCGGGCGACGTATCTACCTTTGCGGGCACAGGGGCCGTAGGTTCGGCAGATGGAGCCTATCTTATTGCCACATTTAACGCGCCAACCGGTATAACTATTGATAAGTTGGGCAACGTGTTTGTTGCCGACCGGAACAACCACACCATCAGGATGATTACCCCCGCAGGTACGGTTAGTACTATAGCCGGTTTGCCCGGCGCATCGGGCCTGGTAAACTCGCAAGGCTCATTTGCGCGTTTCAACCAGCCAACCGGCCTTGCGGTTGATAAAACAGGCGGGCTGTATGTTGCCGATTATGGCAACAACCGCATACGCCACCTCGGGCTGGATGGCACCGCGGCCGAGATAGCAGGCAGTACGGCCGGCTGGGTAGATGGGCAGGGACTCGCGGCAAAGCTGAATGCGCCGATTGCCCTATATTTTGGCGGTAGTGGCCTTCTTTACGTTGGCGACGATTCACATATCCGCGGCATAGACGATGACAATAACGTAAACACCGTAGCGGGTAGTTTCTTCAGCGGCACTTTCGATGGCCTTTTCCTCAGCGCCAGGTTCAGCTTGCCATCCGGTATCGTGCGTGATGCTGCGGGGACACTATTCGTGGCCGATTATGGCAGCGGCATCATCAGGCGGCTGGGTACAGACAATATCGTAGAGAACATTGCCAGCGGCCCCCTCAACGGCCCGGCAGGCATTGAAATAGATAACCTGGGCAACTTATACGTTGCCGACGAACGCAATAACGTCATACGCAAAATAACCACAACCGGCTATACCATTTCGCCCGCTTTGCCGCCGGGCCTTACGTTCAATAGCGCTACAGGGGAGATAAGCGGCACCCCGTTGTCGAAGATACAGACGTCCAATTATTCGGTTTTGGCCTATAATACTTCGGGCAAAGGCGCCTATACCTTCACGCTGGAGGTGCGCGAAGCGCAGTTGAAACCTCAAACGATAACTTTTGGCGCGCTGGCCGATGCAACAGTGGGCGATCCGGATATTTTGCCCGGCGCTACCAGCACCAACCCAACCATCCCCATTACCTATACCAGCAGCGATTTTGCCGTCGCCACCATTGCCAACGGCAAAATACATTTAACCGGCCCCGGCACAGCTATCATTACTGCCATGCAAGCCGGCAATACCGACTATGATGCGGCCCCGCCGGTTCCGCAGGAGATAAAAGTTGCACCCGAGCCCGATTTTGCCAAGCCAACCGTTGAAGCCCAGCCCGGGCCCTTTACCTTTGCTTTAGATAACTTTGGCAACTACACCTTAACGGCAGAACAGCTGGCCAAAATTACGCCCGGGCCGCAAACCCCGCCTTTAACCATTACCATAAGGCCAACCGCCGAATTTACCTGCGAGGATTTGGGCCAGCAAATGATAACTATTGGCGCAGGCTACGGCCCCGACCCTGCCGACCCGCTGAACGCCGAGTTTGATGAACCAAGCGCTATCTCTTACGATGCTTCGTCGGGCGCGCTGTATGTATCAGACCAGGCATTTACCAAGATAAGGAAGTACGGCACCGATACCCGCGTTACCACCCTCGCCGGCGGCGTAAACGGATACCGCGAAGGAATTGGGGCAAACGTTGGCTTTAGCGCCAACCTGCTTTCTTTAGCCAACGACGCGCAGGGAAACACCTACGTGTGCGACGTATTCAACAACGCCGTAAGGCGCATAACCCCCGAAGGCCTTACCATCACTTTTGCGGGCCCTGCACTAAGGGCTGCAAACGGCGGCAATACGTTCACGCCCGAGTCGATTGCCATTGATGCATCAAACAATATTTTCATTGCCGATAAAACAAACATATTCAAGGTATCGCTTGATGGCAGCACCGTTACCCCATTTGCAAGCGGTTTTGCCGGGATAACGGGTCTCACTTTCGATAAAAGCGGCAACATGTTCGTAAGCACCAACGCTTATAATAATGGCAACGGCGTTTATAAAATAACGCCAAATCGCGTAGTCACACCTATTTATATCGTGCCCTCTGCTGCCGGTTTTGCCCGCCTTGTGGTTGATAGCAAGGGGAATATCTTTGTAGGTTCCACCGGCGCGGTTATCTATAAAATTACGCAGGATGGGCAATTTTCAATTTATGCCGGCGGCTCTTCGGAAGGATTCGCAGATGGCAACTTACAGAAAGCCAGGTTCCATAACCCCCAGGGCATCGGTATCGACCCATCAGACAACCTTTACATTGCCGATTCTGACAATCACCGCATACGCAAAATTACGCCGGCCGGTAAAGTAACCACTATTGCAGGCAGCGGCAAACCCGGGCCAAAGGATAATACCAACAAGAGTAATGCCGCCAAGGTTACGGTACCGGTAACCATAGTAAGCGCGTTGGCGTTTACCAGCGTGCAGAATAACGTAGAGATTCCGGCTGCGTTAAGGTGCCCGGCCTACCTGCCCGATTACAGTACCAATGCCGTAGCCCTAAGCACCTGCGCCAACAAAATAACCATAACCCAAACGCCGGCGGCAGGCACGCCACTAGCCATAGGCCAAACTGTTGCGGTAAAATTGATTGCGCAGGATAACCTTGGCCAAACAACCGAAATGCCCTTTACCGTTACGGCCATCGCACTGCCTAAACCAACTATAGCTATTGTGCCAACCACAGCCGCCCGTTGCGATGGCGGCCCTATATCGTTTACGGCAACAACGCAGGGCGAAGGCACGCACGCCGTTTATAACTGGCAGGTAAACGGCATAATGGCATACACAGGCGGGAAAGATTTTACATCAAGCACCCTCAAAACCGGCGATAGAGTAACCTGCGTAGTAACCAATCATGATTATTGTGAACCGGTAGATTCAGACCCGTCTGCGGCTTACGCAGTTTCTACCGACCCATCGGTGCTTACTTCGGTAACGGTTTCGGCCTCGCTTACTGATGCCATATGCCCCGGCGTGGCGGTTACCTTTACGGCAAGCCCGGGCAACGATGCCCAGGTTTTGGGCAATGTGCCAAATTACCAGTGGAAAGTTAACGGAGAGCCGAGGGGTAGTAATAGCGCCGTTTTTACCGCCAATAACCTGGTTGACCGCGACGAGGTGGTTTGTGAGATGACCAGCAACATCAAATGCGCCATCAACCCGGTGGTATCATCCGCCCCTATCATCATAAGGGTAAAAACCGATGCTGAATGTGCCATAAAAATACCTACTGCCTTTACGCCGAATGGCGATGGCGTAAACGATTTATGGGAAATACCCGAGCTAAGCAGCTTCCCCGATTGTGATTTTTCGATTTTTAACCGTTACGGCAAATTGGTTTATCACTCTATTGGTTACGCCAAAATGTGGGACGGGGCCTTAAACGGCAAAAAACTGGCAGCCGGCACCTACTATTACATGATAAACCTAAAGACCGGCCGCCCACCCCTTAGCGGCCCGATAACGATACTGAGATAAATGCGGGGCAAATCATAAAATGCTTAAAACAGGCTGGTGAGATGGATAAAACACATGAGCTTTTGCGTTGCTGCCTTTTTGGCGGCGGGGCATGCTTTTGCGCAATTGCCACGGTTTAGGGATTTGCCCGATCAGCAGTACTACATGGGCACGCCCATAACGCCGTTAGCACCCAACTTCAGGCCAACCAGCGGGCCGGTGCCGCCAAACGTTTATGGGCAGGTAACCACCTTTGCGGGCTCGGGCAATGCCGGTTTGGTAAACGGTAAGGGAAAGCTGGCGAGCTTTAATTCGCCCATGGATATTAAATTGGATGCCGCGGGTAATTTATACGTGGCCGATGCCGGCAATAACGCTATTCGTAAGATAGCGCCCGACGGCACAGTTATCACGTTGGCCGGCGGCAGTGCAGAGGGCTATACTGATGGCACGGGCACGGCGGCAAAATTTGCATACCCCACGGGGCTGGTGCTGGATGCGGCGGGGAATTTATTCGTAGTAGATCAGCAAAACCAACTCATCCGTAAGATTACACCTGCGGGGGTAGTTAGCGTTTACGCCGGTACCCCCGGGGTTGCGGGCATGTCTAACAATATCGTCAATTTCCCTACCGGCATCACCATAGATAAATACGGTACCCTGTTTATTACCGATAGCTATAACCTGCGTGTTCGGCAGCTGCCGGGGCAGTATCTTACCAGTTTTGCAGGCAGAGGCCAGGGAAGGGGCCCTCTGGCCGATTTTAACGGACCTGGCGAAGAAGCAAAATTTGGCGCAATAACGGGTATTACCGTTGGCCCTGACGAGAATTTTTATGTGGTAGATGGTGAATTGGTCAGGAAAATAACACCATCTGCCGTGGTAAGTACTTATCTTGGAGTTAACACCTCGCGTGGGGCATTTAATGGGGATGCAAAAACAGCGGTGTTCCAATACTTATTCGGGATAGCCATCGCTAAAGCGGGCACGGTTTTCCTGTCAGATCAGGGTAACCACCTGATACGCAGGTATGGCGTGCGCGAAAACGCCGTAACCTGGCTTGCAGGCAACGAAGGTAAAACCGGGCCGGTTGATGGCGTTGGGCAAGCGGCATTATTTAATAAACCATCGGGCATTTGTCTTGACGATGCAGGATATTTATACGTGGCCGATGCAGGCAACAACCTGATACGGAAGGTGTGTACTACAGGCTTCCAGATATTCCCGGCTTTGCCACCGGGCCTAACTTTCGATGCCACTACCGGCACCATCAGCGGTACGCCTACCAAGCCCTCGCCGCTTACCCTTTACACCGTTGTAGGTTATAATACCGAAGGGCAGGGGCAATATTCTGTAAGCATACAGGTGAATGAATTTACGCGCCGGCAGCAAACCATAACGCTGGATTCAATACCCACCAAAAAAGAAACCGACCCCGACTTCCTGGTAAACGTAACACGCAGCAACCCCTCATTACCTTATACCTTAAGCACCAGCGACATCAGCATAGCATCTATTGCCGATGGAAAGGTGCATATACTTGGCCCGGGCACCGTCTATATTTACGCCGACCAAAAAGGCGACCCGTTTTTCTACGACGCGCCGCAGGCATCGCAAAAACTGGTAATTACCGAGGTGCCGCCCGTAGTGGTGTACCCGGATATCAAACCTAAAGCCAACCCGGTTATGATTCCGCTGGATGAAACCGGAAAAGTGACGATAACGCCGGAGCAGCTCGCCGATATCACGCCCGAACACAATCTGCAAAAAAGCATATCCACATTAGATAAAAGTGATTATGCCTGCGCCGATGTGGGGCTGCAAACGGCAGTGATTACATCCAGTTTCGGCCCCGATCCGTTCGACCCGCTTAGTGCGCAATTTAATTATCCATCGAATATCGTATTCGATGCGGCATCAGGGAAGGTGTATATACCTGATAAGGGGAATTACCGCATCAGGAGCATCGGTACCGATGGCCGTGTTGGTACGCTTGCCGGCAGCGGGCAACCCGGCAAAGCCGACGGGAAATCGAAAATAGCGGGCTTTAGCCGAGAACTGCTCACCATTACAACCGATGCGCAGGGAAACGTGTACGTATGCGATGTGGGCAACGCGCTCATTAGAAAAGTGACACCGGATGGTACAGTGAGCACCTTTGCGTACGACCAGTTGCTGCCCTTCAACGATTTCGACCCGGTGTACAGCACCGCCGTGGCTGTAGATAAGGCGGGCTATATATACGTATCAGATAAAACCCGTATCTATAAAATAACGCCCGACGGCACGCTTGCGGTAGTTTTTGCGGGAAGTGGCAAAGAGCAGATAACAGATGGAACGGGCGCCGCTGCCGATTTCAATGGTATCAGCGGCCTGTATTTTGCAGCCAATGGCGACCTTTACGCAAGCAGTTTTGATAGTAACGATATCAATACCCTGCGCAGGATAACCCCGGCGGCGGCAGTAACCACCATCTATCGGAAAACCGACCCACTGCTGCATTTTACCCGTATGGTGGTGGATAGCAAAGGCAATGCCTTCATCGGATCTACCGAACCTAAGATTTATAAAATTACGCCTGATGGCACGCTCTCAATATTCGCTGGCAGTGCAAGCCGTATAGGCGCGGTCGACGGTGATGGCCCAACCGTGGCATCCTTCAATAACCCGCAAGGCATCGGTATAGATCCGCAGGACAACCTTTACATTGCCGATCAGGATAACCACCGCATCCGGAAGATTACCCCTGCCGGCATGGTTAGCACCATTGCAGGCAGCGGCGTGGCGGGTTACTTTGATAATACCAGCTACAGCAACAAAACAAAAAAGAATATCCCGGTTGCAATAACCAGCCCGATTACTATAACCAGCACTTACAACCCCGTAGTTATCCCCTATCTGGATATTTGCCCGGCTGTAGTTGCAGATTATACCAAAACAGCGACCGCAAAAAGCAGTTGCGCCAGTAGCTTTACCTTTACGCAAACGCCTGCTGCGGGCACCGTATTAAGCGATGGACAAACGGTTAACCTGGTGCTTACGGCGCATGATAACCTGAGCCCGTTTGACGACGCCAGCATTACTTTCACCATCACCGCCAAAAAACTGCCCACGCCAACGGTTGTCGTAAGTCCGGGATTTATAGACACCTGCGAAAGGTTCCCGGTTACTTATACTGCTGTGGCACAAAACGGAGGCCTTAACCCGGTATATACATGGTATGTGAACGGTGTGGAGAAATCCAAGGGAGGTGCGGAGTTTACCAGCGCAGAACTTGCCACCGGGGATAAGATAACCTGCACGGTTACCAATAGCGATGGTTGCGCGCCTATTACTTCGGCTCCATCGGCAGCGGTATCTATTAAGGCTACTCCATCGGTTACTACAGCGGTGACGATATTCGCCTCTTATACCGATCCGATTTGCCGGGGCAGCCGGTTGGATTTTACCGCAATCACCCAAAATGTGCAGCCTGGTCCCGGCAGTCCGCGTTACCAATGGCAGGTAAATGGCAATAATGCGGGCGGCAACAGCGCAACTTTTAGTACCAGCAACCTGGCCGATGGCGATGTGGTTACCTGCCTTATGAGCAGCGGGGGCAAATGCGTTATCAACCCGGTTACTAAATCGAACCCTTTCATCGCTCGTGTATTGTCCGATGGTGACTGCGCTGTAACTATTCCCAATACTTTTACGCCGAATGGCGATGGCATAAACGATTACTGGCAAATACCCGTGTTGAAAAACTACCCTTTCAGCACCGTATCGATATTTAACCGTAATGGAAAGCTGCTATACCAAAGCACCGGTTATGGCAAACCATGGGATGGTACTTATCAGGGAAGCGCATTGCCTGCTGGTACGTATTACTACATGATTGATACGCACACCTTCCGCAGCGTTTTGGCCGGTTGGGTAACTATCCTGAAATAAAAAAAAGAATGTCGAACACCGAATTTCGAATATCCAACATCGAAGTTTTTTTCCTTCATTATTCGAAATTGGACATTCGGTGTTCGATATTAAACCATCCTTAAACTATCTTCATGTTTTCTGCATCCCAACGGATAACCCTGTTCTCGAAGTAGCTGTCGTTACATGCCAAACACGGCGCAGCCGCCCTGAAACCGAACACAGCATCTTCTACCACTTTGGTGCCGTTGCGTACCGAGTCGAAGAAATTGGCAAAGTGATCGTTGGAGGCGTTATAGCCATCGGGCGCACGATAAACAACGTCGGGGAATTTCTGCCTTGTTCTCTGTGCCTCGGTGTAGCGTTTATTGTAGTCATCCATTAAGGCTTTTTGTTGCGCCTCGGTATAGGTGAATAACGAATCCCATCCGCCTATCCCGGGGGCCTGCGTCATTTTGTTCTTGCGGATAGTAAAACCTTCGCCTTCGCCACCCAGGTCAATTACACCTTCGGACCCTGTTATTTTTGTGGTGCTCGATCCGCCGTCGCCGCTTGCAAAGTTAACGCGCAAAGTAACCTGGAAAGCCGGGTGCTCTTTGGTTTCGCCGTAATGTATAACTGCGCTCATTACATCGGGCACATTGCGCCCATCTTTCCAGTAGGAGAGATCGCCGATAGAGTATATTTTTTCGGGCCCTTTAGAGCCGGTGATAAAATGGATACCGCTAAGCAGGTGCACGAAAAGGTCGCCCGCAACGCCGGTGCCATATTCGCGATAATTCCTCCAGCGGAAAAAGCGCTTTGGGTCATAATCGTATTTAACCTTGGCGTTGGATTGGAACCGCGCCCAATTAACGTTCTGCACCGATTGATCCAGCGGGATGGTGTACTGCCATGCGCCCAGAGCATCCTGCCGGTTAAAGGACGCCTCGATAGAATTTATCTTGCCGATGGCCCCTGCCTCATACATTTCCTTTGCTTTTTTATATGCAATGCTGCTTACCCGCTGGCTCCCCACCTGGAAAACCATCTTCGTATCGTGCTGTGTTTTTATTTCGGCAAGGCCCTGGCTTATCTGGTGCACCATGGGTTTCTCGCTGTAAACCGCTTTTCCCGCAATCATCGAATCTATGGCAATCTGGCTGTGCCAGTTATCGCTGGTGGCTATGATCACTGCATCGATGTCTTTACGATCGATGATGAGGTCGCGGTAATCTTCGGTGGTAAATAATCCCGCACCATAAACCTCCTTGGCGCGCGCCAACCTGCCCTTGTACAGATCGCATGCAGCAACCAGCTCCACGCCGGGCACGCTTAGCGCCGCATTGGTATCGTTAAAACCCATAATGCCCATACCTATGGTTGCAATACGGATTTTATCGTTGGGGCCAACGCGTTTTTGGGCGCGCAAGGTGCGAATTTCCTGCTCCTCGCGGGCAGCAAAACTGGTAAGCGAAGCGGAAGTAAGCAACACGGAGGTGCCCAGGTGTTTAAGGAATTTTCTGCGGTCTGTCGACATGGCGTAATTAATTAAGCTTAATAAATTGGTTGTGCGGATTGCAGGCGCAATCATCAGATTTATGGAAGGCAAGTTAATAAAAAAGCCTAATCATCAATTTTTTTTCGCAATAATATGCGGCACTTAAAACATTGGAATCTACTAAAATAAAAACTTATTAATATTATTTAAAAAGTGATAAATTGCATGCTGTTACCCCTTTTGTAAACCATTAGTATCTCACATGAAAAAAATCTCGTTATTGGTATTTGCCTGCCTTATCGGCTCCTTAAGTTTTGCGCAGCAAACTTCGCCGGATATCGCTATTATCCCCGAGCCGGTAAAAATCACGAAGCACGCCGGGCTGTTTACGTTACCCAAAATTGTGGTAGTGCAAGCCACGGCCTCACCGGAAATTAACCCCATATTGGATTTGTTGAAGAACAAACTATCCACCGCTGCCGGTAAAACCGTGGTGGTAAAAGCCCTGGGCACGAATGCAGCCATTAAGCTGGTGATCAATAAAAAAGCTGATGTTGTTTTAGGCAAAGAAGGGTACAATCTCTCGGTGAAAGCCCATGGCATCACCATAAGCGCCAACAAGCCGGCGGGTTTGTATTATGGCGTGCAAACGCTGATGCAATTGCTGCCAAAGGAAATTGAAGGCCTGGAGGTTGCCAAAAACGTTGCCTGGACAGTACCTGTTGTGGATATATACGATTACCCGCGCTTTGAGTGGAGGGGCCTGATGTTTGATGTGTCGCGCCACTTTTTTACCAAACAGGAGGTGAAGCATTTTATCGATGATATGGTGAAGTACAAATTCAACCTGCTGCACATGCACCTTACGGATGATGAAGGCTGGCGCATAGAGATAAAAAGCCTACCGCGCTTAACCACCGTGGGCGCATTTAACGTTAAACGCGAAGGCGCCTTCGGCGATTTTATTCCACCAAAACCCGATGAGCCGCGCACCTATGGCGGTTTTTATACGCAGGACGATATACGCGAGCTGGTAAAATACGCCAAAGACAGGTTTGTAGATATTATGCCTGAGGTGGATGTGCCGGGCCATAGCCTGGCTGCTGTTGTCGCCTATCCGCAGCTGTCGGCTACGCCGGGAGCTGATAAATATATGGTACGATCTGGCGAGAAGATAATGGATTGGTCTAAACCGGGCCACCCCGCGTTGGTAGATAATACCCTGAACCCCGCCAGCGAGTACACTTACGACTTTTTGGATAAAGTAGTGGGCGAGATTGCGCAGCTGTTCCCCTTTGCTTATATGCACCTGGGTGGCGACGAGTGCGCCAAGAATTTTTGGGAACAAAGCCCCGATGTAAAAGCACTGATGGCGAAAGAAGGTCTCAAAACGATGGAAGAGGTGCAGAGCTATTTTGAAAAGCGCCTTGAAAAAATAGTAGAAAGCAAAGGCAAGCGCTTTATGGGCTGGGACGAGATACTGGAGGGCGGCATTGGCCCCAACGCGGCCCTGATGAGCTGGCGCGGCATAAAGGGCGGCATAGATGCCGCTAAGCTTGGCCACGAGGTGGTGATGAGCCCTACCACCTACGTGTACCTGGATTATATGCAGAGCGACCGCATTACCGAGCCACCGGTGTACGCCACCCTGCGCCTAAACAAAACTTACGAGTTTGAACCCGTGCCTGATAGCGTTGATGCAAAACTGATAAAAGGGGGCCAAGCCAACCTTTGGACCGAGCAGGTGTACAACTTCCGCCAGGTAGAGTATATGATATGGCCGAGGGCTTTGGCAGTGTCAGAATCGGTATGGTCGCCTAAGACTAAGAAAAACTTTTTAACTTTCTTCCCTAAGGTAGAGCGGCAGTTCGAGCGTTTCAACCTCAGCGAAACCAAGTATTCGCCAAGCGTTTACGACCCAACCTTTAAGGCCATACGCAACGCAGATAAAAGCCTGAGCGTATCCCTTACGCCGGAAGTGCCAGGGCTGGATATTTATTACAGTTTCGATAACTCATCGCCGGATAGGTTTTACCCCAAGTACACCAGTACGCTGGCCGTACCGATTGATGCAACGCAACTGAAGGTGGTTACCTACAAAGGTAAAACGCAGGTTGGCCGCATATTGATTATGCCCGTTGCGGATTTACAGAAAAGAGCGGGGAATTAATTTCAGTCGGCAGTTCACAGTTTTCAGTTGGCAGGGTGCTTACTGCCAACTGAGAACTGCCAACTGTTTTACTCATTTTTCATCCTCGAAAAAGGGAAGCCATTGCAGCCGGTTTTGGGATGCTTGCGGTCGGCTTTGGCCATGGCTTCGGCGGCGATATCGGTTGGTGCATCGTAGGCCGTCAGGCAATAGCCCCATTTCCATGGCGACATGTTTTTGAATTCCATAAAATCTATACGGGTGTACAGGCCGCCATCGCCAGGGTTGCCATCGCCGTTGCGGGCAACCAGGTATTGCTCCTTTAGGTTCCATTTGATGATACGGAACTTGCTTTTGGGCAACTGAAACCATAGCGTATCGTTTATTTCGTACTTAATGCCGTAATCATCTTTGAATTTCCCTTGCATAAACTCCGGGATGGTATCGTTACGGTGAGTGGTTTTACCGGTAACGCCCGCTACCGATAACAGGCATACGAACAACAATAATTTCTTCATGCGGTAAAGATAGGCGGATTTGTTTTGAAGTTTCGGCCTTGGTATAAAAACAAAAAACCCGGCTTTTGACCGGGTTTTCCTATTAAATCACTTATTCTAATTATTGTATTTCGAAAACGTTGCTGAAGCTGCCGCCGTTAGGGTAGTAGCCGGTGATGATGAGCCTTCCATTTTTAAGGTTGGTGATTACATCGTCCATATCGCCCACGCTGTTGATAGGCTGTTTGTTGATAGAAGTAATAACCGAGCCAACAGGGATTTCGGTATCGTCGAAGATGCCGCCTGCGCGTACCTGCGTTACCATTACGCCCTGATTTACATGGAATTTATTCTTCTGAGCCTGGGTTAATGGTTGGAAGCTTGCGCCCAACTTGTTGAACAATTCTGAAGCTGTTTTAGAATTGGCGGCAGTTTTGTTTGTTACTGCTTCTGCCTTAAGTGTTACGTCGAAGCTTTTCTCGGTACCGTTGCGCAATACGGTGATGTTGATTTTATCGCCCGGCTGCAAACGTGCAACGCGCTCCTGCAAGTCAGATGATTCGTAAACAACGTTGCCTTCAACTTTGATAATGATGTCGCCTGGTTTTATACCGGCTGCTTCCGCACCGCCGCCTTCAACTAACGAGTTTACGTAAAGGCCGTTGGTTTTGTCGGTTTTTAATCCTTGCGCAGCTTCAGGGTCGCTCAAATCTGCAAAGCTGATGCCGATGTAACCACGTTTAACCGAGCCATATTTCTTGATATCGTTCAAAACTTTCTTCGCCAAATTCACAGGGATAGCAAAGCCATAACCTTCGTAAGAACCGGTATGAGACGCAATAGCTGCGTTGATGCCGATAAGCTCGCCGGCAGTATTTACCAAAGCACCACCGCTGTTACCGGGGTTGATGGCCGCATCTGTTTGGATGAACGATTCGATGCCTTTACGCAAAGTTGGCGACTGCTGGTTAACCGGGCCGAATGGGTTCGAATCCTGGTCGTCATCATCATCTTTACCGATGATGTTGATGCTGCGGCCTTTTGCGCTTACAATACCGGCAGTAACGGTAGACGTTAATTTAAAAGGGTTGCCTACGGCCAATACCCATTCGCCTACGCGCACAGCATCCGAGTTGCCCAATTTTACGATGGGCAGGTTGGTGGCGTTTATTTTAATGAGGGCAAGGTCGGTGTTAGGGTCAGTACCTATTACTTTCGCGTCAAACTGGCGGTGATCGTTGGTAGTGATGGTGATTTTATCGGCTTTAGCTACCACGTGGTTATTGGTAACAATGTAGCCATCCGGCGAAATGATAACGCCCGAGCCTGATGCCATCTGAGGCCCCTGCGGGCGCATGCGCTGACCGAACATTTGGCCGAACATCTGCTCGAACTGGTCCTGGCTGCCGCCGCTTTTTGCCGAGTAGGTGGTGCGTATGTAAACTACGGCAGGCGTAACGTCTGCAGCAGCCTGCGTAAAATCAACCGAGCCGGCCGATGATACCGCGGGGGCATTTGGCTTATTGCTGGCGAAATAAACTTTTTGTTTGTCCTCAAAACTAACGCCCTGGTCGTATTTGTTCTCTGCGTATTTGTAAACGCCTAAAGCTAAGGCACCGCCGGCAAAGGCGGTTACTAATGTTAAAAGATATTTTTTCATATTTTTATCCTATTTCTCTTTTATGTTTATCGGTATAACAACCGCAAATCAAATTTAATACCATATAGACGATATAAACAATGGTAAGTTATGTGCAATTTTGTTAAAAATTGTTAAATAAAAAATAACAATGCCCGATAGTTGTTGGTTTAGGTTAGCATTACCCGGCTGATGGCACTTTAATTCGATTACGACGTGAATATACAGTTTTATAAATACCAGGGAGCAGGCAACGATTTTATATTGATAGACAACCGGGAAGGGGTTGTAAATCAGCTAAGTAAGGATGTGGTTGCGAAATTGTGCGACCGTCGTTTCGGAATCGGTGGCGATGGCCTTATGCTGCTGGAGAACCTGCCCGGATATGATTTTAAGATGGTATATTATAACGCCGACGGCAACGAGGGCAGCATGTGCGGCAACGGCGGCCGCTGTATCGTAGCATTTGCCAAACACCTCGGCATTATATACGATGTGACAAATTTTCTGGCGACGGATGGTCCGCATTATGCCAAAATTTCAGAAGAGGGAAATTGGGTGAGCCTACAGATGATAGATGTGGCCAACATCAGTAAAGATGGCGAAGCGTATGTGCTCAACACCGGCTCGCCACATTATGTAAAACAGGCTGCCGACCTGGCTATAAAAGATGTTTATAACGATGGTTACGCCATCCGAAATAACGCTACCTACAAAGCCGATGGCATCAACGTAAACTTTGTAGAAAAAGACGGCGAAGGGTATTTCGTGCGCACCTTTGAGCGTGGCGTGGAAAACGAGACCTACGCCTGCGGAACAGGCGTTACTGCGGTTGCGCTGGCCATGGCTAAGCACAACGGGCAGTTCGGCACCATAAGCACGCCCATAAAAGTATTGGGCGGCAATCTCAATATCCGCTTTGATAACGACGGCGAGAAATTTAGCAATATATTTTTAGAAGGGCCTGCGGAGTTGGTGTTTGAGGGGGAGATAGAGGTATAGCTGTCGACCCGACTAACCACATCGTCATTGCGAGGAACGAAGCAATCTCCCGATTAGCAGAGCGACCTGCAAAGTGGCCCGTCCAACGTAGAGATTGCTTCGTGCCTGGCAATGACGCGATTTTAATGTCGTGTTAATAAAATCTCCTTAGAAAATTTTTCCTTTTCGGTTTTTTAGTTTACGTTTGAATTTTTTGTTGATGTAGCTTTCATTAATTTTTTACCTATCAAATTAATGTTACGCGTAGACAGCAGCAAACCGTGCCAAATTATTTATGCCATTGCCCGGCACGATTACCTGTCGTACGTGATAGAACCGCACATTGTGCAGCTTAACCCCAACGGTGAATTTTCCCTTACCCACCAGCGCCTGTTCAGCAATACTGCCGTTGAATTCAGTCATTGCATTGATGATACCGACCGCAAGCTCATCAAGATACTGGAGGATATGGAGCAGGGGAACGTTATCAAAAGGTTCTATAAAAAACCCATCCGCCCATTCGAGTATTTCGCCAAAATATTCAACGACCAGATTTTTGAGGTTATCCGCCCGAAAATAGAAAAGAAGATAGTAGAGGCTCTGGGCCTGATAGGCGGCACCAATAAACAGCTATACCTGATGAGCAAGGAGGGCTATCCCGCCGGGCGCAAGGTGCATATTGCGGCGGAGGCGGCTTCGGTGCTGTTCCATTTCCGCAGGAATGAGGAGGAGATCCGCTACTTCCCTACCATTAAATACCAGGGGATGCGCATCGAGTTTATGTTTAAGGATGCCGAAGTTATTTGCAACCACCCCGCCTGGATGCTCCTGGATGATACCTTGTATTACTTCGATAAGGAGATAGAGGGCAAGAAATTGCAGCCTTTTTTAAACAAACGGTTCATATCCATACCTAAATCTTCCGAGCAATCATACTTCGAAAAATTTGTTGCCCCGCTGATAGAGAAGCACAACGTTTATGCCGAGGGCTTCACCATCAATACCGAGAAGTATGATGCGGCGGCTTTCTTGAAGCCCATATACGTAGAGGGCGGCACCTCGCAACTGCAGCTCTACTTTAAATACGCGGGTTATATTTTCCCCTATGGCGATGGGCGACATATTTCGGTACGGATGGAGCGCAATGGCGACGATTACCTCTTCCACCGCATCAAGCGATCTGTTGCCTGGGAAAAAGGCAAACTGGCGCAACTGGAAGCCATGGGCTTAACCATCACTTCGTCTCTGTTCCAAAATCTGGAGGTGGCGCATGCCGACGACGATACCGACAGGGCTTTCCCGGTTTTTGAGTGGCTGAACCAGCATCACGATGAACTGCTAGAAAAAGGCTTTGAGCTGGAGCAGCCCGAAGGCCAGAAACGCTACGTTTTCGGCACCACTAAGATAGATCTTGAAGTAAAAGAGAACAACGATTGGTTCGATATCAACGCGGTGGTCATCTTCGGCCCTTACCGAATACCATTTATCCAGCTGAAGAACCACATCCTCAACCATAAAAAAGAATTCATACTGCCCTCTGGTGAGATTGCGGTAATACCCGAGCAATGGTTTTCGCAATACGGCAACCTGCTGCACTTTTCTGAGGGCGGCGACCAGCTGAAGCTGCGCCGTCATCACCTGGGCCTGGTAAGCGATCTGGAGGGTGAAATGGCCGAAACCGCTATGGGCCGTAAATTGCAAAAGCTAAGCAATTACGAGGAGACCGCCGATGTGCCCATGCCGTTGAACTTTGCGGGCAGCCTGAGGCCCTACCAAAAGGCTGGCTACAACTGGTTCCATTTTTTAAAGGAGTACCACTTTGGTGGCTGCCTGGCCGATGATATGGGTTTGGGCAAAACCATCCAAACGCTGGCATTGCTGCAAAAGCATAAAGAGGATACTGAGGCCGGAGGCAGCAAAGCCACCTCGCTGGTTATTATGCCAACCTCGTTGATATACAACTGGCTTAACGAGGCTAAGAAATTTGCCCCACAGCTGCGGCTAATGGTGCACACCGGGGCCTTCCGCTATAAGTCGGCCGAGGTGTTTGCCAATTACGATGTTGTCATTACCACCTATGGCATCAGCCGGATAGACATCGAGATGTTTAAGGGTTATTACTTCGATTATGTGATATTAGACGAGAGCCAGAACATCAAAAACCCATCGTCCAAATCGTTCCAGGCGGTGAGGCAATTGAAATCGCGCTTCAAATTGATTTTGAGCGGTACGCCGGTTGAAAATTCCGTTAATGATTTGTGGACGCAGATGAGCTTCATCAACCCCGGGTTACTGGGCGCGCAGATCTATTTCCAGAATGAATTCGTAACGCCGATAGAGAAAAAAAAGGACGAGGAAAAGGCGCGCAAGCTACAGGCCATCATCAAACCATTCGTATTGCGCCGCACCAAGGAGCAGGTAGCTACCGAGCTGCCGCCGAAAACCGAGAACCTTTTCTACTGCCAGATGAGCGAGGAGCAGGCGGAAGTGTACGACAAGGTAAAATCTGAATACCGCAACGAATTGCTGCGCAGCATTGAAGACGGCACCTACGCCAAAACACAGATGCAGGTTTTACAAGGCTTGATAAAACTGCGCCAGATAGCCAACCACCCGCTGATGATAGATAAGGATTACGAGGGCGATTCGGGCAAGTTCGAGAACGTGGTGCATACGCTGGCCAATGTGTTGGATGGCGGGCATAAGGTGCTTATCTTCTCGCAA
Organism: Mucilaginibacter sp. P2_D11; assembly: GCF_056404435.1. Taxonomy (NCBI): domain Bacteria; kingdom Pseudomonadati; phylum Bacteroidota; class Sphingobacteriia; order Sphingobacteriales; family Sphingobacteriaceae; genus Mucilaginibacter; species Mucilaginibacter sp. P2_D11. The sequence continues at coordinate 32,089 of NZ_JBFUEA010000031.1, forward strand.
TTCGTAAAGCAGCTCAACATCTACCGCGAGCACATGGAGCAGCAAAACATTCCGTATGTGTACCTGGATGGTAGCACCCAAAACCGCGGCGATGTGGTGAAACAGTTTCAGGAAGATGTCAAGACAAGGGTGTTCCTGATATCGATAAAAGCAGGCGGCGTAGGCCTTAACCTTACCGAAGCCGATTACGTCTTCATCCTCGACCCATGGTGGAACCCAGCCGTTGAGCAGCAGGCCATAGACCGTACCCACCGCATTGGCCAAACCAAAAACGTGTTCATCTACAAATTCATCACAAAAGATACCGTGGAAGAGAAGATACTGGCCCTGCAGCAGCGCAAGCTAAGCGTTGCCCGGTCGCTCATCACCACCGAGGAAAGTTTCATCAAATCGCTTACCGCGGAGGATATCAGGGAGATATTGGGGTAGGGGTTAGTGGGTGGGGACACCAGAATAAAAAACCGTCATCTTGAACTTGTTTCAAGACCCCACCATAAAAGTGACCACTATGCAAGGCCGCTAGCATACGCCATACCTGCCGTGTGGGGTACCGAAACAAGTTCGGCATGACGTGGTAGGATAAAGGCCCCCCAAACAAATCCTTCCCCCATTTTGTATAAGCAAATGTATTATTTCGGCTATCCGCCGTATAATTTGCAGGCGGGCTCAAAGCTTGCTGATGCTTTTCGTAACATTGCATAAATTTTTATTGTTGACAGCTACCGCCAAGAAAATCCTTTCCTACCTGCTTAAGGCAGCCATTCTGGCATTGGCTTTTTATGTTATTTACCATAAATTCCTCAACAAAAACTCCGATATCAGGCAATTTGAGGATTTGATTGCACGCATCAGCCGCACGCAGGTGGTGGTAACGCTATCCGCAGTGGTGTTTTTGATGTTCCTCAACTGGTTTCTGGAGAGCCTTAAGTGGCAGTATCTTTCTAAGCGGCTTGTAGCCATTTCGGTTTGGGAAGCAGTGGAAGCCGTTTTTTGCGGGCTCACCTGGGCTATATTTACGCCCAACCGTATCGGCGAGTTTGGTGGGCGCGTAATGTTTTTGCCCAACCGCAAGCGCATCCATGGGGTGTTTGCTATGGCGGTGGGCGCATTCGCGCAAAACGTTATCACCAATGTGGCGGGCGTATTGGCCTCGCTGTGGTTCGCCTATGAATTTTTCCACCTCAACATATGGGTGTATTTGGGTATTGTGGGTTTGTCGCTTGCGTTTTTGGCTTTGCTGCTGGTGTGCTATTTCAACATTGCCTGGCTGGTAACGCTGCTGGATAAGATAAAATTCCTGCAGAAATACCACCGCTTTTTTGATATCATGGGCCGCTACAACGGTAAGGAGCTGCGCTCGGTTATCGCTTACAGCCTGGCCCGTTTCGCGGTGTTCTCGTTCCAATATTACCTGGTTATCCATTTATTGCTGCCTGCATTGCCATTTATGCCCATGATGCTTACCGTTGTGGTGTTCATATTTATCCAGTCGGCCCTGCCCTCGTTGGATCTGCTGGATATCGGCGTGCGCAGCTTTACCGCCATGCACTTGTTTTTGTATATTACCAACCAGCAAATAGCTATCATTGCAGCGGTATCATCTATCTGGCTTATTAACTTAATCATACCGGCAATTATAGGGTCGGTATTCGTACTAAAACTCAAATTCTTTGATCGCACATAGCATCGTTTCCCTTTTTTTAACCGGCCTTTACCTGCTGGTACTTGCTTACCTTATTAAAGGATGGGCCGCCCTTAAACGCCCCGATACAAATGGTGCAAGTTTTACTACAAAGGTAACCATACTCATTGCCGCACGTAACGAGGAAGAACGCATCCACTACACTATAGAAGATATCATAGCGCAGGATTACCCCCGGCACCTGGTAGAAGTGATTATAGTTGACGACCACTCTACCGACTGCACCGCCGAAATCATCGGCAACTATGCGGCGCACGGCATCAAACTGATGCAGCTGAAGGCCGATAAGCCGCTCAATTCCTATAAAAAGAAAGCCATTGCCGAAGCTATCGCCCAATCTACCGGGGAGCTGATGGTAGCCACTGATGCCGATTGCCGCATGGGGCCGGCTTGGCTAAGTAGTGTAGTGGCTTATTACGAAACGCATAACCCGGTAATGATATCCTCGCCTGTAACTTATTTTGAGGAGAAGACATTGTTCGAGTTGCTGCAAACGCTCGAATTTTCATACCTCATCGGTATCGGTGCGGCTTTTATTGGCAATGGCAGGGCATCAACTTGTAATGGTGCTAACCTGGCCTACCGCAAAGATGTTTTCAACGAGGTGGGCGGCTTTAAAGGCATAGATGATCTGGCATCGGGCGATGACGAATTGCTGCTGCAAAAAGTGGCGGTGAAATATCCCGACCGAATAGGCTTTTTAAAGAACCGCGATGCTATTGTTTACACCCATGCCAAGCACACCCTGCAGGAGTTTCTGCAGCAACGCCGCCGCTGGGCATCAAAATCTACCAAATACAAGGATAAATGGATAGTGGCACTGGCGGTTTGCATCTGGCTGTTCAACCTCAGCTTGCTGGTAAATGCGGGCTTAAGCTTTTATGACGTATTTTTCCTGAAGCTTTTGGGCGTGCAGATTTTGCTTAAATATATTTTCGAGGCGGCATTTTTGCTACCCATTACCACATTTTTTAAGCGCGCCAACCTGGTTGGGCTGCTTATTATACTCATACCCATACATGTAGTTTACTTTGTTTACGTGGGCCTTATTGGCAATACACGCAAGTACGCATGGAAGGGCCGCGTGGTGCGATAACATCATTAGCACAAAAAACAAACAAATCCTGTTTAGAATAAATTATTCATTATTTTAGGCTGCCTATTATAATAATGCAACACAACCAGGATAACTCCGGAGAAGACGAACTAATCAGGCTGCTGCTAAAGCGGCAGTCGGAGTTGAACGCGTTATTGGAGATAACGCGGGCGATCAATAAAAACACGTCCACGCCGGTATTGATACAAATGCTGGAGGTGATATTGCAGAACTACCTTCAGATAGGCAAATTCCGTTTCCTTATCGCAAAAGACAACGTTTACACTTGTATATCTAAATACGGCGGGCAAATAGAATCGCCCGGCGTATTGAATGGCACCTGGGCTCACCTCAGCAAAATAAAATCGCCATCGGCCTTACACCACCATGCCAACCCGGTGCTGAGCAATTACGAATACTTTATACCTATATACCATAAAAACAAGGCCCTGGCATACGCGCTCATCGGCGAGTTCAACACCACGGGCGAAATGCTCAACAACGACCTTACTTTTATCCAAACCCTCATCAACGTAATTGTGGTGGCACTGGAGAATAAGAAGCTTTTCCGCGAACGGCTGCAGGCCGAACGTTTCCAGCGCGAGATGGAACTGGCCGCAGAGGTGCAAAATATGCTGGTGCCCCTGCGGGTTTATAAAGAAGTAGGGGTAGAAGTTGGTGCCAAATATCTGCCGCACCAAAACATCGGCGGCGATTATTTCGACTTTTTCCGCCTTAACGAGGATGAGTTTTTATGGTGCATTGCCGATGTATCTGGCAAGGGTATCTCGGCCGCCTTGCTTATGGCCAACTTCCAGGCAAACCTGCAGGGCCTTGCTGCCATAGAAGACGACCTTACCACCCTGGTAGAGCGGCTGAATAAGTTGGTTATCCATAATACCAAAGGCGAGCGTTTCATCACCCTGTTCCTGGCCCGGTTCAACCAAAAAACCCGCAAGCTTAATTATATCAACGCCGGCCACAACCCCACTATTTTGTATTGCAATGGCGGCGCAGTGCCCTTGCGGCTGGGCACAACCATGATAGGGGCGTTCGACGAATTGCCCTTTTTAAATGAAGGCGAGATAGATATAGAGCCCGATAGCCTGTTTTTTAATTACACCGATGGCCTGATGGACCACGAACTGCAAAGCGAAAAGAGCTGGAGCGAAGAAGACCTGCTGGATTTTGTGTTGGCCAATGGTACCCTAACGCCCGATTGTTTCAACGATGCTGTACTCAACCACATCAACACCGTAATAAAAGGCAAACCCATTGATGATATTACCCTGCTTACGGTAAGGATATCTTAAATCAGATATGCAAATTTCAGATGTGCGGGTGTGCAGATTACTCTTGCGTCATTATGATGGTATTTTTCTAATATCGAACACCGAATGCCCAACATCGAATAATGAAGGAAGAAGAAAAAGGGGAAAACTTCGGAGTTGGATATTCGAAATTCATTATTCGATATTAAACTCACCATCCCGCCAATCAAAAACTCCCCCTTCAGGGGGTTGGGGGGCTGGCCACTATCCTAATCTCTTTTGGGTAATAATTATTGATGCGGTTAGGCAGCAACTTTGCCCAGCCTAAGGCAAGCCCTTCGTATTCCATCAGGCTCCAGCCCTTTTCATTTATGGCAATATCAATATTATCCCGGCGCAGGTATTGTATGGCCTTGTCTTTATTTAGGGCGGTAGTTAGTACGGCATCCTTATTAATAAGCAGGCTTAGGGCAAGTTCATGGTCGGGTATCAAATCACGGCCGGCCAGTTTACCAATCCGCACGCCCGACTTTTTGATGTAAAGCTGCTTATGCAGCAGGTTAAGACTGGCCTGGTGTTCGCGATTAATGGCCAGCCAGTCATCGGCCACTTTAAAGTAGTAGAAGTTATCCGGCTGGTTTACATAGCTGCGCACAATATCCAGTTCGGCGGCTGCCAGTTTCTGCTGCGCGTTGTTTTTATAATTGCTGGCACCACCGGTACTTTCCTTTTTGCGCAGGCAGGCGGCAAATAAACCTTCGCCCAATACCCGGCCAGGGTAAAAACGGTAGCCCCATGCTTTTTGCAAAGGCGATTCGGTTTCTACTATCCCCCACTCCTTATATATAGGTATGCGGATGCTCTCCATATCAAATTGCTCGCACAACCAATCCAGGATATCCTCATTCTCCTGGTGCGAATAGCTGCAGGTACTATATATAAGGTAGCCATCCTCTTTTATGGCGGGGTATATGTCGGCCAGTATACGCTCCTGCCGCTGGTGGCAAAGGTTTACGTTGCCCTCGCTCCACTCGTTCATGGCGGCGGGGTCTTTACGGAACATGCCCGAGCCCGAGCAAGGCGCATCAACCAGTACTACATCAAAAAACCCTTTAAGCACGGTAAAGTCGCGCGGGTCGTTATTGGTAGCGATGGTATTGGCGGTACCCCAGCGGCTAAGGTTATCCGTTAATATAGGTACGCGTGGTTTAATGATTTCGTTCGCCACGAGCAGGTCGGAACTATTTAAGGCCGAATTAAGCAGCGTACTTTTGCCGCCGGGGGCAGCGCATAGGTCCAATACCTTAATAGCATCTTCCTTTTCGGGGCGGATGCTTTTCAGGATATGATCTATAAACATAGAGGACGCCTCCTGTACATAGTAAGCGCCTGCGTGGAACAATGGGTCGAAAGTAAAGGAGGGGCGGGTATCCAGGTAATGGCCCTCTGAGCACCATGGCACTTGTTCGCCCGTTTTAATGCCCGCAGGCTTAAATGGATTCAGCCGGATAGAAGTAATTGAGCTGCCGTTTTGGTGCGCATCAATAAAAGTTGCCTTATCATAGCCGGGTTCGGCGTTCAGTTGCTCCAGAAAATGTGGTGGGAAAGTGCTTGCGTCCATATGTATTTCAAACTTACGGAAAAAAAACCGCGCCTATTTGGTGTTTTTGGGCAGAATTGCATAGGGCCGACGCGCCGTATTGTGCGTTTCCGGCACGAGTGACAAGGTCGCAGGATGATCTAATACCGGCACATAGGTGTTGCCACGTACAATGATAGCCTTCCTTTGCAATTAACTTACAATGAGTTACAGCATTGTTTTAATTATTTGAAATTTCTTTTGGACGGAGAGGCACTTTCTCCTTACATTTGTATCCGCTCAAACGAAAGGGGCGTTGTTTTTTGAACATCAGGCAGATAGAAAAAAGTTAAAGAAAAGTGATTATTTCACTTGACAAGAACCAAAATAATCTGCACCTTTGCAGCCCGCAAACGAGGTAACGCTCGCCGGGAAGTACAATGAAAAGCAAGCTTGAAAAAATAAAATAATAAAGTTTGCAAAATTCAAAAGGTTTTCTACCTTTGCAGTCCCAAAACGAGGGAGCGGAAATTAGAAATAAGGGAAGCAAAAAGCGTTAAAAAGTTGAGAGCAATTCTTAACTAACAAAATATTGAAGGCAACATCATCTTAGGATGAAAAAGCATATAGGATGTCTGCGACAGACATTCCGAACAAGTTCTTAAAAGAGATAGAAAATGAAATTATGCAGCGTAACGGCCGGAGGGTTGTTAAGCTGAGGAAAAGAAGCTTGAGATTGATAGAGGGATAATGTAAGAGAATATTTTTTTTTTACAGATTTCTATTGATTGAGTTTAATAGGGTCTGGATCAATAACAACACATTATACAATGGAGAGTTTGATCCTGGCTCAGGATGAACGCTAGCGGCAGGCCTAATACATGCAAGTCGGACGGGATT
>NZ_JBFUEA010000032.1:0-31714 GCF_056404435.1 Mucilaginibacter sp. P2_D11
CATAACATGCTAATGTTTAGGATGTGGGGTTAACCCGGCTAATTCCATGCTACGAACGTGGGGTTAAATTACTATAGAGCCTTGGGTTAATAAAAGAAGATAGCCAGGGTATCAGATCAGAATAGAGCCTCGAAGGCTAGAACTTATGAATATTTCCTACCGGCTATCTTCTCCACATCTTAACATCCCAAAATTATCAACAACAATCTGTTAATTAATTTCTTTGCAAGTCTAATGGAACTTGTTTCAGGACCCCACAGGACAGGTACGCGGCGTGTATGACGGCTCAGCATAGTGGCTACTTATATGATGGGGTACTGAAATAAATTCAGCATGACGATGCTGTTAAGCCCCCTTATGATTGCCTGAACATTTCGCAATTTTCAACAATCAACCTATCTTTCAATCCCCTACATTCGAAGAAAAAAAAGAAATGCTCAGGAAAATCCTATCGGTTATTGCGGGTTACATGGTATTTGCCATCAGTTCGGTTTTGTTGTTCAATTTAACGCATCACCATCCGCACCAGGATGCGCCTTTAAAATTTAAATTGATAACCATTGCCTACGGTGTTTTCTTTTCGATAATTGCCGGCCTGGTGGTGCAGCTCATCGCGAAGCAAAAAACGTTGGTCTTGAATTACATATTGGCTGCTTTGATGTTTGGACTTGCCGGCATCTCTATGGCCCTGTCAGCTGGCAGCCACTGGACGCAAAGTTTTGCCATGTTTATCTTCGCGCCGATATCTATTTTAGGTGGATACTTAAAAATAAAAAGTTCAATTGGTAAACAATAATAACCAGTAATAAAATCTCTGTGTCTCTCTGCGGCTACTCTGCGCCCTCTGCGGTTAAATATTCGCGATTGCCACCTCTTTTTTGTTTTAAATAAACAACTCCTGCTATTGTATGTTCAATAATTATATATTTGAACAACGGGAATTATTCCCGCAACCAACTAACCTAAGCGCGTACGGCGCTACCCCACTATGGCAAAGAAAAAAGAAACTACCGGAGCCGAATTATCCGAATCGAAACCTATAAAGGCAGCCAAACCAAAAGCCGCCAAAAAAGCCGAAGCCGCCCCAACGTTCCCGGAAGCTGAAGAACCGGTAGCGAAAAAGCCAAAGTCAGCATCAAAAAAAGCGGGCGCGCCGGCAACCAAACTGGCCGATAAAACCAAAATGGAGGTTATTATCAACGCAACTTCTGATACTGAGATAAAAGCCGTAGAGCCTTACAGCCGCTTTACCGAATTCGATATCAACCTGTTTAAAGCGGGTACGCATTATAAGCTTTACGAAAAGTTCGGTTCCCATGTGCTGGAGTATAAAGGCGTGGTGGGCACCTACTTTTCTGTTTGGGCGCCAAACGCGCAATACGTTGCTGTAATTGGCAATTTTAACGGTTGGAACAAGGGTTCGCATGCGCTCAACTACCGTTGGGATGCATCGGGTATTTGGGAAGGCTGGATACCCAATGTGGGCGTTGGCGAAACCTATAAATACTTCATCAAATCGCACAACGGTGCCGAACTGGAAAAAAGCGACCCATTTGCCCTGCGTTGGGAACTGCCGCCGCATACGGCATCTATTGTGGCCGATACCTTTTACGAATGGAAAGACCAGGACTGGATGCGAAACCGCTACGAGCATACCGCTTTAGACAGGCCGTATTCAGTTTACGAAATGCACGTTGGTTCCTGGGCGCGCAACCCCGAGAGCCCGGATGAGTTCCTGACCTATCGCCAGTTAGCCGCCAAGCTTGTGCCTTATATAAAGGAAATGGGCTTTACCCACGTGGAGTTCATGCCCATAATGGAGCACCCGTACTACCCAAGCTGGGGCTACCAGATAACCGGTTTCTTTGCGGCATCCAGTCGTTACGGCACGCCGCAGGATCTGATGTACCTGGTAGAGGAGTTCCACGCCAACGGCATAGGCGTTATACTCGATTGGGTGCCTTCACACTTTCCCGGGGATAAACACGGGCTTTACGATTTCGATGGCACGCACCTTTACGAGCACGAGGACCTGCGCAAGGGCTTCCACCCGGATTGGAAATCGTACATATTCAACTACGGCCGCAACGAGGTACGTGCCTTTTTAATCAGCAACGCCATCTTCTGGCTGGAGCGTTACCATATCGACGGCCTGCGCGTAGATGCTGTTGCTTCGATGCTTTACCTGGATTACTCGCGTAACCATGGAGAATGGGAACCTAACGCTTTCGGTGGCAACGAAAACCTGGAGGCGATTGCTTTCCTGAAAGAATTCAATACGGCCGTTTACAGGCACTTTCCCGATGTACAGACCATTGCCGAAGAATCTACCTCGTTCAGCGGGGTGAGCAGGCCGGTTTATACCGGCGGCCTGGGCTTCGGCATGAAATGGATGATGGGCTGGATGCACGATACGCTCGACTACTTCGAGCACGACCCAATACACCGCAAATACCACCAAAACCAGCTTACTTTTAGCATGGTATATGCCTTTACCGAAAACTTTATGCTGCCTTTTTCGCACGATGAGGTGGTTTATGGGAAGGGCAGTATGCTGGGCAAAATGCCGGGCGACGACTGGCAGAAGTTTGCTAACCTGCGCTTGCTATACAGCTTTATGTTTACCCACCCGGGCACCAAATTATTGTTTATGGGGGGCGAATTCGGCCAGGTGGGTGAGTGGAGCTTCGAGCGCTCTTTAGACTGGCATCTGCTGGAGCATACCAGCCATAACGGCATCAAAGAAGCCGTAAAAGCTATCAACAAATTATACAAATCTGAGCCGGCCCTGTACGAGAAAGGCTTCGATTGGACTGGCTTCGAATGGATAGATGCCAGCAACATGGCCGATTCGGTTATCGTGTACATGCGTAAGGGCATAGATGCGGCAAACGATCTGGTGGTAGTGCTGAACATGACACCGGTTCCACACCAAAACTACCGCATTGGCGTGCCGGCGGCAGGGGAGTGGCAGGAGATTTTCAATTCCGACCAGCAACAATATTGGGGCAGCGGCATGATCAACTTCAATCCGATAAAAACCGATGCCGAAGCATGGCATGGCAAAGAAAACTCGATGCAATTAACGGTGCCGCCGCTGGGGGCAGCTATATTTAAAAGGGTTGCAAAAACAAAATAACACACAGAGATGAAGTTCTTTTATTTATACCTCATCGGTGGCATAGCTGCATTAGCCCTGTTGGTTTACCAACTGATAACCACCTATCCTGATATCAAATACGGAGGTGCGTTGTTTTATGTTATCCCAACGGTGGGGCTTTTTTACATGGCCAATAAGGCTTATCATGTAAAGAAGGATAAGGAATTGATGTAGTGCTGCCTGGAGGAGATTTGCTAACTCTTTAAGAATTGGCAAATCTGGTTCTTGACGATTTTACCTAAAGATGGCTGTACCTGCGGCCATCTTTTTTAATTTTATACCATGCCCACATTAACCGCGCCCGAGAGAAACGTTATTGCCAATTATCCCCTGTTAGGAGATGATGGCAAACCCGTGATGATACAGGTGCGCGAATCTGACGGCGTAGAACCGATAATTGACCCCGGCTTTTTGCTGCCTCACCGCAAGCAGTTTTTCATGTTCGCGTTGGTGGTGCAGGGCAGCAGCCGCCATTGGATAGATGATGTGCCTTACACGGTAAAGCCGGGCCATTTTTACTTTACCGTGCCGCAGCAGATTCATTTAAAAGAGGAGATATGCCCCATGGAGGGCCTGGTTATCACTTTTACCGAGGAGTTTTTGTTGCTGGAAGAGAACCTGATGCTGCGCCGTCTCCCCATCATCCAGAACCCTGCGGCAGCGCACGAGTTGGTGCTTACACTCGAAGAGTTTGCCTACGTGCAGGACATCATGCGCAAGATGAACGACGAATACCGGGCCAATAGCGGCTGGCGCAACCAAATGCTGGCCTCCTGGCTGCAGGTGTTGGTGATATACCTCAGCAGGCTCTATGCCGAACAATTTGGCGAAGGCTGCAAGATAACACAGGGGCAGTGCCTGCTCAAAAGCTTTCAGCAGTTGATTACCGAACACCACACCCATCAGCACGAGGTTGCAGGATACGCTAATTTGCTTAATCTCACCCCTGGTTACTTCAACGATGTTATTAAACAGCAAAGCGGAAAAACGGCTATAAGCCATATACATAGTCGGTTGGTTATGGAAGCGAAGCGCCGTTTGCTGCATACCGAGCTTTCGGTAAAGCAAATTGCCGATGAGCTTGGTTTTGAGGATGCAGCCTACTTCAACCGCTTCTTTAAACGCCTTGCCGATGCCACCCCGATGGCTTACCGCCAGCAAATCCGCGAAATGTACAGTTAATGCCCTGCTATGTCCAGTGGCATAACTATTGCCGTGCTATAGCTTTGCATCATGAAAAAACAAACCGTATTAATTACCGGCGCCAATAAAGGTATTGGCCTGGAAACCGCGCGGCAACTGGCAACAGCTGGCTACCACATCTACCTGGCTGCCCGCGATAAAGATAGGGGCGATGCTGCTGTTGCCCAATTACATGCCGAAGGCTTAACCGATGTGGAGTTTATACAACTGGAGGTAACCAGCGAAGAATCTGTGCAGGCAGCTTACGCCGAACTTAGTAGGAAAATAGATTATTTAGACGTATTGATAAACAATGCCGGTATCCCCGGCAGCTTCCCGCAGTCGGCTCTAAATACGCCCGATCAAATATTTAGAGATGTGTTTGAGGTAAACGTGATAGGCGTAGCACGTATTGCGCGGGTTTTTGTGCCCCTCATGCAAAATGCGCCCAATCCACGAATTGTGAACGTAACTTCAGACCTTGGTTCGTTAACGTTGCATAGCGACCCAACGTGGAGGCACTATGAGGTTAAAACGGCTGCTTACGGCCCATCGAAAAGTGCATTGAATAATTACACCATTGCTTTGGCTTACGAATTAAAAGATAAATTCAAGGTGAATGCTGTAAACCCCGGCTACACCAAAACCGACTTTAATGGTAACCAGGGCTATAAAAGCGTGGAAGAGGGTGCTGCGCCTATTGTAAAATATGCTATGATAGAAAAAGACGGCCCAACCGGAGCATACTTCAGCGACTATGGCGTAACGCCCTGGTAAAATAACGCAGCAGGAGGGGCGGGGCTATAAGGCGCCGCCTTTCTTTTTAGGGTTTGTTTGTTCTTAGTTCCTGAAGTTTTGGGTAATCATCAACCCGTATAGGCCGCCATCTAAAATACCAATACCCACCCGCCCGTAAGCCGGGTTTAGTATATTGGCTCGGTGGCCTGGCGAGTTCATCAAACCGGTATGCGCCAAGGGCAGCGTTTGCGCAAGCGCGATGTTCTCACCCGCGGTAAGGAAGGTTATCTTACCCTTTATCATGCGCGCGTATGGGTCGGCACCCTCGGGCGTGTAATGCGAAAAGTAGCTCCGGGCAAACATATCTGCTGAGTGTTTACGGGCAACAATGGCAAGTTTAGGATCGGCTTTTAAAGAGTGCAGGCCATGCTCTTTACGCTCTTTATTGATCAATACCAGCATTTCGGCTTCAAGGTCGGGCCGTTCGGTGGCGTCGGTTACTTTAAAGGGGAGTTTTATGGCTTCCTCGCCACCTGTTTTGTTGTCTTTGGTGGGTTCTGTATGGTTAAGTACCTCTCTAAATACGGGCGACAGCGAGTCGTCCATCCAGCTTACCTTGGCAATCAATTTCCGGGCTACACGGCTTTCCCTTGTCTCTTTAGAAAGGCTGTTGGTAAAAGGCACCAACAGCAGGATGCCCGATATCAGCACAGCCCAGATGAACCCGTTGGCAAAACCGGGGATGGCACCCAAAAGCTTATTGGTTTTGCTGATATGCTTATCGATGGGTATGCGATCGAGGGTACTGTCGATAATCCTATCCAATACAAGCTTGCCGATGAAAATACCGGCTATGAACGACAATGGTGCCACCCAAAAACCTGCCGAGGGCATCATCATATGCAAAAAACCTGCAAGCGGGTGGTATAATAAAAAGCCGATGATGAGACTACCCACCCATGCCGCCAACGAAAGCGCCGACAGGATAAAACCATGTTTGATGCCCGTGCGGATGCAAATGACGATGATGAGGATGAGTAAGAGGTCGATGTAGTTCACGGAGTGGTTTTTGGGCAAGGATATTTTCTAAATTTAACTTTTCCATTTAAAATTTAAAAATTTATCCGCCAAAAGAGAAATCGGATTTAGTGTTCGTTTATATCTACTCCCGGCACCGGCGTCCCAACATCCAGCCGATAAAAACGCATGCTTAACATCGCTACAAGCAGATTTGGGATAACCATCAGTAAAATATTCCCCAGGGAATACTCGGCGGCACTACGGACTATGTGGAAATGCACATAAACTAAGGGGATAGAAACGAAGAAGGTAGAAATTGTAATCTGCGACTTTTTATTGTAAACGCCGGGGGCAGATCGCATGGCCCTATAAATAGCAAAAGGTAATACCACAGTAATTATGCCTGTTAACACAGCAATATCGTAAAAATCGATACGGGCTGCAAATCCCCAATTATCTGGTTTTATCAGGAAAACCAACGCCATAAAAGTGTACATGATAATCATGCTTAATATTGGCGATACGAATAATGTGGTAAAGCCCACTTTTAAGGAATAGGTTAGGATTTTTTTCATGATGATCATGTAAAAATAGGCCTTATAACGGCATTTGCAATGCCTTAAAAACACAAAAGCCTTAAATCTTTCGACTTAAGGCTTTTTGGGATTTGTTGTGATCTCAACAGGATTCGAACCTGTGACCGACAGATTAGAAATCTGTTGCTCTATCCAGCTGAGCTATGAGACCATGCAAAATTTTGCGCTGCAAATATGCAAATTTATACTCAAAATGGCAATATCCCCAAGGGCTTATTTCAGCTTCGCTTTGTATCGACTTGGCATAGTTCTCTAAACCGTTTTTTTTGCAACGCCCGTAATGCTTTCACAATCTGACCGTAGAGGAGAATTATGACAGCCTTCATCTAAACTTCTTAATATTTGGAATTTAACCAGCATTTAAAATTCCCCGAAAAATTCCAAATTATGTTTTACCTTTAATTAAAATCAATTATTTTTTTTTTAATGCAGGCTACCTACACTCAACCAACCTTTCAAGCTATTGTAGAAGCCATGCCTTCTGCCGTCGTCTTGATGAACGCTGAGGGGCATATCACGTATATCAACCATCAAACGGAAAAGCTTTTCGGTTACGAACGCCAGGACCTGATCGGGCAGGAGATAGAAATACTTATTCCGCAACGGTTCAAACATCATCACCCAAAACTCAGGGATGGTTTTATTGCGGCTCCTTCCGTACGGCACATGGGCCCCGGCAGAGACCTGTATGCCTTGCGCAAGGATGGCACCGAGTTCCCGGTAGAGATAGGTTTAAACCCTGTGAACACGGGCGATAAGGTCCTGATAATTGCATCGATAATTGATATTACCGAACGCAAGACGGCTAATGAAAAGCTCATACAGGCTCACCGGTTGTATTTGTTTTTAAGTCGCATTAATCAAACTATTGTTCATTTAAAGGATAAGCAAACCCTGTTTGATGAAGCCTGCCAAATAGCTGCCGAGGTTGGGAAATTTCAAATAGCATGGATCGGCTTGGTAAACACTGAAAATAAAACGATCAACCTTGTCGCTCAACGCGGCTTTTTGGAGCAAGACACCCACCTGTTTAAAAACTTTGCCTATAAAGCCAGTGTCGTACTGAACCAGGTTATCACCAAAGGTGAGTGTTATATCTGCAATAATATTGAGCGGGATTTTCAGGGCCAAGCATGGAAAGCCACCCTCCTGGGACTTGGATGTCGCTCTTTCATCGTTCTGCCCTTAAAAAGAGGCGGGCACACGGTGGGAATATTTAGCCTGGCCAGCGGCACAGATGATTTTTTTGATGCCGACGAACTCGCTTTATTGACCGAAGCTGCAGAAGACATCTCTTTTGCCAAAGGTGTATTTGAAAAAGACAAACAGAGGCAGGCAGCGGAACGGGCCCTTCAGCAATCCGCGTCTAACATCAACCAAATCATTGATATCATACCCCAGGCTGTTTTTGCCCAGAACGCGGCGGGGAAATTCATTTTCGTCAACAAGGGGTTTTCCCAACTCTATCATGTCGGGCCGGAATTTTTATTAAACAAAACCTTTGAGGAGGTATTGACAGGCTATAACACGCTGGCACATTCCCGCGAGGAAGAAATAGCTACCATCCAATCCGGCAAGATGAAGGTTATCCCTGAAATGCGGGTAACTGACTATTTAGGTAAAGAGCGTTTTTTTTATGTGACGAAATTACCTTATACCGTTCCTGAAACCAATGAAAAAGCGCTCTTGACCATCGCGATGGACATTACCGAGCGGAAAGAGGCGGAAAGAGAACGGGAAAGAATCATAACGGACCTGGTGAAGCGTAATAAGGACCTTGAACAATTCGCTCACATTTTATCGCATAATGTTCGGGCACCGCTTTCCACGATATTAGGTTTGACATCCCTGGCTAAAGCAGGCGTTACCCCGGAGGAGCAAGAGGTCATCATAGATAGTATTGCCAACCGCGCCGACCAACTGGATAAGATAGTGGTAGACCTGAATGAGATATTAGAGGTAAAGCGTGATTTGTACGAGCTTAAAATGCCTGTTAAACTGCAGGAGGTATTGGAAGAAGTAACTCATATGCTGACGACCCTGATTAACAATAAGATGGCGCAGATCGAAACGGACTTTTCGTCCTTGCCCGAGGTGGTCAGCGTACGCGCCTTTGTGAACAGTATTTTTTTCAACCTGATCTCTAATGCCCTTAAATTTGCTAACCCCGAAGTAAAACCTATTATCCGGGTTAGTTCCGCGCAGGCGGACGGACGGCTGTACTTGCGATTCGAGGATAATGGGCTGGGGATAGACCTGGATAAATATGGGACGCAGGTTTTCACCATCTATAAACGTTTTCACAACGGTATCGAAGGCAGCGGCATTGGCTTATTTATGGTAAAAAACCAGGTGGAATCCTTAAAGGGACAAATCGAACTGGATAGTAAACCCGGCCTGGGTTCTGTTTTCAAGATCACGCTTCCGTTAAATTAACTTTTTTACTGGCTGTATAAAATTGGTTTGATTTGACTGACCATTGTCCTCAATTGTTGCGGTAATCCAAATACAGGCTTTCTGAGGGTACAATAGCTAAACATTTTCTGATTATCTTTCTTAGTTGAGACCAAAATCAAAAAAGCCTTTAAACTTTCATCTAAAGGCTTTTAACCTAAACGTTGGGAAGATTCGAGCTCCCAACCTCCAGCACCTCATGATTGTTCCATATCGTCTTTATCGTAATTAAACCAGTTAATAAAGGCAGTATTCCCGCTTTGAACCCTCGAGCCGTAGAATTAGCTTTTTAAAGCTGAAGTAGCCCAGTCCACACAGATTAGAAATCTGTTGCTCTATCCAGCTGAGCTATGAGACCATGCAAAATTTTGCGCTGCAAATATGCAAAGTTATACTCAAAATGGCAATATCCGCTTCGTTGATTTATTGTGGCTTTTTAACTATATCATTAATAAAACTTCTTTAAACGTAATAAAACCTATATTTACATCCGAATAACGTGAATATGGGATTACCGCTGAGGATTACTTTTGATGATAAAGATTATGTTTACCAGATTGTTAATAGCAAACTGATAGGCCAAAACACCACCGAACTTGAACTGTTATTGAACGGCGAAAAAGTGGAACTGATAAAAGATGCCCGGCGGGTTTGGACCCTTAAAGATGGCAACACCTCGCTCGACCCTGAACTGGTGCAGGCACTTGGCCGGTCGGTTTCGTTGAGGCTGAGGATGTAACTCTGCGTCGCAGTCCGCCAAATTCCTTAAAATACAAATAAGTCCTATCGAAGAGATGAGTATCCTCATCATCATTCCCGGTTTTTTAAGCGTATTAAATCGAGCCTATGCCAACGCTACCCTCGTTGCAGATTTACTTCCTTTCCCATAATGAGCTTTACGAGCAAAACCATCGTTTTTGTCGCCTTTTATTAACCTTGCGGTAATATTGCATCAATAGTTGCTGAAAAATTATCTATCATTGCAGTTATTACCATACTGTGAAACAGCGCCAGGAATGCGTTTTTATCTGTTAGCTTGACAGATAAAAACGCGGTTAAAAATGTTAGCAAAAACCCGAAAAAGTTTAATTTTTCGCATAAAATCGCATTTTATGATGTGCATTTAGCAAAAAACAGCATTAAAATAACCAAGTGTTTTTTTTACAATAAGTAAATCATACTTTTAACACAATTTTTTTAAAACTCTTAACTATATGATCATAATTGCTGACGGTGGCTCGACCAAAACAAACTGGTGCCTGGTTACTGAAGAAGGTAAAAAAGTGTATTTCAATACCGAAGGTTACAACCCGTATTTTGCTCCGAAAGATTACATCATACAATCCCTAAAGGAAAGTTTACCAAACGACCTGGAGAAAGACAATATTAGCGAAGTAAACTACTACGGCGCAGGCTGCTCTACTCCCGAGATGCGCAAGGTTGTGGAAGAAGCTATGTCGGCCGTTTTTACAAAATCTAAGGTAAACATAGGCCACGATTTGCTGGCTGCCGCACGTGCCTTGCTTGGCAACACCGAAGGTTTCGCAGCTATTTTAGGCACCGGTACCAACACCTGCCTTTACGACGGCAAGGACGTAGTACAAAACATCGACTCTGGCGCTTATATCCTGGGCGATGAGGGCAGCGGTTGTTACATCGGTAAAAAACTTTTAACCGATTACCTGCGCGGTTACATGCCCGAAGCCGTACGCAAAGCATTTTGGGAAGAGTTTAAATATACGCCAGATGATATCAACGAGATTGTTTACACGCAGCCCCGTGCAAACCGTTTCTGCGCAAGCTTCAGCAAATTCGTTTACGATAACAACGTTAACATCGAATACTCGCGCAACCTGGTGCGCACCTCGTTCGAAGATTTCTTCAAGAACCTGGTTACCCACTACCCCGATTATCAAAAATATACCTTCAATTGCATCGGCTCGGTAGGCTACAACTTCCGCAACGTGCTCGAAGAAGTTTGCACCGAAAACGGCATGACCGTTGGCAACATCATCCGCTCGCCTATAGATAACCTGGTGAAATACCACCTGGACCTGGCGCCTAGTAGTCTTTAGAATCAAGAATCAAGAGACAAGAATCAAGAGACAAGAATCAAGAGACAAGAATCAAGAGACAAGAATCAAGAGACAAGAATCAAGAGAAAAGAATCAAGAGACAAGAATCAAGAGACAAGAATCAAGAGAAAAGCGAAAAGGGGTCGAAAGCATTTGCTTTCGCCCCCTTTTTATTACCACCCGTCAATGACGTGCCGGGTTAAATAGCGAAAGCCCGGAATTATTCCAGGCTTTCGCTGTTCTTTTGTCTTATCTCTTGATTCTTGTCTCTTGAATCTTCTCTACTGCACCAAATTCAATTCGTTCTGGAAAATCTTGGCATACTTTCTTCTATCAAACTTGTAGAGTTTGGCGGCGCGGTACGATACGCCCTTCTGCTTCTCGTCCAGCTCCTTTAAAAAGCCGTAGCTCAGCATCTTCTTGCGGAAGTTGCGCTTATCCAGCTTTTTGTTCAGCACTGCCTCGTAAAGGGATTGCAGCTGCGTGAGCGTAAATTTCTCGGGCAGCAACTCGAAAGCGATGGGTTGATAATTCAGCCTGCGACGTATCTTATTGAACCCGGTGTTGAAGATATCGCTGTGGTCGAAGGCTAGCTTAGGTAAATCGTTAACCGGGTGCCAAAACGCCGATTTTGCGTACTGGGTAACCGGTTTAAGTTCCTTTTGCCCGTTTATACGTATAAGCGCGTAATAGGCAACGGTGATAACGCGCCCTTGCGGGTGGCGCTTTACCTCGCCAAACGTGTGGAATTGCTGCATGTGCAGATCGCGAAGGCCGGTGAGCTCGTATAAAATACGCTCAGCGGCATCATCGATACTTTCATCCTGCGATACAATGTATCCCGGCAAAGCCAGCCAATCCTTAAAGGGTTCCTCATTACGTTCAATGAGCAATATCTTTAATTCGCCGGCTTCAAAGCCAAAAATTACACAGTCGATGGAAAATACCGAATCAAATGTTGGTAACTTTACTTCCAAAAGTGGTTATATTAGGTTAACTGGTTAAATATATACCTTAAAATTCATTACAAAAATAATAAATTAAATTTAATGGTGTAATTTCGACACCTTATATTCGTGGCACAAATTTACGATCGTAAAAATGGGTAAAATTTCAAAAATAGCAGTCCTCACTTCAGGCGGCGATGCACCGGGCATGAACCCTTGCATACGAGCAGTAGTGCGTACTGCCATCTATAATAAGCTGGAAGTTGTTGGCGTAAGGCAGGGTTACCAGGGCCTTATAGATAATAATATGTACGATATGCAAACCCGTTCGGTGAGCAATATACTTAACCTGGGCGGTACTATATTAAAAACTGCACGTTGCTTGCCTTTTCGTACCGATGAAGGCATGGAACTGGCGTATAATAATATAAAGGCACAAGGGATTGATGGTTTAGTAGTTATTGGCGGCGACGGAACTTTTACCGGTGCGCTGCGTTTCTCTAAACGTTTCCCGGATATTGCCGTAATGGGCGTGCCCGGCACCATTGATAATGATTTATACGGCTCTACCTACACGCTTGGTTTCGATACAGCTACCAATACCGTTATAGAAGCCATAGATAAGATACGCGATACTGCCGATGCGCACGATCGCCTTTTCTTCATAGAGGTAATGGGCCGCGATTCGGGCGCTATTGCCCTGCGTGCAGGGATTTCCTGCGGTGCCGAGGCTATTTTATTGCCCGAGCGCGCTACCGCTATCGACGATTTGATAGAAAGTCTTAAGGCGGGCCAGTTCAACAAAAAATCATCCAGCATCGTCATAGTTGCCGAAGGCGATAAAACCGGTGGCGTGTATGATTTGGCCGAGCGTGTGCGCGCGCAGGTTAAATTTTACGATATCAAGGTTACTATATTGGGTCACTTGCAACGCGGCGGCAGTCCTTCGGCTTTCGATAGGGTGCTGGGTAGCCGCTTAGGCTTCGCCGCCGTTAATGCTTTAATAGCCGGAAAATCGCAAATGATGGTAGGGCTTGAGGCCAACCATATTAAGTTGACCACTTTAGAGGAAGCGTTGACCCAGCACCAGTTTAAGCTGGAAGAGGATTTAATGCAAATGTCTGAAATCTTATCAATCTAAATGTTAGCAGTCGTTTATAGTGGGTCTAACAATGCGGGTTGGCGCTTAGCCGATAAGGAGAGGACTATTGCCTCTTTTAACACCAATGCTATTAACCCCTATTTTAACGACGGAAAATATATTACGGACCTGCTTAACCGCAACATTAACCTCATACACCACGCCGAAGAAATAAAACGTATTTACTTTTTTGGCGCGGGCGCGTCGTCAGACGAGCGTAAGCAAGTTGTAAAAAATGCCCTCGAGGCTTTCTTCAAAAATGCGAAAGTAGTGGTAGAGCATGATATTGCCGCCGCCGCCATTGCCTGCTGCAAAAATAGCTCCGGTATTGTAAGTATTTGCGCAAGCGGCACTAACGCCGCCTGGTACGATGGCAGGAAGGTGAAGCCCAACAACTATGGCCTCGGTTACATCCTGGCCGACGAAGGCAGCGGCAACTGGCTGGGCCGCCAACTTATCAAAAGCTTTATGAATGAGACCCTTCCGGCACATTTGCGCAAGAAATTCATTCACAGCTACGATGCCGACCGCAAGACTTTATTAGAGAAAGTTTACCGCAAAAAAGAGCCTGCTTTATACCTCAGTTCGTTCAGCGAGTTCTTTTCGGAGAATAAAAACGACGTTTATCTGCGCAGTATCATTAAAACAGGATTTACTAAGCTGATTGATACCTATTTATTACCTTTGCGCGCGGAACACCCGGACGCCCCTATTCATTTTGCAGGCTCGGTGGCCTCCAATTTCCAGGATTACCTGGCTGAGGCCGCAGAAGAGCGGGACATTAAAATAGCAGGCATCATAAAAGAACCTATAAACAATTTGTTGACTTATTATTCAAATAAAAATTAGAAAAATCATGAAAATAGGAATTAACGGCTTTGGCCGTATCGGCCGTTTAGCTTTCAGGGCTGCAATTGAACGTGAAGGTGTTGAAATTGTTGGTATTAACGACCTGGTAGAGCCTGATTATATGGCTTACATGTTGAAATACGATTCAACACACGGCCAGTTCAAAGGCACCATTGCTGTTGAAGGCGGCCATTTGGTAGTAAACGGTAAAACTATCCGCGTTACTGCCGAAAAAGACCCTGCAAACCTTAAATGGAATGAAGTAGGTGCAGAAGTTATTATTGAATCTACAGGTTTATTCTTAACCTTAGATACTGCACAAAAACATATCGATGCCGGTGCTAAGAAAGTAGTAATGAGCGCCCCTGCAAAGGATGATACCCCTACATTTGTAATGGGTGTAAACCACAAGCTGTTAAAAGCTGAGCAAACCATCGTTTCTAACGCATCATGTACCACCAACTGTTTAGCGCCTATCGCTAAAGTATTGGATGATAAATTCGGCATTGAAGAAGGCTTAATGACTACCGTACACGCAGTTACAGCAACCCAAAAAACAGTTGACGGCCCATCGGCTAAAGACTGGAGAGGCGGCCGTGGCGCTTACCAAAACATCATCCCTTCATCAACAGGTGCTGCTAAAGCAGTAGGTTTAGTTCTTCCACAATTGAAAGGCAAATTAACAGGCATGAGCTTCCGTGTTCCGGTTGCCGACGTTTCTGTTGTTGACTTAGTTGTGCGTTTAAAAACTCCAACTTCATACGAAGGTATCAAAGCTGCCATGAAAGAAGCCTCTGAAGGCGAATTGAAAGGCATCCTTGGTTATACAGAAGACGAAGTAGTATCTGAAGATTTCAAAGGTGATGCCCGTACATCGATATTCGATGCAAAAGCAGGTATCGCTTTGAATGATAACTTCGTTAAAGTAGTATCATGGTACGACAACGAGTGGGGTTACTCAAACAAACTGATTGACCTTGTACAAGAAATTGGCAAACTGTAAGGTTCGTAAATTCTTAAAATAAATGCGAAAGCCTCCCGTTGGGGGGCTTTTTGCGTTTTGTAATAAACCTTAGTGATGTGACAAGGCGAGGAGGCTGTAAATATGCAGTAGTGCCGGATAGAAATCCTCTATCAATTATATCTTGGTTTTTGAAAGATTGCAGGTAAGTTCTTATATTGCATAACATCTAATTTCAATAGGCATTGTTCCCCGCTTTGCCTTTAATAACATGAGTTACAACTCAAACTCTTGAAAAACAAACAAGCTACTATCATGAAAAAAATCTTCACTATTTCGTTTTTTATCGTTTTGGCTGCACTAAAGAGCTATGGCCAGCAAATAGACACCGCTAAAGAAAACACGCAAATAAGGCAGCTTATTAAAAATTATGAAGACGCCTGGAACCGGCACGATGCTAAAGGTTTGGCCGATAATTACACTGTTGATGCAACTTGGGTAAACTGGTTTGGTGCCTATTATAAAGGGCGGGATGACATTCAATTTCATTATCAGCAGGTTCATACCACCTATTTTAAAAATACCCATTATTATACACGTGCGATTGAAGATATTACCTATTCGCATCCAGATATGGCCATATCGCACGTGCGGACCGGTTTAGACGGCGATGAGCGGTTCCCGGGCCAAACTTTCGAATTTCGCAGGATGATTGTATTGGTAAAACGCGACGGATCATGGAAAATACTCGCCGGGCAGAATGCTAAACTGGAGAAGGGGATAAAATAGTTGTTGGTTATGCTCACTACTTGTTGGGGCTTCCTCGCAGTAAGCTGGCAAAAATGCGGACGAATCCGTGCGTGCTATGCTTCATTTGTCCTGGTGTGACCCTTGCATGATACTTTTTTTGATTGGAAATGAGCTTATTGTGTCTGTGTGACACGTTTGACTTGACATAGCTTATTTGACATAATATATTTGTTACATCTATTGGGCATTCGCCTATTGTGATAAGGTTTAGGTTTAAGTCCCCAAAGAGCAAGTCTAAGGGGACTTTATTTTTTTCACCGCCTTCGTTGGTCTTGTGACCAACGAACCCCGATGTTTGTACGTAACGAGGTAATCCAACAAACCGCATTGATTGTAAATACATGGTAATCGGTGAGGCGGTCATTCAGCCAATTAAATACATCCGGGAATAAACCAGGACGGCTTTTTTGTTCCGGCAATTTACCCTACAATCGTCGATGTAAATAATAGAGGCATCTGCCTACCCTCGTCCAATGGCGGCCATGGGGCGGTTGCGTAATCTTGCAGATCCTCTACAAACCTGCTCAATAGCCTTACGCCCAATTCGGGATGGTTAAGTTCTTTGCCCTTAAATCTTACGATTACCCGTACCTCGGAACTCTTCTTTAACAAGGAAATAATGTCGCCAATTTTAGATGCGTACTCAAGTTCTGATAACCGCGGGTGAGTCTTGATTTCTTTTATCATGGTTTATCTGTAATTAAGGTTATTGCAAAAGCATGTTTGGCTTTCGCCGCTGTTGGTCTTGTGGCCAACAGTCGCTGTTGACTAAGATAGCAAAAATAGTCGCTCCATTGACACACCCCTGCGGGGACGAAACGCCAACAACTGCGGAACAGCAAAGAATAACCTTACCTTTGCGCATACACATCAACCATGAAGATCCAATTCTTTTCTGCCAAGCCGTACGATAAAGCATTTTTTGTCAGCCATAACGAAGCCTATGGCTTCGAGCTGGATTTTTTGGAGACCCACCTGGGCCCGCATATTGTAAACGCTGTCGACGACGGTACCTTTGCCGTTTGCGCCTTTGTTAATGACAAACTCACAGCCGAAGTAATTGCTGCCCTTGCCGCAAAAGGCGTAAAGGTTATAGCGCTGCGTTGTGCCGGCTTTAATAATGTAGACCTGGATGCGGCAAAGCAATACGGCATACGCGTATGCCGTGTGCCCGCATACTCGCCCGAGGCCGTTGCCGAACATGCTATGGCGATGCTGCTTACGCTTAACCGAAAAACGCATAAGGCCTATAACCGGGTTCGCGAGCAAAATTTCTCGCTGAATGGCTTGCTGGGCTTTAACCTACATGGCAAAACGGTAGGCGTAATTGGCACCGGGAAAATAGGCAAAGCTTTTTGCCGCATTGCTTTGGGCTTTGGCTGCAAGGTAGTAGCGTACGACCTTTTTGAGGATGAAGAACTAAAATTGCTCGGGGTAGGGTACACCACTTTTGAAAGCGTACTGCGCCAGGCAGATATCCTGTCGCTGCATTGCCCTTTAACGCCCGACAATAAATACATGATTGGCAAGGATACGCTGGCCATCATGAAGCCCGGCATCAGCATCATCAACACCAGCCGCGGCGGGCTTATCCATACCGGCGACGTGATAGAGGCTTTGAAAACCGGCCACATCGCTTATTTAGGGATAGATGTGTATGAGCAGGAAGAAAAGCTATTCTTTAAGGATCTTTCGGGCTGTATTATAGAAGATGACACCATCCAGCGGCTCATGAGCTTTCCAAACGTACTGGTTACCGGGCACCAGGCCTTCTTTACACAAGAGGCACTCTCGCAAATAGCAGAAATTACGCTCCACAGCGTTCAGCAGCTTAGTAGAGGGTTGGAGCCTGATGCAGCGGTGATATTGGTATAGCAATTAGCGGAAGCGGAGTATTTTGCTGATTCCGCCGCCTCCAGCCTTCGTTGGGCGTTGTTACCAACGAACCACGATGCTTTTAGTTCGTACATTTGCTTTGGCTCAAGCGGGACGCTTGAACCGGCGGCGGTTTTAATGAGTACTAAATGAACTTCAGCCGTTTTTAATTGGCATTAAACAACAATTCTTTCATTTCATTTTTTGTGCTGGTCGAGTTATGAAACGGAATTCAAAGCCGGTCCCGCGCACCGTTTCCAACACGATAGCCGGATCGACGTTAAGGTATTTACGCAGCTTGCTAACGAAAACATCAAGGCTGCGCCCGGAAAAATAATCATCGTTTTTCCAGATATGCAGCAGCACTTCTTCGCGTTTGATAAGCCGGTTAGGGTTCCGACAGAAATAAAGCAACACTAATGCTTCTTTTTCAGTCAGCCGCACATTGCCGTTCTGATGAACTAATAAGAGGCTCCGGTGGTCAAAGGCAAAATCACCAAGTATAATCATTTCCGGCAGGGGAACAACCGCCTGTTCCGCCCGTTTCAGGATATTTTTGATCCGTAATACCAGCTCGTCCGCCTCAAAGGGTTTGACCACATAATCATCGGCCCCTAATTTTAAGCCTTTTAATTTGTCTTCCTTCTGATTCCTGGCCGTTAAAAAAAGAAATGGCATTTCCGGTTGCAGGCGGATGATCTCTTCCGCCAGCGTAAAGCCGTCCATTACGGGCATCATCACATCCAACACGCAAAGGTCAGCAGTTGCGGCTTTCAGGTATTTCAACGCCTCCATGCCATTGGGTTGCCAGGTTACATTGAACCCGGCCAGTTCCAGGTATTGTTTCAGGATACCCGCAAAATCAAGGTCGTCTTCGGCTAACAGGATATGTTTCATGCTAAGGGTAAGGTTAAAGTAAAAGTTGTACCATGACCGGGCGAGCTTACCACACCAACGGTTCCCACGTGCGCGATGGCGATCTGGCGGCTGTAATATAGTCCAAGTCCAAGCCCTTTCACACTATGGATATCGCCCTTTTCCACCCGGTAGAACTTTTCAAAGATATCCTGCCATTCGGAAGGTGAAATTCCGATGCCGTCATCCATGATCCCGATCCGGTAAAAACTTTCGTCCGCAGCGGTAACAATAACCAGATGGGTGCCTCCATATTTCACCGCGTTATCCAGGATATTGGTGATGGCGGTAGTCAGGTGAAAGCGGTCTGCTAATAACGTAACCGGCTCAAACTCAAACCGCGTGGTAAGTTTAATAGTTGGATGCGCCGCTCCGAAATCCTCCAGCAACTGAGCGACGAAAAACTCCATATTTAGTTTTTCTTTTTTAAGAACCAGTTGTTGAGGCCCTGCCGTATGCGTGATTACCTGGTCGATCAATCTTTTGAGGCGTTGTTGTTGCCGCTCGCAAATCATTAGCGCATTAGCGATAATGGCATTAGTTTTTATCTCTGGCTGGCTTTTAGCTGTGCTGATCGCCACGTTCAGCGTCGCCAAAGGCGTATTAAACTCGTGCGTAATGTTGTTGATAAAATCGGTCTGCATATCAGCGATCTTTTTCTGCGTGATCAAGCCTTTGATGGAATAATAGAACAACACCACAACAAAACCCAGCAGCAATACCGAAAATATCAGCAGGCCCATCATTTGTTGCAGGATGCTGATCTGCCAGTCATTGATGCTAAAGCTGGAACGGCTGTTAAAGTTTTTGATCACCACGCCGGATTCATTGCCATTGCTCGAATTCAGGTCATGAATGATCTTCGCGTGTTCCAATGTTTTAGCATTACCAAACCAGGCCTGGTTATGAATGGTCAAAGAATCATTGGTCTCAACATCAATCAGGGTGGCAGAATGGATCACGACAGTATAAGCCGTATTGTACCGGCTCAAAACATGGTTGTTTTTAATGTAAGCGGCGATCCTGTGGGAATTGGATATCGAACCTGTTTTTATAAACTGTTCAAATGCGCCATAACGGCTCTGTTTGAATAAGGGCTCCGCTTCCCTGAACCAGATATTGGTCAGGCTATCGATCCCGATGCTGTATTCCATTTTGATCAGTTCGGCACGGACGGCCTGCTCGGCCTCTTTCGATCGCAGAATAAAAGTATTGTAAATAAAATAGCCCTGGATGGCCGTTAGCGCCAGCACCGCCAGCGAACAGGCCCAGATCAGGTAACTGATTTTCATTTTCATGGCTCAAAGGTAAATCAGACAGTCCATTAACCGTGCAGGTTTTACCGTCATTAACATTCCGTTAACCAAGCATTAACCAAAATCAGGCATTCAACACCACACTTTTGCCTTAAATCAATTCATTATGTATAAGTTCATATTAATCATCGCTCTGTTTATCCCCATCACTTTACAGGCACAAACGTTCAAACTATCTGGCAAGGTGCAGGATGCCGCTCATCAGCCTGTATCCTATGCAACCATCACCGTTCAAAACGCCGCAGATACAACCATCAGGCAAAGCACCCTGAACGATTCTGCCGGTGTGTTTTCATTTGAAGCTTTGAAAAAAGGCAGCTATGTGTTAAAAATAAAAACTGTCGGCTTCAAATCTATTTCACAGCAAGTTGTCCTGAATCAAGACATCGTGTTGGAAACGATCTTACTAAACAAAGACCTGACACAACTTAACGAAGTGGTCATAACCGCTAAAAAACCCACTGTTACTCACAAGATCGATCGAACGGAGTTCAACGTTGAAAATACCGTTCTTTCCACAACAAATGCCTGGGAGATCGTCAAACGCGCACCGGGCGTACAGTCTGGCGGCGGGGAGTTGTCCATCAGAGGCAGCAAGAATATTTTAGTTACCATCAATGATAAAAAGGTTTACTTGTCGGGCGAAGAACTAAAGGCCATGCTGGAAGGCACCAACGGCGGCGATATCAGATCGGTCGAGGTTATTACTAATCCACCTGCCAAATACGAAGCCTCCGGCAGCGCAGTGATCAATATCAAAATGAAGACCAATACAAAAGCAGGCTACAAAGGCTCCATTAGCACCAGCTATCAGCAGGGTATTTATGCGAAGGAAAACATCAGCACCAGCCAGTATTATAAAACCGGTAAGTTATCGCTCTTCGGCAGCTACAGCCTGGGCAAGGGTATATATTATAATGAGATCAAAGAAGTAACCCAATATCCAATGCAGAAGCAAATATGGGTAGATGTTCTGCACCGCAAAAATTACCGCGATGCAGAACATAATTACCGGGCCGGACTGGATTATGACATTGATCGCCTGAATAAACTGAGCGTGGGTGTAGATGGGTATATCGCTAAAAAGAACCATGCACTTTACAGCGTGCCAACGGATATTTATGTTACCGACGGTAGCTTTCAAAATAGCTTTACCACGCAAAACTACCGACTGACACCGAATACGAATACCGATGTAAATCTCGTGTACGAACATGCTTTCGGCGCCAAAGAAAAGATCAGCGCGGCTGCCGACTACACCAATTATAAAAACAATACCAGTCAGGATGTAAAAACCAGTAACTATGTCGCCGATAAGCGTTTTAACCGTTTCCTCACCGATAACGTGCAGCACATCCGCCTTTTCTCTGCACAGGCGGATTACAGCAAGGAGAGCAAGGCTTTCAACCTTGGAGCCGGTGTCAAATTCAGCAAAGTGAAAGCAGACAATAACCTGGATTTTCAGATTGAGGGCGTTGCGGGGCTGGTGAATTATCCGGAATTGAGCAATGTGTTTAATTATAAAGAGTCGGTTACCGCAGGTTATATTAGTCTAAACAAAGACATCAGCAGCTGGAGTTTTAAGGCAGGGTTACGTGGAGAGTACTCCAACATTGACGGGAGATCCGTACACCCGCAGGAAATAAACAGCCAGGATTATTTAAACCTATTCCCAACATTGTTCGTGCAGGATAAGATCAACGCCAATAACCAGTTGGGGCTTACCTATGGTAAAAGGATCACCCGGCCCCAGTATAGTTATCTCAACCCCTCCAAATCTTATTTCACACCTAACTCTTACCTGATAGGCGACGCAAAACTGAAACCGGCGCTCAGCGACCAAATTAGCCTGCTGTACACGTTCAAGGAGAAATACAATGCCACGCTGTATTATATGGGCGATAAGAATCCAACCACCCAGCTACCGGTACAGGATAACGCCACCA
Organism: Mucilaginibacter sp. P2_D11; assembly: GCF_056404435.1. Lineage (NCBI taxonomy): Bacteria > Pseudomonadati > Bacteroidota > Sphingobacteriia > Sphingobacteriales > Sphingobacteriaceae > Mucilaginibacter > Mucilaginibacter sp. P2_D11. The sequence goes on from NZ_JBFUEA010000032.1 coordinate 21,986, forward strand.
ACACCTTGATCCAGAAAGTAACGAATATCCCGAGGAATAACGCCTACGGTATCGACCTTAGCACCAGCCTGCAACCCGCCTCCTGGTGGGGCATCGACCTAAACCCCGGTGCTGCCTATGTCGAAAGCAATTTCATTCTTCTCTCCGGCGGCCTGTATCGTAATCATGCCTTAACTTTCAATGGCGCAATAGATAACCAGTTCACATTAGATAAAACACACGGCCTTACTGCCGGCATGAACTTTAGCTTTTATACAGCCGGCGTACAGGGACCAGCCAAAGTAAGTGGCATGAGCAGCCTGGGTTTCAGCGCCCGCAAAAAATTATTTCATAACCAGGCGGAAGTATCCCTAATTGTCAATGACGTTTATCGCGGTGAGCGCCTGAGGGTTACTTCGGATTATGCTGATCAGCACAACTATTTCACATATTACGGCGATACGCAAAGTTTCCGCATCAGTTTTAGATATAACCTCGGCAATGTAAAGCTGAAAGGTAAAGAAGCGAAGGGAAAAACGGATGAGCAGAACCGGCTATAACAAATACTATCAATATATCTTGTAACAGATTTTTACGCCGCCGTTGGTTTTGTGACCAACGGTGTTATTTTTATTTTATGAAGGAAATACCGTCCCGAAACGGCATCAGCTTGTTTGGTGACAACACCAACAAGGGCTGGGCACCACGAACACCAACAAGGGCGGAATAAACTGAACTATTTTCTGGATGCAATAATATGTTTCGTAAAATGAATTATGCACCAACCAATTCTGAAAAGTTTAAATCAGTTTTTACATATACCAGTTGCCATAGCTTGTAGGGACATTTATCAGCTTGGATGTATAGACTAATTGGGCAAATATTTTAACTAATAAGATTTTCACTTAGGTTGTAGTGATTCTTCCGCGTTAGCGTTAATATTATTTATTAAAATATTAAACAAAAGATAGATATTATTTTAAATAAATCGTTATCTTTAAGCGTTTTAAGACCTATTTTTAATATCTAAACCTTTCACACAATGAAAAAACTCAGCTCGCTTGTGCTCGCAATAATGCTTTTTGGCATTTTTGCTTGTAATCAACCCTCAAAAACTACAACTTCAGATGCGCTCCAAAAAATTACGGTAGCGCAATTCGGCCAAGAAAAGTATTTAATCTACCTGCCTTTTTACTTGGCCATTGAAAAAGGCTACTTTAAAGAGGAAGGATTGGACATCAACATTAAGTTCTCGGGCAATGATGACCAGGTATTTGCAACCGTGCTCAAAGGTGATGCCCAGTTTGGAATCGGCGACCCGGTATTCACCGCGGTTTCGAGGGAAAAAGGTGCTAAAGGCAAAGTGATCGCCGCAATTGTGGATGGGGTATCCGTTTGGGGGATTTCGAAGGGCGGTGGTAAAGAAATCACCGGACCTAAAGATCTTGCCGGTTTAAGGATCGGGACCTTTCCTGCACCATCAACTGTATATACACTGATCAAAAATACAATCGATGCAGATCCCGTCCTAAAAGCTTCCAAGATCGTCCAGGCACCCATCGGGTCAGGATTAGCTTTGCTGGAAAGCGGATCTGCGGACATCGCAATGGAACTTGAACCAAATGCATCGCTTGCTGAAAGCAAGGGTTATAAAGTCGTTTACTCGATGGCAAAATCTTATGGCTCGTTCGCTTTTACAGGTGTGACCACTACCGAGGAATATATTAATTCCAATAAACCCACGGTGCAGCATTTTGTAAATGCGCTATCGAAAGCGCTTGCGTTCGCAAAAAACCACCAAGATTCCACCATCCTGGTGGCGCAGGGGCTTTTTTCGATGCTCGACAAGACAGTGGTATCCAACGCTGTTAAGCGAATGGTCGCTGATAAAACGATTCCAACTTCTGTAGCCATTTCCGATAAAGGCTGGCAATTAGCGCTGAAAATCAGGAAGCAAGTGGGTGATATTAAAACCATCAAACCTACCTCCGATGCGGTTGATAATTCCTTCGCTAACAACGCGAAAAAATGATAAGACAAAGTTTAAAGGTGTCGCTTTCCACAGATGCCGTAATTTATCTTCCTTTTTATTTAGCCTATTTTGGCGGCGAGTTCGCCGACACGCCATTCGGCCCAGTCGATGTGAAAATTGTCGGCTTGGAAGATCCGCTGTTCAATTCTGCTGACGAACAGAAAGTTAAGAACAAGACTCGTACCGCATTGAAACCGCGGCTTCGCGGTGATCTTGCCATGACCGCAGACGTATTATTGGAAGTTGCTGATATCGGCATTGGTGACCCGGGCTTTGCTTGTATCATGAAGACCGAGAAAAAGGAATTGTACAAAAAATTTTTCAATAAAGCATTCTTCAAAGACTACATACAGTTTTTCGATCTCAGGCAATTCGATGCTGATTCTTGTGTCAGGCAACTGGCTAATACGCTGGGCAATAGCATCGATCAGGTCCCCGAATTCATTGATGAACAATTGAAAAGGAATAAAGATCTGCGAATATTGGCTGGATTGATCAGAAAGCCAGGACTGAAAGCCATTGTCGGTCAGTCGAAAGATGAATTTTTCAAAGCGAATACTGATCTGAATGAGCATGTCCACAAAGAAAAAGATTTACTCCGGAGTCAGCTGGATGATCTGAAAAAGAAATATTCCATATTCACTTACCCCACACCGGCAACCTCTGCCCAATATGTCGAACAAGCACTGGATTGCAAAATCGGTGGACACCCATTGGACTTTGGTGCAGAATTGCAAAATCTGAAAAAAAATGAAATCTGTCTGTCCTGCGATTTTGTTGCCCTGGATTATTTGCACGAGCGGGAGGATGCTGATAATTATATAATTGACGACTTGGTAACGAGCGGCGACATGCTGATGTGGTCGGGATTCGTCGCAGATTATTCCCGGTATGAAAAAGACAAGAAAAAATATCGGGCATTTGCCTACGCGATAGATAAAGTGCTGCATGAATTCAATGCGTTTGTGGAGAACAGGGATCGCTTAGGGCTGGAAAAATATATCTACAATATGCTAAGTAAGGATCAGTCGAATCGGGCCTATATTATCAGTGTATTGATCGCAGACAGTCAAATCGCCTCGAAGTTCAGCGAGCGTATGAATAATCCGCTGATGCAGATAACCCGCCAGATTGCTGACAATATCTTCCGTTGGAGAGGGAAAACAGTCTCTATGTATTATGCATCTTCGCGCATATTGTCCGGTACTGAAATGGCCAGGGTCCGAAAGGACAAACATTTCCGTGCGCACTTTGATGCGCAGAATTTTGCGCATTTTCATGAGATCAGCGCAATTTTGGAACTACGGAAAGATCAGGATGCGCAGATCGAGCATATGGTTTTTCCGGATGTTTTGTGTAGCTGGAGAAGGATCGAAAAACGAATTATTTATATCCGAAAGCGATTCAAGTGGGTGTTTCAGGCACTATACAATAATAATTTTTGGGAGAGTATAGCCATCGTCTTTGCCTTTCTGAGTTTACTGGCGTTCGTCAATGGACTGTTTGATCCAATTTTTACAGGAACAGACCGCAAATGGGAATTATATATACTTGGTGGGCTCGGGCTGCTCGCGGGGGTTTTGTTTTTGCTGAGGACACTGACCCGAAAGTATATGTATGTCTATGGTGGTAAACAGTAACTTAACTAAGCTAAAATCGTTTTTTAGCGACCGGCATGGCTCACAAAGAACAGACACATTACGCCTACTGGATCAGTTTGTTGGCCATCGAGAACACGAAGATATCCAGTTTATCATGTTATGGGGAGCAAGTAACAAAGCCCATGCAACCAAAGCGGATAAAGATGGTCTTCTTTACCTGTTCCATTTTCTGAAGCGGGTCGAGCATGCGTACGGTTTGAAAGTGAACTTGAACTTGATTTTTACTGATACCCATGCACATCTTAACGGTTACACAAAAGAGTATTATGAGCGCTACATTACCGAGATCAGTTACCATATCCGTAAACATGGATATTCTTTTGTCAGGAGCTCCGAATTAAGTGGTCGGTTCGCGCGGGACATGGGCTATCAAGGCATGATGGATTATGTAGAGGACATCATCCAACAACCGGAAGAACGCTTTGGAAGTTGGAATATGCCTGTACAAGTTAACAATCTTGTGCCTTTTTTTGCTCACTATGCTTTAAAGCATTGTAGAAGGATCGCGTCGCACGAAAGTGGCCTTTTCTTTCAAAATGAACGACTGGCGGCTTTGGGGTATTTGACATTGGCTGCTTTTGATAAACGTGTGATAACGGAGACCTACCATGATCACGCATTTATCACTTATATGTCCCGCGAAGAAAGTCTGGTCCTTCCAGATTTGCCGGTAATTCGGCTTTACTCTATTAAAAGTGGTTTGAGGACTCGGCCATGGTTTATTAACGATTGATATATGTGTGGAATTGTAGCAGCATTTTCAGAAAGAGCAACGGATAGTCAGGTGCTTGACCAAATGTTGAAAGCGGTTCGCAAACGCGGCGACGCTGCGCCAACTTGGCGTAAGTGGCATGGTGCGTGTTTGGGAATGGTCCGGTTAATGATCGTTGACCGAGAAAACGGCGAACAGCCCGTGCTGAATGAAGACGATACTATCGCGGTGGTGTTCAATGGTGAAATTTATAATCATCATGTGCTGCGCGAGGACTTGATTTGCCGGGGACATTCCTTTAAAACGACATGTGATACAGAAGTGCTTGTTCATCTTTATGAAGAATATGGGGAGAAAATGGTTCATCATCTTGAAGGGATGTTCGCCTTTGTCATTTATGATATACGGGAGGATTGCTTTTTTGCAGCCAGAGACAAAATGGGAATAAAACCGCTCTATTATTGTCAGATCAATCACGACTTGTATTTCGCATCAGAATTGAGCGCTTTTTATCATTTGGAGGCAGACGAATATCAGGAAATTCCGCCTGCAAGCTACATGACCAAGGAAGGGCTGTGCCGCTATCACAGGTATCAAACAAGTCCGCTCGTGACCGACGACTTTACTACAGCCAAGGCGATAGTGCGAGCAATCGTGGAAAGGGCCGTAAAAAAACGGGTGGATACTGATCTTCCGATCGGTGTATTTCTGAGCGGCGGTTTGGATAGCTCCATTGTTTATCTGCTGTCCCTCAAATATCATCCCGACACCATAGCTATTGTAATTGGCGACGATGACGCTGAAGATGTTCGTTACGCCATTAGATTGTGTGAGTTACACGGCCAGAAATATATCCACCTGAAATACGATAAGTCGGAACTATTATCGAAAATCCCAGAGGTGATCCAAGCCATCGGCACATTTGAAATTAACGTCGTTCGCGGTTCGACGTTGTCTTACCTGTTGTCGGAGGCCGCGGCAAAGAATGGTTTAAAATTGGTGATCTGCGGCGAAGGTAGTGATGAGATATTTGCGGGTTACGGCGATTTTCTACATGCCAAAGAACAAACTGCTTTTGACAAAAAGACTATGGGTTTCCTCGATTCGCTTTATCGTACGCAATTGCTGAGAATAGATCGCACAGGGATGGCATTTGGGGTAGAGGTTAGAGAACCGTTCATGGATCATGTACTTATAGATTATGCTATTCGCTTGCCGATGTCCTATAAGATCAATTTGATTGGTGGGCAGCGCCTGACTACAAAATATATATTAAGGGAAGCTTTCCGTGATCTCTTGCCCGAAGAAATCTATCTGCGGGATAAAATGACGCTCATGGAAGGCGCCGGTGCAGGTCCGGTGAATAAGGATCGCGGTATGTTTTTTGATTTTGCTGCTGGAAAAGTATCGGAAGAAGACCTTATCAAGTTCCAACAAGATTTTCCCGAATACCGGCTGGAAAGCAGGGAAGCCGCCTATTACTTCGAACTTTTCATGAAGCATTACGCAAAAGCTGGATTTGCCAGGGAAAGAACGTTCAACGCAGTCGTAGAAATCAAAAAATAACATGATTAATGTAGAACATATCAGTAAAATATTTTGGGTCAAACCTGAACCGCTTATTCTATTTGACCGTTTAAGTTTTCAAGTAGGGAAAGGGGAGATCCTGACTATTCTCGGTCCAAATGGATGCGGTAAATCAACGTTGCTCAATATGCTTTCCGGTGTCGAGCCCGTTGGAGAAGGTCGCATCCTGTTGAATGAAAGTAAAAGCGTTTCTCACGAGTTAGTCGCATATATGCTGCAAAAAGATCTGCTATTGCCTTGGTTATCTGTGATTGATAATATTCGGTTAGGCGTCAAGATAAAAGGTTCCTGGTCGGCGGCGACTGAAGTAAAAATCGACCGTTACTTGAAAATACTCGGTATCGTCCATCTGAGAGAAAGTTACCCAGGGCATTTATCGGGCGGTGAACGTCAAAAGATCGCTTTGGTCAGGACCCTTGTGCTGGAAACACCGATCTTGTTGTTAGACGAACCTTTTTCGGCGATCGATTATAATTCTAGGCTGGAATTACAGCGAACTATTTTCAATTATGCCAAAGAAAACCAAATTACGGTTGTACTCATTTCCCACGATATCGACGAGGCGATTTCCATGAGCGACCGCATTATTATGATGGACTTTCGTCCGAATGGCATAAAAATGGACTTACTGATCAATTTAAATATCTCAGATCGAAATCCGGTGACCGCCCGTTTCGATCCTCAATATGCTGCTTATTATCAAACCATATGGAAGAACTATCCCCGCTAAAAAAAAATAGTATGCGTTTGCTCCGATTAATGCCGCTGTTGCTATTGCTGCTGGCTTGGCAATACCTGTTTTCAGCGACCACCCGGGGGGCATTCCTTTATAGTAAGCCTTCGCTCATCGTGTCCTCGCTCTTGGACAATATCAAGAATGGTTTGTTATTAAAAGATTTGCGTGCAACGGGCTTGGAAACGTCATATGGCTTTTTGATAGGTAACAGCCTCGGTTTAATGGTAGGGTTTTCACTTTGGTATTCTAACAAAACCGCTTATATTAGTAAGCCCTATATCTTGGCTATCGGTTCTATTCCGATCTTCAGTTTGGCGCCAATGACCATTATCTGGTTCGGAACAGGAATGTTCGCGAAAATCATGATGGCCGCCATATCAACTTTTGCAGTCGCGGTTACGCAATCGTTCCAGGGCGCACAGCATGTTGATGAAAGTCAAGTTCGTTTATTAAAGACCTTCGGCGCGTCCCGTTGGGTTGTTTTCAAGCGATTGATCGTTCCCTCCTCTTTTATATGGGTCATCAGTTCTTTACGACTAAATGTTGGTTTTGCATTACTTGGCGCATTTATAGGGGAGTTTATCTCTTCCGACGAAGGCTTAGGTTTTCGGATCATGAAAGCCAGTAGTCTTTACGATACTGCAATGGTATTTTCCGCTTTGATCTTGATGATATTGCTGGCATTCCTCTTTAACGGTTGTGTACGTTTACTGGAAAAAAAGCTGCTTTTCTGGAAGAATTAACTATTGCCATCACGGTCGGAAACAATATAGTACCAAAAATGATCTCAATTTAGATAAAGATATTAGAGATATAGCGGCAGATACGACAGAATGTAAAATACGAACGATAATGTTTTACGTTCCTAAAATCTGACATGCAGCCTTTCATATTGTTTTGGTTATTGAATATCGTTTTAATTTTTGTTGTTTACTGCAACAACCTATCGCCAGCAATTGTGCTATTTTGCAATAACTTTAGGGATATTAAAAGGTATTACTAATATTTTCAAGTTTTCCATACTTCGGTACCATAAAAGCAGTAAAAATAACTTAAAAACGGGTCGAAAATTTTGTTGCTCATTTGTTGCTAAAAATCAATAACTTAATAATAATCAAAGCTAAAGCACTTTGTTTGTCAAAAAAATATTGATTCTAACGCTTGTATACCTTGCAGTTGAATTTAGTTACGTTAAGGAAAAATAGAAGCGCAGATAATATCGAATATTCAACTTCGAAATTTACCTTCATTATTCGATGTTGAACATTCGGTGTTCGATATTAAAATTCATCTTCCTAACTCTTCTCCACCCTCTTTATCGCCCTAAACACCGTCGTTTGCGCACAATTTAACTGGCGCGATATCTGCCGCACGCTGTGGCCCTCGGCGTGTAGTTGGATGATTTGCTCGTCCGTAGCTTTGCGTTGCCGGGATGTTTGGGTTTGCAGGTGTGGGGCTTCGCTGCCCTGGCCCTCGAACGCGAATTGGAGCAAGCTGCCCTGTTTTACGATTCGGCAAAACTTAACCATGCCGGCACTAAAAGCCAAACCGCTGCTGCGTTGTTTTACCTGCTTAAGGTAGCGCAGGCCGGGGCTGCTTTGGCTTTCGCCGATAGCGAAGGCACTGTCGGCAAAGTTCATGAGCATTTTGCTGCCTTGCAGATCGTTGCGGGTGATGGGCCGGGCGGGGTTACGCTTGGGCGTATGCGCCAGCACCAGTATAGATAGCCCCCAGTGGTTTTTGATGTGGTTGAGGCTGCGCATGAGTTTTACGGCGGCGGCGGTGCTTTCGGTACTGCTGCGCAGGGCGGTAATGTTATCGATGATAATGGTGCGCGAGCCGGTGCTGACGATGATATTCTCGAAGGAGTTGATGAGGTAATCGTGATAGTTGGCAAACTTGCGCTCGCGGCTGGCGGCGGGGTTGATGATAACGCGGTAAAAATTTGGCGAAAAGCGATGCATTTGGCCGTCGGGCCCGGTGTAGCGTTTGGCAAACTGCGCAGCGCTCAGCTCAAAATCGAAATACAGCACCGGTTGGGGCTGCTGCTGTACCGGCATATCGCCCAAGCTCTCCCCGCGACTGATGGCATCGCCTAACTGCACAGCGAGGATGGATTTCCCCACATTGGTATCGGCAAAAAGGATGCACAGTTCGCCTTTAAACCACAGATCGCCAAAGAGCATATCGCCTGCAGTGGGTTCGCCGGGAGGGAGGTATAGCCAGTCGTCGGCTTTTTTGATGATAAAGGCTTCGTCGTCGGTTATGGCGCGGGCCTCCTGTTGCTGTAGTAGTTTGCGCTGTTTCGCGGTAAGGGGTATTCCCCGCGACTGCGAACGCATCAGTTCAATTTCCGGCGGGCGCTCAAATAGCGGTTCATCCGTTGGTTTAATGCTCATAAAAATTTGATTATGATGCAAGTTAGCCAAACAAGAGCAGGCAAATGGTGACACAACTGCGTCAGTAGGTATTTTTTAGCGCTCCGCAAAAGGTTTTTTTGGAACACTAATACGACGAAAACGCTCCGGTTTTACATCCATATTCGTTAAAAATCCCCTCCGAAAACGGGCGATTTAGACCATTTTTTTGACTAAAAATCATAAAAAATAGGAGAAAAACGAAGGTGTTTTTGAGCGTAATGGCAAGGAATTACTCTGTTGGTAATTGTTATCGCCCCAAGATTTGACTCACCCCGACGGCCCGCAATACGCGGGCATCGACCCTCTCTGCTGCGCAAAGAGGGTGAAGAAAAAAGAAAAAAGCCCCAATTTCTCCACGAATGGTCGGAAGAAATTCCGGCCATTTTTTATGTTTTAAAAAAGAGGCCTGGATCACCGCCGCATTGTATAACGATCAGAGCGATTGCCAAGTCTCTGACTTCCATAGCAAATCGTCTTTTGGAAGTTTTATAGCCCTGTTTATTCCCTTTTTTGTAGATCAACACCAGCATACTGGTTATCAATGTCATATATAACATAACCTGCAGTCCATTTTGATTAAGGGAAACCAGGTGAGATACGTT
>NZ_JBFUEA010000033.1:0-19624 GCF_056404435.1 Mucilaginibacter sp. P2_D11
CAGGTTCCGGCTACAGGCTTTGCCGGTAGAGGCGCAGTTCTCCACGGTGTTCGGGCTGGTGGTAAAAGACCTTGACGGCGACGGGAAGGCGGATATTCTGCTGGGGGGCAACTTTTATGAATCCAAGCCGGAGGCAGGCATCTACGATGCCAGCTACGGGCTGCTGTTGAAGGGCGATGGCAGAGGTAGTTTCCGGGCCGTGGCGCCACAGCAGAGCGGCGTACTGGTAAAAGGCGCCGTACGCGATATCATGCAGATCCGCGCCGGCAACAAAAACCTGTTCGTGTTCGCCAAAAATAATGAGAAACCGGCGTTCCTTAGCATACAGAAGCCGGGCATCCATACCAAATTATAAGAAATAAAGTTTTAGCACTAAGGATATTCTCAATACACAATATATTATGGCAATAGAAGCAGCGAACATAAACAACAAAGCAACCGGGCAAAATACGTATGATGCTATCGTTATTGGTTCGGGTATTAGCGGAGGATGGGCAGCTAAGGAATTAACAGAAAAAGGCTTGAAAGTGCTGATGTTAGAGCGCGGTAGGAACTACGAACACATTAAGGATTACGTTACGGCAAACAAAGCCCCCTGGGAGTTTAAACACCGCGGCCAGCCAACGCTAAAGCAAAAAACGGATAACCCTGTAATATCCCGCCCCTGGGCCATGTACGGTACCGCCGCACAAGAACCACTTATGGATTCCTGGGTGAATGAAAAAGATAGTCCATATGTTGAAAAAAAGCCATTTACCTGGTGGCGCTCTTACCAGTTAGGTGGCCGGTCAACCTTGTGGGGGCGGCAAAGTTACCGGCTAAGCGATCTTGATTTTGAGGCCAACGCAAAAGATGGCATCGCGGTAGATTGGCCCATACGTTACGCAGACATGGCACCCTGGTACGATCATGTTGAGAAATTTATTGGCGTCAGTGGCTCAAAGGAAGGGCTGGCGCATCTGCCCGACGGTCATTTTATGCCACCGATGGAACTCAATTGCGTGGAAAAGGACGTAGCCTCACGAATAAAAAGTTTTTACAAAGAGCAGCGCCATATGTTCATCGGTCGCGTAGCAAATATTACAGAACCACTTCCGGGCCGCACCAATTGCCAGTACCGCAACCGTTGCTGGGAAGGCTGTCCTTTTGGCGCCTATTTCAGTACACAATCATCAACGCTTCCTGCTGCAATGGCCACAGGGAATTTAACGGTGCGCCCCTTTTCTATTGTTACCCAAATACTATACGATAAGAATACGAAGAAAGCAACCGGCGTGGAGGTATTGGATGCCGAAACCAACAAAACCTACGTGTTTAATTCGCGTATTATATTTCTCAATGCATCCAGCCTCAATAGTGCCTGGGTGCTGATGAACTCGGCCACCGATGTATGGTCTGAAGGTTTGGGCAGCAGCAGCGGCGAACTTGGCCACAATATTATGGATCACCATTACATGCTTGGTGCCCAGGGAACCATTGAAGGGTATGAAGATAAATACTACTTCGGCCGCCGGGCCAACGGCTTTTACATACCCCGGTTTGCCAACATTAATGGCGATAAACGAGATTTTCTGCGCGGCTACGGTTTTCAGGGGAGTGCCAGCCGCGAAGGTTGGAGCCGCAACGTGGCTGAGATGAATATTGGTGGTGGATTTAAGGATGCGCTTTCAGAACCGGGGGCATGGCATATCGGTGCTACAGGTTTTGGAGAGATATTGCCATACCACGACAACAAGATGTCGCTGGACAAAACGGTTAAGGATAAATGGGGGCTGCCCGTTTTGGCGATGGATGCGGGGTTGAAGGAAAATGAATTAAAAATGCGCAAAGATATTGTAAAAGAAATAGTGGCCATGTACGATGCTGCCGGCGTTAAGAATGTTACCACCTGGGATGATAACTACGCAATAGGCCAGGGCATACATGAAATGGGAACTGCCCGGATGGGCCGCGACCCTAAAACCTCGGTATTAAACGGCCACAACCAGGTATGGGATGCATTGAACGTTTTTGTAACCGATGGGGCCTGCATGACCTCCAGTGCCTGCCAAAACCCTTCGCTTACTTACATGGCCCTTACCGCTCGTGCCGCTTCATTTGCTGTGGAGGAGCTAAAGAAAGGGAATATTTAACAGGAAGAACTTTAAAGGCTAACAAATTTAAGCTTGCAATCGCAATTGAACATAACGTATAGCTCTTAAAGATTTTGTATATAAATAGAAAAAAAAGTTTAGTGGCTGAAATGTGTTTTTAAGAAAAGTAACTAGTATAGTTTTCGAAAATTGAGAGTTTGATCGTTACGATTCGAACATGATTAGGGCAGGTAGGTTTTTTGTAACCTTAATTGTTCTTTGTTTACGGGCCAGCCCAATTGCATTGATATGATACAGTGCGAAAAAGGTCACCAAAAGAATGCGATTTACTGAATGATTTGGAGGTTCCCTGAAATAAAAAAAGCCTTAAATGCATCATTTAAGGCGTTTTTGAATCGTTTGATATATAAACTGGCGGAGAGGGAGGGAACAAATTTCAATAATTTATTCCTTACAAATCAACACTTTATATACTTGACTTTTTCGCAGGTCACCCGAATAGGTCACCTATGAAATCATTCAATAATCGCTGATGCTTATTTTATAAATCTCGCAAAAATTCGCGACAAATCAAGTATGAATAGGCGAATCTTAAAGGAGATAATAGGCATATTTTTGTAGACCGGCTATCAGTTTCTTTAAGAAGCTATCCAATCCGAGGAAAAAGTGCCAAAATATTATCTTTCCGATATTCATCATCCTCTCTTGATGTTCATTGCTCTGGCTGCAACATCACATTAATATTATCGCCTTTAATCCCTTTGTAATAGTTACGACTAGGGGGTACTGCTTTTAAATGACCGATCATCGGCTCGATGGCAGCTCTTTTGTTTAAGACTTCCTGTAAATCTGGTTTTACGCTAGTCCGTTGGTTTGGTGGTGAAAGTCTGGTGGCTAACGGGCGACTAGTTGCTTTGGGAATAGCCATACTGCGAAATTCAATTCCATTCATGAGAAACAAGGTGAACCACCTCTAAGCGGCACTCAAGTCGCAGTCATATCAAAACTTAATTGCGCGCCTAGTGCTATCGGTATCTAATGTGGAACAGTTGGGTGAACAATCAGTCTTGCCAACGGCCTTTGACCGCTTTCCAAATTTGTTATCAATATCTCATCCAACACCGACGCAGTTTTGAAAATCCAAAAAGATAGCTTGTTCAAGGTCAAAAATCCTGTTTATGCGAAAATTGATTTTTACAATTATACCAGCGGCACAGGAAAAGCGATTGTGCAATATACCGGCAGCGGCCAAATGGTTTACGCCAGTACCGCCACGCAAATTGACCATGTGCCCTATACCTACCAATCGCTTGTTATAAAAGGAACCGGAACCAAAATAGTTGGAGCCGCTTCGGGCAGCAATGCCCTGAATGTGGACGGAGACCTGTCTATCCTTAGCGGCACCACGCTTGATTTGCTGTCCAATAACGTTACTACAACCGTGAACGGTAGCTTTGACAACAGGGGGGCATTAACCTTGGCAGCACAACCATCGTGAATGGCTCATCGTTTTTTAATTCCGGGCAATTCAATGAAGGCAGCGGAAGGTTCCAGTTTTCGGGCAGCGCGCAGCAACTGATGGATAGTACAGCGAACGGTACGGTTTTCGGAAACGTTATATTTAGTAAACCGGGGACAAAAACCATACAGGGCGGGCTGTTCGCCGTCGGGCAGGGCGGTAAAATGACGGTAATGGATACCGCTGTCGTTGATGTACTGCCGGCGGGTAAATTAACGCTTCGGGCAGATAGTACTGGTGCAGCAGCCATAACCGCTATCCCGGCTTCATCCAGCATTACCGGCCTGGTTACTGTTGAGCAATTCATCAAGGGCGGCACTGTGGCAGGCGGGAACAGGAGAGGGTATATCCTGTTGTCACCTTCTGTCAACCACTCCGGAAATGTAACTAGCGAACGATATTTTAGCCTCAACTACATAAACGGCACAACTGACCTAAAAAGTTGCTTTACTGGCGGGCAACTGGGGGCAACTAACGGATTTACTGCGGTAGGCTTAGGCAACCCAACGATGTATATCTACCGGGAAGACAAAGCAAGTTGCAACGTAAATTTTACCTGCGGTAATAATTCTCCTGTCTTTAAGATCAATAACACCGACCCCAATGACATTAGCACGCTGCAAAGATTCTCTACAGGAAGTGTATCCGATACGCTCACAAAGGTGCCAATTGCCAATGGGGTGCTTTTTTATTTCATTGGGAACCGGATCCTTAATAATAACACCACGGCCGGAACAAAAACCACCGCGCCTTATAATATACCCGAAAGCGTTGTGCTGCCTAACACAGGTGTTGTTAACCAGGGCAATGTGCAGGTCCGCGTATGGTTCCGGCAAAATAATTATTTATCCTATACCGTCGCCGGATTCAGTAACCCCAGGGGGGTTAACTTAACCGGGAACCCGTACCCATCGCCAATCAACTGGGATAAATGGAGCTCATCGGATAGCACTAAAGCCATTTACGGACCGAACCTTACGGGAAGCATCTCGGTAATGAACCCGATTACGCACCAGTATAACAGCTACCAGGCAGATGCTACACATGATCCCAGCCAAGTTTATTATGGTACGGGTGTTGCTTCCAATATTATAGCCGCGGGGCAAGGTTTTCAGGTTTCGGTGAGCGCTTCCGGTAACCCTTATGCAGCGAGCCTTCGGTTTACTGAAAATGCTAAGGCTGTGGAACAATCGCCTATTATCGTAGCGGCACCACGGCTACGTACGTTGAGCTTTGCAGGCAGGGTGGCTACCCCAGTTGCCGCCCCGCAATTGATTCGGCTGAAGTTGATTAAAGATGAGGAAAATCAGGACGAAATACTGATCCGTTTTAAAGTGGGAGCGAGTAAGCAATATGTGAATAGCGAAGATACTTACGACCTTGGAGGGATGCCTGGCATTACTACTATGCTTTCAAGCTACTCCGGCGACCATGTGCCATTAGATATAAACTGCCTCCCTGCCGGCCGCAATATGACTGTTGTAAAATTGTTCGCTGATGCGGTGGAAAGCGGTACGTATACGCTAACTGCCTGAGATCAGCGGGCTTCCCTCAGGTACCCAGGTTTTACTTAAAGATGGGTACACGGGTAAAGTAAAGAATTTGAGTAAGCAACCCAGTTATGAGTTTAGCATCGACAAAGCTGTAAGCGCAAGCTACGGTGACCGCTTTTTACTAATTATCAAAAAACCTTGAGTTTCTAAGTTGCAGATGAATGAAGTGTAACTGGCTTTACTGTTCTAAACAGCAACATAAATTGTTAGAACAGTAAAGCTGGTTTGATAAAATACGTCATAGAAACTTTCGTCAAATCAATAAGCGAGAACCAAAGGGGTGGGTTATGAAATTATAGTTTACAAGGGCTTTAAAATTCCGTTGGCGCAGCTGCAATTTATCCACCCAGGGTACAGCAATTACTTCTGCAGATCAGGTATTCATCAATGTGATACCGATTCGTACCGAACTATCGGAATTTAGGGAGTGCCAGTAACGAGATATATTTGTATGAAGAGCCGGGCAACTTTTAACTCCTTGCTCAAGTATTGAGGCACCACAGGATTGATAGTGAGATTTCCGTTGGCTTTGTATTGTTGCCGGCCAGGCCCTGAAAATACATTTTCAATTTTCTATGTCACCAACATCAGTTGCACTTATATAAAGGACAATTTTTGGATTGGAATTGCCGCGCTATCATGCTTGCTATCTCGATAAGGTTGTGGGTTGAGAACGATCATAGGGCTAAGAGGTATGTTGTTTATATTCTGATAATTAGATAAGGAATTGCCACTTTTGTCGCTTTAGTTACGAATTCATCTTACTTTTATACTATCTTAGTGTACCGGCTTGCTCTGGCGCCAGGTTCCTGATTTCGAAGATCTCAACTGAATTTTTAATGCGTGTAAAACTTTGTATTGTCGTTTCGGTGTTGTTTTTTGCTTACACCAACAACTTTGCGCAAAACAGCCAATATCAGTTTTCACGGCTCAATACGGGCAACGGACTGTCTCACAACCAGGTTAATTGCATATTTAAAGATTCCAAAGGCTTCATGTGGTTCGGAACAGCATCGGGACTTAACCGTTACGACGGTTATACTTTTAAAGTATTTAAGCATGACGTAAATAATAAAAACAGCATAAGGGAGGATTACATAACTAATATTTATGAAGGGCCTGACAAAAAATTATGGGTAGCAACCCCAAGCGGATATTCCTTTTATGACCCAGAAACGGAGCAGTTTAACAATGATGTATCGTCAGTGGCCTATTCTTTCAAACTTCCCGGGTATCCGTTCATTTCCAAAATACTTCACAACGGCAAAGGCGACTTTTGGTTCTTGTGTCCTGATTCGGGCCTTTACAGGTATAATGAGCTGAAAAAAACTGCCACGCGTTATTATCATCACGGTAATTCCAACCCATCATTATATTCAAATTCTGTTACAGATATGGAGCAGGACGCAAGCGGGAATTTATGGCTTGCTTATAACGACGGTGTAGTAGAGCTATTTGATGTAAAACGCAATGCAATTACGTATCATACCGATATTTTTAAAAAAGCTGCTAATAATAAGGGCAGGAACTATTCGATAACTATTGACAGTGAAGGCGATCTCTGGATGTTTAACCCGAATATGGATTCCGGCGTTTATTATTACAGCCCCCGTACGGGACGGTTCCGATACATCACAAAAGAATCGGCAGAGACACCGCTTGCATCCAACATCATCATTAGTATTATTCAGGCCGACGACGGCCTTATGTGGATATCCACTGATCATGGCGGAATAAACGTATTGGATAAAAAAAGCGGCAGAATTACTTATTTACTGAACAGGGAAGATGACGCAACATCATTGGGACAGAACACTGTATGGCTTTATAAAGACAACACGGGTATTATGTGGGGCAGTACGCTTAAAGAGGGGGTAAGTTATTATCATAAAAATATTATCAGGTTCCCGTTATACAGGCATTTTGCCTCAGATCCCCGGAGTATTAAGTTTGAAGATGTTAATAAATTTGCAGAAGATAAAAAGGGTAACTTATGGATTGGGACCAATGGTGGCGGTTTAAGTTATTTTGATCGCAAAACAGGCAGGTTTACGCAGTATAAACACGACCCGGGAAACCCCAACAGCCTCAGCAGTGATATTATTGTCAGTTTATGTATCGACCATAACCAGCAACTCTGGATAGGTACATATCTTGGCGGGCTGGACCATTTTGACGGACGGAAATTTATCCATTACAAACATAATGACAAGGTGCCCACCAGCATTGCCGATGACCGGGTGTGGAGTATCCTGGAAGATTCATCGAACCGGTTATGGATAGGCACGGCGGCGGGGTTGCAAATATTTGAAAGAGAAAAAAAAATATTTTTCGCTCCTTTTAAGCAAACGGCTATCAAGTCGCCTTATATATCCGCACTCTTTGAGGATACCAAAGGAAATCTCTGGGTAGGAGGATATGCGGGTGTAGATAAAATATTAAAAAACGGACGTGGCGTTATCCATTATAATAAAAAGAAAAACGTCCCTAACAGTTTGATCAATGATGACATCCATAGTATCACGCAGGACAGCCGCGGCCTGATGTGGATAGCGACAAGGGACGGACTAAGCATATTGAACCCCGAAACAAACCGTTTCATCTCGCTGATGAAAAAGGACGGGTTGCCCGACAACCAGGTTTCGAAGGTATTAGAGGATAGAGGGAGAGCCATGTGGGTAAGTACATCAAACGGGCTGAGCCGGATAACTTTGGCACCAGGCAACGGCGCCTATAGGTTTCAATTTGAAAACTTTAACGAAACAGATGGCCTGCAAGGCAGGGAGTTCTCTGTAAATGCAGCTTTAAAAACCAGTAAAGGGGAATTGGTATTTGGAGGTTCGCACGGCTTTAATATTTTCGACCCATTGGGTATACATCCGAATATAGATGAGCCTGAATTGATTTTTACCGGTTTTCAGTTATTCAACAAAACCATAGCAGCCAATGAAGAAGTTGACGGCCATGTTGTATTAACTAAAGCAATTTCGGCTACAAGTGAGATAACGCTGAAGCACAGCGAGAATGTGTTTACCATTGAATTTGCCGCCTTGAATTTCTTTAACCCCAATAAAATAACGCATCAGTATATGCTGGAGGGTTTCGATAAAGGGTGGCTTACTGCCGACAATGCAACCCGGAAAGCTACCTACACCAACCTCGACGGAGGCGATTATACCTTTAAGGTAAGGGCAATTGGTCAGGAGGGAAAATGGAAACCCAGCTATATAAAATTAAAGATTAAGGTATTGCCCCCGTTCTGGAAATCTACTTTAGCTTATGTTATTTACCTGTTGCTGATAACCGGGACGCTCTTTTTTATACGCCGACGCGGGATACAAAAAATAAGAAGGCAATTTATAGCAGAGAAAGAAAAATTTATAGCGGAGAAAGAAAAACAGGAAGCAAAATTAATAATTGAACAGGAGCGGCAGGAGATTAAGCGAATGCAGGATCTTGATCAATTGAAAACTAAATTTTTGACCAACGTAAGCCACGAGTTTAGAACACCGATTTCGCTGATCATGGCACCGGTCGAAAAAATGCTTACCCGCGCTGATCAGGAACAGAAACAACAGCTGGGCATGATAGGAAAAAACGCCCGGCGATTGTTGAACATGGTAAACCAGTTGCTTGATTTTAGGAAGATGGAAGTTCAGGAGTTGAAACTACATAGCAAGGCAGGGGATATTGTGAAGTTCATCAACGAGATATACCTTTCATTTACTGATATTGCTGAACAAAAAGAGATCAATTTTATTTTTGATACCACGGTCGATTCGCTGTTTACTGATTTTGACCATGATAAGATAGAAAGGATATTGTTTAACCTGCTATCAAACGCCTTTAAATTTACACAGCCTGGCGGCCAGGTAAGCGTCTTGCTTAATGTAGATAGCGAAACTGTTGATTCCCCGCTTGAGATTAAGGTGATTGATACCGGCATTGGTATTCCGCATGAAAAACAAGGTAAAATTTTCGAGCGTTTTTTTCAACATGATGTTCCGGAGTCGATGATTAACCAGGGCAGCGGCATCGGCCTCGCAATTACGTATGAGTTTGTAAAGATGCACGGAGGTGAAATAACGGTTGAGAGTGAACCCGATCGCGGCAGTTGTTTTACCGTTAAACTACCGTTTGTTATCTACCGTCGGGATATAGACCCGCCATCAGACGATGACATTGATAAGGATATCGTAAACGAGATTACTCATGTTGAAGATAAAAGTATCGTTAAACAGCTGCGATCAAATAAAAAGCAGGTAGTTCTCTTGGTTGAGGATAACGATGATTTCCGCTTTTATTTAAAGGACAATTTAAAGGACATATTTTTATTGGTAGAAGCTTCAAACGGGAGGGAAGGCTGGCAAAAGGCCCTGTCCCAGCATCCGGATCTTATTGTAAGTGATATCAGCATGCCCGAGATGACCGGAATTGAGTTATGCAAAAAGCTAAAGAACGACAAACGTACATCGCATATTCCTGTTGTGCTGTTAACCGCCTTAACGGGTGACGAAGAACAGATAAAGGGACTTGAGATTGGCGCTAATGATTATATAACAAAGCCTTTCAATTTTGAGATACTTCTCTCGAAGATCAAAAACATCCTAACCTTGAGGGATACCTACAAACGTACATATAAAAAGCAAATGGATGTGCAATTGCAGGAAACTCCTTTACAAAATGAAGATGAAAAACTATTAAGGAAAATAGTCGATTATATAGAAATGAATATCTCTAACGATAGCCTTTCGGTAGAAGAAATAAGCCGGCAGATGAACATGAGCCGTGTATCACTTTATAAAAAAGTTTTAATACTTACAGGTAAGCCGCCTATAGAATTTGTTCGATCAATAAGATTGAAAAAAGCGATGTATTTGCTGGAGAACAGTCAAATGACAATCAGCCAGATTTGTTATGAAGTTGGCTTCAACACGCCTAAATATTTTACGAAACTATTCAAGGAAGAATATAATACACTTCCCTCAACGTATCTCAGTTCAATTCGCCAACAAAAACTGAATGAAAAGAATAGTTAATTAAATTTTCTCCGGATTTATTTTTTAACACCTCCTCCTCTGGCTGCGTTATAACAGCCAATTAGGATCCTCTTTGTTGTTACATAGGTCAATATTTCAAAAAAAAACAAAGGAAAACTCGAAATAGAGTTAAAAAAAATATGTAACTTATTTATTTTCAGTCGATTAAATATTGGTTAACATCTCGTCTATATTCGTTATCAAACCGGCTATTCCTTTCTTTTTAACAATCATAGTTTCATCCTCCAGAATATAAGTTCAAAGTAATGTATTTAAAATATGTTGCTTTTTAACAATGTTCCACCAATTAACCAATAGGACCAACAGTTAACTTTTTTGAATTAGTAAGCATGCGTTTGGCTGCACCTGAAGTTTTTTAACTGATTGTCCGGGCTGCTGTTTCATGTGAAGCAATTAACGATAAAGTGGTTTCCGGCGGGTGTTTTTTGGGTATTGGGTTATCAAAGGAGACAGGATAAAAAAACAAATTATGAATGAAAGAAAAACCAATTAACCGCTAACCAACCAACCAACAATGAACCAATTAAAAAACCTTAAAATCCTTTTATAAGATGGATAAAAATTTACAAAAGAGAGTGAAATACCGAATTTCATTAATTATTATGGGTATGTTCCTTTTTATTTCGGCCCATGCACAAACCTTAAATATCACGGGAAAAGTAACAAGTGCCGAGAGTGGCGAGCCCATGCCGGGAGTAAACGTTAGGATCAAAGGAACAACCATCGGATCCGTAACGGGTGTAGACGGCAACTATTCCATCTCGGCGGCACCAGGAAACATCCTCGTTTTTAGCTTTTTAGGTTTCTCCAGCCAGGAGATAAACGTTAAACTAACCGGTACAATAAATGTTAAGCTAAGTTCTACCTCCAGCAACTTAAATGAAGTAGTTGTAACCGGTTATGCCCGCACCAAAAGGAAGGACCTTACCGGTGCGATAAGTTCAATATCCGGGAACGACCTGCGCCAAACCCAGCCCACTACCTTTGACCAGGCCCTGCAGGGCAAGGTTGCCGGCGTTGTGGTGCAGCAAGTATCGGGCCAGCCCGGTGGCGGCGTATCTATCCAAATACGTGGCGTATCGTCCATAAGCGGCTCTAACTCCCCACTGTACGTTATAGATGGTATTATTATCCCGCCGGTTGGTGATCCCGGGAAAGGCTCCAACCCATTAAATAGCATCAACCCCAACGAAATTGAATCGATAGACGTATTGAAAGATGCTTCGGCAACAGCCATATACGGCTCGCAGGCAACCAATGGCGTGGTTGTTATTACTACAAAAAGGGGCAAATCGGGGGCACCGCAGATAACTTATGATGTCTATTCGGGCTACCAGGAAATAATGAAGCGGCTCCCTACCGTAAACCTGCAACAGTTTGCTACTATACTTAACGCACGGGCCGTTGCCTGGGGCTTTGATGCCAGGCCCCAATTTGTCAACCCTCAATATTTAGGCTTGGGTACTGACTGGCAAAAGGAATTATTCCGGAAGGCTCCGATGATGAATCACACCATTACGGTAAGCGGCGGGGATGCCCGGACCCAATATTTGCTGTCGACCTCGTATTTTAACCAGCAGGGGATAGCCCTAGGGTCTGATTTTACCAGGTACTCGGTACGATTGAACCTGGACAATAAAACCACTAACTGGCTAAAAATAGGTACGAGCCTTCAATTGGCACACGTTGATGAAAATGTAAGTGCAACCGGCAGTAGTGTAATCGGCACCGCATTAAGCATTACCCCCGATGTTCCGGTAGCCAACTCTGACGGCTCCTGGGGTGGCGTCACCGACCCTAACGGTTGGGTAACGCCTGTTGCCAACCCGGTGGCATTGGCGAAAATTATCAAGGACCAAAAAAGGAGGAACCAGGTATTTGGCAACCTGTATGCCGAAATACAATTTACTAACGACCTGTCGCTGCGGAACGAGGTATCCGGTAATTTCGATTTTAATACAGCAGACTATTTTTCGCCGGTCTATTCTTTTGGCAAAGGCACTCCCAGCCCTAACAGAGGTTCCTCTTCCGCCGGCCAGAATTTTTATATTGTAATACGCAACTTCCTGAATTATAACCATAATTTCAAAAAACTTCATTTCAATGCTTTAGCAGGGCACGAAGCGCAGGAGAGCACTTTTGAAAATGTTGGCGCCGGGCGAAGGAATTTTGCTTCAGACAATGTACAGGCGATTAATGCCGGCGACGCTTCCACGGCCACAAACTACGGCGATAATTCACAATCGAACCCTACGGGCGGCGGCGCGCAGGAATCCTATTTCGGCCGCGCCAATTTCTCATGGGACGATAAGTACCTGCTCACCGGCAATATACGTGCCGATGGTTCTTCCAATTTCCCGGCTGGCAGCCGTTGGGTTACTACCTATTCGGGCGGGTTTGCCTGGAAAATTAATAAAGAGGCGTTTTTAAGAGATGTAAAATCGATAGACGAACTGAAGCTGAGGGTTGGTTATGGATTAACCAACAACCAGGGCATACCGGGCAATACTTATGTAACCCAGCTTGCAACGGTTTCAAATGGCTTATCAGGCACAGCACAGTTCCAGAACAATTTGGCCAACCCGGACGTGAAGTGGGAAAAGACAAACTATTACAGCGCCGGGCTTGACGGGACGTTTTTAAACGGGCGGCTAAGTTTCTCCTTAGACGTTTACGACCGCGAAACACACGGCCTTTTGCTGCAGGTGCCGCTTCCGGCATACTCCGGTACGGTAGCGGGCTGGGGCCCGGGATCCATGCAAGCGCCTTTTGCCAATGTGGGCTCGCTAAGCAACAAAGGGGCCGACCTCCAAATTAATACCACCAATATCAATTCTAAAAATTTCACCTGGAAAACCGGCTTTACCATATCGCGGAATATTAACAAAGTAACCAGTTTAGGTGCAGGTGGAGACCAGGCCAACTTAAGCCAGAAATCGTACGTAATTAACGATATAATTGAAAAAACAGTGGTGGGCCAGCCCATTGGCGAATTTTACGGCTATGTATTTGATGGGATATTTGCAACGCCAGGTGATTTTCAGAACCATGCCCGGCCTGCCGATGCAAACGGTAACCCTTACCCTGTTTCTGCAGCGGGCGGTGGTATCTGGTACGGCGACCGTATGTTTAAAGACTTGAATGGCGATGGCGTTATCGACTCGAAGGACCAAACATTTTTGGGCTCCCCGATCCCTAAATTCCAGTACGGTATCAATAATACATTCAACTACAAAAACTTCGATCTGAATATTTTCTTCAGCGGCAGCTATGGCAACAAGGTGTTTAACCAAATGGCTATACAGCAAAGCAGTCCGGGAAACAGTTATGTCTTTTTCACATCGGTACTAAACTATGCGCAACTGGCCCTGGTAAATCCTGCCGGCTCTGCAACCGATGTTGACAATGTATATGTTACCAACCCAAATACTACGATTGTAGGGGTGAGAAATGACAATACCAACAGCAATAACCGCCCTAACAGCTTGATGATCGAGGATGGTTCATTCCTGCGGTGCAAAAACATCACCTTAGGTTACCGGATATCAGAAAGTCTTTTGTCAAAAATATCTGTGCATTCTGTCAGGGTATATGCCAACGTATCCAATGCATTTATCATTACCAAATATAAAGGCATGGATCCTGAAGTTGGTTCGTGGAACCCGCTCCAGGCAGGTTGGGACGGCGGTTATTACCCGCAGCCAAGAGTATTTACCATTGGTGCAAACATAACCTTGAAATAATAAAACGATCACCGATTAAAAATATATGTTTATGAAATCAATTCACAAAATCATCATCATCCTGCTATGCACGGCAGCAGTGGCGGGATGTAAAAAGAGCTTTTTGGACCGCCCGTCCAATTCGCAGATAAGTTCTACTAATTTCTACAAAACCAGGTCCGATCTACGGTTGGCTACGGCAAGCCTGTACGCTGGTTCGGAGTGGTGGCAATGGAACAATGGCGCCTTGATACCGCTTGGCGACGTATTGAGCGGCACCGGCAGCTTTAGGTACAGCAACGATATAGTACAGCTTTTTACACGCACCATTACCGCGCAAAACGGCCTGGTAACAAATGGCTGGGTTGGCTTGTACAATGTTATAGGGCAATGCAATGGCGTTATCAATGCCATAGAGAAACAAGCGGATCCGTCCATTTCTGCAGCAGACAAAAATGCGGCCATAGGCGAAGCAAAATTTGTTCGTGCCGTGGCTTATTACCATTTGGCGGTATATTGGGGCGCAGTGCCCATTATAGAAGATAACAGCAAGCTGATCAAAGATCCGCTGATTCCGCGTAATATTATTACAGACGTTTATAAATTCGCTGCCAACGACCTGACTTATGCAGCAAATAATCTTCCCAAAACAGACGAAAAAGGCCGGGTAACTACCTGGTCGGCGCAGGGGATGCTGGGCAAATTATATTTGACCATGGCAGGCGTAGGCAAAAGCGGCGGCAGCCGCGACCAGGCTTTGCTTGACAGTGCTAAAAAGTATGCGGGCAACGTGTGCAAAAATAGCGGGTTGACATTGCTCCCCAATTATGCCGACCTTTTTAAGGCACAATACAACGATAACCAGGAATCATTGTTTTCCCTTCAATGGGCGCCAGGCGTAGGTTACGGAGCTGGCAACAACATACAACTTTATTTTTCGCCATCAAACACTCTCCTTCCCAACAAACAAGGCGGATGGCAACCCATACAGCCAACGTATGATCTATACCGGATGTATTCTGATAAGGATACGGTAAGGCGCAAAGCCACTATTATGCTCAACGGAGATATTTATCCCGAATTGCTTCAAGCCTCCGGTGGTTATAAAGCGACAGGCACCGGGCTGAAAAAACACATTATTGGCAACGAAAAAGACAACAATGCGCCAACAATGGATGAATGGACATCCATCGAACACAACGCGATCCTTAGGCTGGCTGATGTGTATTTGGTATATGCCGAAGCTATTTTGGGCAATAATGCGAGCACGGGCGATGGTGAAGCCCTACTTTATTTTAATAGAGTGCGGGCAAGGGCAGGCGTGGATATGGTGACTTCGATAACCCCGGCTTCGATGCGTACGGAGAGAAGGGTTGAGCTTGCTTTTGAAGGGCAATATTGGATAGACCTGGTTAGGTATTCTTATTACGACCCGAGCAATGCGGTGAAGTTCCTGAATGACCAGGATGCCACGCATGGCCGGATCTCGTTTACTTACGACCCTAAAACGCGTATTGCCACAAGGGATACTATCGCCCCGCCATCTACGCTTCCGGCAACTATCGGTTCATTTACGTTGCCGATCCCCTCATCGGAGATTACCAGCGACCCTAAATTGGCTCAACCACCGGTACCATATTATTAATCAAAAAAACTTAAATATATTGTTATGAAAAATAAATCATATTTACAATTATGTTATTTGCCGCTTCTCCTGCTGCTGGTGGCTTTCCTGCCGGCTTGTAAAAAAGATGCAGCAACCAACAGCGCCCCTCCTGTTATTGCAAGCATCAAGAGTTATGTTGCCTCGCCAAACGACACAGTTTTGAATAGTGCTGTGGCAAAGGGTCAATGGGTGGTAATAACCGGGCAGAATTTACAAAATGCAACTAAAATAAATTTTGATGGGGTACCGGCCTCGTTCAATTCCGCATTATTTGCGCCTAACAGCGCCGTGGTGCAAATACCTCCTATAGAGTTTGGAAAAATTGATACCACTAAACTTTATACGGTAGAATATGCTACGCCAGCAGGCACAACAACGTTCGCCTTTAAATTAGGACCACCCAAGCCAACTATTTATGCTATATCTGATGTGTTTGCCAACCCGGGCGATTCGGTTTATCTTTTTGGTGCAAATTTAGTATTGGTTGAACACCTGGTATATGGGGGCACCAATATCCCCAAATTTAAATCGAGCCTTCATGGCGACTCCCTTGGCTTTTTGATGCCGGCATTAACGCCTACCAAATTCATTACGGTAACCACTAAAGGTGGTATTGCCCTGGATACCATAAATGCAAAGCCAATCATTGCAGGCATTTCCGACTGTAATGCCGACCTTGGTGATTCGGTTTATGTTTATGGTGCTTACCTTAAGACGGTTCAGTCAATTTCTTTTGGCGGTGCTACTATTACAAATTTCATAGAAGGCCCACATGGCGCTTATGTTAAGTTTGTGGCTCCAGGTAAGTACAGCTACGCTAGTGGACCAGTGACCATTGTTACCAGTTATGGAACGGTTTCTACTCCTTATAAAGTAAATACTCAAAATGGCGATAAAGTAGGTCTTTTAGCAGATTTTGAGTGGGGTGATAATTTTGGCTATTCCTGGTGGGGAGATATTAATTTAACTTATGACATGGCCGTTTTTAATGGTTCGATGGGAACAAATCATAGTCAGTATGTGTATTTTAATTCTCCTGTTTTAGCTGGCGGTGCCAGTAAGTACGCCCCATTGGGTAATTCTAATACGGGTAATCACTGGGTACCTGTGGCAAATATTACAGATCCTCCTTCAAGCTGGGCCCTTCAATTTGAAATAAGTGTGGCTCAGCCATGGAATGGCGGTACGCTTTATATCAGAACTGAATTTGCAGGTGACACTTACGTTGCACGTTATGAGCCATGGAAAATTCCTAATTCAAATGTTACCAAAGCTTTTAAAACGAAAGGTTGGCAAACTGTAACTATTCCTTTATCTGAGTTCAGATCAAAAGTTAACGAATTAGGGGATGGTTTATCAGTTACTCGCATAAGCGATTTATTAGGGCCTACTGGTGCGAATAGTTATAATATGACCCTTAAAAATTTCGGGGGGTCGCCAACTGCGACTGGTTTTTATGCCGCCATTGACAATATTAGGTGTGTGAAAAACAAATAGCCTACAGCCCCACGGTAGCATATCGCTGTGGGGCTTTTTTAACTTATTAAAATTAAGACAAAATGAAAATTAAGTATTGTTTTACAATATTGATAACTGTTATTACAGTTATATCTTTATTCTCCTGTAAAAAGACAAAAAACGCAGCCCCGGAACTAACGGTTACCCAATCTGCTATCGCATTTACGCCTGAAGGCGGAACACAAGATTTATCTTTTACCTCTAGTAGCGATTGGACTATCAGCAACCCTGTTTATTCGTGGCTGCAATTAAGCACAACATCAGGCAACAGCGGCAGCACGGTTATCCATGTAACAACCTTGTCAGAAAATAGTACAGGAGCAACCCGCTCTGGTACTTTATACCTAAGTGCTTCCAATGGCCAGGCCAGGAGGGTGCAGGTTTCCCAGGCACCTACCATATACAAAAGTTATAATACATCGCCCATTGCGCCGGATATGACCGGAATGAGCAGTAATGCCGTGCAACTGGCGGCGAAAATGCAAACGGGGATGGGAATAAATTTTGGCAATACTATGGAATCCCCAAACGAAGGTGATTGGCAGAATAGTAAGTTGACCGAGTCGTATGTGAAGTTTATGAAACAATCAGGGTTCACTGCTGTACGGCTTCCTTGTAACTGGGTTTGGACTCATTTAAGCGACCGGAGCAAAGCAACAATTGACCCTGCATGGCTTGCGCGGGTGAAACAAGTGGTTGGATGGTGTGTGGCTAATGATATGTATGTGATACTGAATTCTCACGATAGTCCCGTTGTCAATGCCATAAAGCAAGATTCTGTTAATGCGATGCAAAAAGCTATTTGGGAGCAGATTGCTACAACCATGCGCGATTTTGATGAGCACCTTATTTTTGCCGGCTTGAATGAACCTTCAGCTAATAATGCCGCGGAGATGGCCATACTTAATAGTTATCACGAAACATTCATCAGGGCGGTTCGCTCTACCGGAGGCAGGAACAGTTACCGTGTGCTGGTGGTGCAGGGGCCGACGACTGACCCTAATAAAACTGCTACTTTGATGACCACGCTTCCAACAGACAACATTCCTAACAAGTTGATGGTAGAAGTGCATGACTACACGCCTTCAGTATTTACGATACTAACAGATGGAGATGCAAGTTGGGGCAAAATGGTTTATTACTGGGGGGCCGGGAATCATTCTACTATTGAGCCGGACCGTAACGCCACCTTTGGAGAAGAGGATGGGATCACTGCTGAACTCCAACCGTTGAAAGCGAAGTTTGTTGATAAAGGTATCCCTGTAATACTGGGTGAATATGCTGTTTGGAGGAGGACTGCCGCCACCAACAGTAATTATCTTCCTAAGGATCTGGCTATGCACAACAAGTCGGTAGATTACTGGACAACTTTTGCCACCAAAACTATGAGAGCCAATGGCATTATGCCATTCCATTGGGAGATAGGTTTTATGTTCGACAGAAAAAACAATGTGGTAAAGGACCAGCCTATGTATGATGCCCTTAAGGCGGGATATAGGTAAAAAGTATTGTTAGATTAAAGCCTTTTCTGGAATAGCGGTACTGTGAGCAAATTACACAGTACCGTTTTCCGGTGAGCTAAACTTTAAAAAATTCCGTGATCCTTATGGATTACGGAATTTTTAACAAGGATATGTTTGAACGCATGACGATTGCCGCGGCAAATGATACTGGTTAAAAAAGAGAGTATGGAAAATCAAATGATTTCAAAAGCGCCGGAATTAGATGAAAGTGAAATTAAAGCTTTGATAGAGAATTTTGAGACGATCGGTATTTTGCTGAAGGAGCACCCTGCTTTCTTCAGGAACCCTATCATATCGCCTGAATCGAGAAAAATATTTAACGAGGGCTTGGTACTTATTAAGAACTTCACTCAAAAATGTTTAGAGCATTATGGGATGAGGTACCTTGAAAATAAGATTTCAACAATACGCTATGTGGATATGGGTAGGTCCACGCAACAAGTTGAAAACTTAAAAGAAGAAAATGGCTCGCCTGGCCGGCCTTAAAGCAGGGCCTGTTGAAATTACGGCCACAGATAAATAGCACCTACAAGGAGAAAAGAAATAATATTTTATGAAATGTACCATTGCCTGTTTTATGGCATTTTTGATGGCCGGCGGAGTTTCAGCGCAAAACAAAAACGAGGTTGCGCTTAAAACGCAGATCAACAGCATCGTCAGCAAAATGACGCTGGAAGAAAAAATAGAGATGCTTCACGGCAATGCGTTGTTTTCATCGGGAGGCGTGCCGCGTTTAGGTATCCCGGAACTAACCTGCGATGATGGCCCGTTGGGTGTACGCGAAGAGATAAAGCGCTTTGATTGGGCTTCGGCCAACTGGATAACCGATTCCGCCACATTTTTACCAAATGGCTCGGCAATTGCCGCTACCTGGAACCCGGTAATGGCCAACAGGTATGGCATAGTTTTAGGCGAGGAAGCGAATGCCCGTAAAAAGATTGTAATGCTTTCGCCCGCATTCAATATCTGC
>NZ_JBFUEA010000034.1:0-17848 GCF_056404435.1 Mucilaginibacter sp. P2_D11
CAATTCCTCCTTCAGTAACTTTATGTCGTCTGGTAAGGCTAACTCTTCCACTACCTCCGCTTTGATTACTGCCGGTTTTTTCTGCTTCCTTTGCTTTGACATCACCATCCGGTGGATTTGAGTTCGGGATATTCCATACTTCTTTGCTAAAGTACGATAACTTAAACCCCCTACATTATGGTCTTCAAGAATCAATGAGGCTACTTTCTCTTCCATATTTGTTTACTTAATGTGTAAACCTATTTCAGGTCGAGACATATTTCACATATTTTTTTCTTAAGTATTTAATATTAAGATATTTGTGAGCTTTATCTAAAGCACAGGGGTGTTCCAAAGCGTTCCACAAAAAACCACAACTATTTGATAATCAATGATAACTTAAAAATCAGTGTTCCACATTCAAAAGTGGAACACTTGCGGAGAAAAATTAAACAGCCTCGGTTCTTGTGAAATGTTATCGGAAAAACCTGCGGACATATTATCATCCAAAAAAAACAAAATGCTTGTAGATGTTTTATCAGAATAATTAGGCTAAATTTACTTTATCCAATTATCGCTTATGAATATAACTGTAAACGGGCAAAAACGAGAAGTAAACGTTGACCCCAATATGCCATTGCTGTGGGTTATCCGTGACATACTAGGCCTAACCGGTACTAAATTCGGCTGCGGCGCAGCACAATGCGGTGCCTGCACCGTGCATTTAAATGGCGAGGCCGTACGATCTTGCGTAACCAAGGTGAACCGGGCCGCCGGGCAGGAGATAGTCACCATAGAGGGCCTGTCTGCCTCCAACAATCATCCACTGCAGCTAGCCTGGAACGAACTAAGCGTACCGCAGTGCGGCTACTGCCAGTCGGGTCAGATCATGTCGGCCGCCGTGTTGCTGCGCGAGAACCCCCACCCTACAGATCAGGACATAGATGATGCCATGGCGGGCAATATCTGCCGCTGCGGCACTTATCAGCGCGTTAGGGCGGCTATCCACAAAGCAGCAGAAATGCCTATGGAGGGAGCCAAACTATGAAGAAGCTGGGCATCATTACTTGCATAGCTGTCATAGTTGCTGCCATTACCCTGTCGTTCAGGCCGCAACCGGCAAAAGAAATCATCTATAAAGCACCTGCTAAAGACAGCATAGGCTCGGTAAAGGCTTTCATGGCCGTTTACAAAGTGCTGATGAGTGCCCGTTGCATGAACTGCCACCCCGCAGGCAACGCACCCTTACAAGGCGACGATAGCCATATCCACACTATGAACGTAACGCGAGGCATCGACGGGAAGGGTATGTATGCTGCCCGCTGCAGCAATTGCCACCAGGCCGAGAATACCGCCGGCCTGCATATGCCTCCCGGCAATCCTAAATGGGGTTTGCCACCGGCAAATATGCGCATGGTTTTCCAGGGCCGCACGCCGCGCCAGTTGGCCCTGCAATTATTAGATACCAAACAGAACGGCGGGCGCAGCAAAGCCCAGCTGATAGACCATATGGCCAACGACGATTTAGTTGGCTGGGCCTGGCACCCCGGCGATGGCCGCAAACTACCGCCCCTAAGCCGGGCAGCATTTGCGGCGCAGGTGCGCCAATGGATAGCCAAGGGTGCCTATGCCCCATCGGCTAAAGCAAAATAAATATTCAAACCCAAACAGTAGCCATAATGGAAACTAAAGGAGTATCGAGAAGAGATTTTATACGGGCATCGGGCCTGGCAGGCACCGCGCTTTGCTTAGGCTTCTACTTCCCCGCCAACGCAAAAAAGGCACAGTTGGTTTCGGCAGGTGCAGCAGAGGCCACAGGCTTCGAGTTCAACGCCTGGATGCATATAGGTACGGATGGTAAGGTTACCTTAACGGATCATCGTGCCGAGATGGGCCAGGGATCCTACCAATCGGTTCCGCAGATCATCGCCGAAGAACTGGAAGTAGACCTTAAAGATATCGAAGTGGTATTCGCCAAAGGCGATCCCCATAAATACGGCAGTCAGATTACCGGCGGCAGCTCTACCATACGGGGATCCTACAAACGCCTGCTTACGTTGGGTGCCACCGCGCGCCAGATGCTTATTATGGCAGCCGCCGCCAAATGGAATGCCCCCGTTGCTGATTGCTATGCACAATCGGGCCAGGTTTTTCACCGGCCAACCGGCAAAAAGCTGAATTACGGTGAACTGGTTGCAGATGCATCGAAGCTTACGCCACCAAAGGATGTACCGCTTAAACCGATGGCTGATTACAAGCTGATACGCAAGCCGCTTAAAAAGCTGGATACGCCGATGAAAACCAATGGCGAAGCTATTTTCGGCCTGGATAAAAGGCTACCGGGCATGCTGTTCGCCAGCGTAGAGCGCAACCCCAGGCTGCGCGGCAAGCTCATTAGCTTCGATGATACCGCGGCCCGTAAAGTACCCGGCGTAAAACAGGTATTCAAGATACAGATGTTGGTTTTCAATACCACGCGGGATGGCGTAGCAGTGTTGGCCGATTCTACCTGGGCTGCCATGCAGGGGCGTAAAGCCCTTAAAGTGGTATGGGACGAAACAGGTTTCGAGCACGTCAATACGGCCGATATATACAAAAGCCACCAGGAATTGCTCAAGACAAAAGAGGGCCTTTCCTTCAAAAAACAGGGCAACCCAGATGCGGTACTGGCTAAACCCGGCAAAAAATTAGATGTAATTTATCAAACGCCCTATCAGGCTCACGCGGCCATGGAGCCTCTTAATTGCATTGCGCATTACCAAAGCGACAAGATAGAGATTTGGGGCCCGATTCAAGCGCCGGATTGGGTGCAGGGCGACATCAGCGATAAATTCAAGATGCCCAGGGAGAAGGTAGTTGTAAACATGACTTTCTTAGGCGGTGGCTTCGGGCGTAAGGCCTTCCTCGACTATACGCAGGAAGCCGTGGCCATCTCTAAGCAAGCAGGCGTGCCTGTACAGGTAATTTGGACCCGCGAAGACGACATTAAGCAAGGCCCATACCGTGCAGGTATATCCTACAGGGGCCAGGGTGCAATGGAAAACGGTGCGATTACTGCACTCAAATTCAAGATGGCCGGCCAAAACATCGACCATTGGAACGGACCCGGGCGCAGCAAACCAAACGGCAGCACTACCGAAGGATTCCTGAACCCTTATTTCGATAGCATCAAAGACATCAGTTTTGCCGATGTGCCTTACGAAATGCCGCTACCAAATATGTGGTGGCGTTCGGTATATGCTTCCACCAACGGCTTCGCATACGAAAGTTTCATCAACGAGATGGCCCTGCTAGCCGGAAAAGACCAGCTTAGCTTCCGCAGGGAATACCTTAAGGACGAACGCTGCCAGCGGCTGATAGACCGCATGGAAGAAGTATCTGGCTGGAAGGCGCGGAAAAAGAACGAGGGCTATGGCGTAGCCATTACCGAATGCTTTGAAACCACCGTGGGCCAGGTGGTGAAGGTATCGCGCAATGCGGCTGGCAAAATCAAGATAGACAAAGTTTGGGCCGTGATGGACTGCGGCTGGTACGTTAACCCTGATATCATCAGGGCGCAGGTAGAAGGCTCGGTGCTGATGGCTTTGGGCGCTGCCACCATACACGAAATTACTTTCAAAAACGGCTTGGTAGAACAAAATAACTTTTACGATTACCTGATGCCGCGCATAACAGATATGCCGACTGTAGAAGTACACATTATGGAAAATACGGCAGATGCCGGCGGCGTAGGCGAACCGGGCCTCCCCCCTTTCGCCCCTGCCCTTACTGATGCCATCTTTGACCTTACGGGCAAACGCATCCGTAAACTGCCGTTTAACATGAACGTCGTATAAAGCAAAAAACCGGATAGCCTGCGGGCCATAGGTTAAACATGAAAGAAATCAACGACATCGTGGCGGCGTATGACGACGCCGTAAAACTTGGAATTAAAACCGCGCTGGCTACCGTGGTACTGGTAGAAGGTTCGGCCTATCGCCGCGCGGGTGCCAGGATGCTGATTACTGAAGACGGGCAACTGACCGGCGCCATAAGCGGCGGCTGCCTGGAAGGCGATGCCCTGCGCAAAGCCCGCATGGTAATTATGCAGCAACAACCCTTGCTTGTTACTTACGATACTATGGACGATGACGATGCCAAACTGGGCGTTGGCCTTGGCTGCAACGGCATCATCCACATCCTCATAGAGCCTATCAGGCATGAACACTCTAACCCAATTGCCTTATTAAAAACCGTAATTGCTTCGCGCAGCCATGCTGTGCTGGTTACGCTGTTTTCCCTCCAAAATCGAAAGGCCGCCCAACCCGGCTCTTGCCTGTGTCTTACAGCGCAGGGCATCATACGCAACGGGGCAACAACGCCTTATGATAGCCTTTTGCTTGGCTATGCAATGGAGGCATTGGACGGCCAACGCTCGGCGGTGAAGGATTATGAGGAATATACCGCATTCGTAGAATGCGTAAAGCCGTCGGTTTCGCTGGTAATTATTGGTGCGGGGAACGATGTCATTCCGCTTACTCAAATGGCCACAGTGCTGGGTTGGGAGGTTACGGTTGTGGATGGCAGGCCAAATTACGCTACTGCAGAACGTTTTCCGCGCGTGGGTAAAATACTGATTGCAAAAGCCGATGAAGTACTAAATAAGCTTGACAGAAGCGCGCAAACGGCCTTCGTATTGATGACGCATAACTATAATTACGAAATAGCATTCCTGAAAACGCTTTTGCCGATGCAACCGCCCTACATAGGCATTCTAGGCCCCCGGAAAAAACTGGAACGCATGCTGGACGAACTGGAAGCCGGCGGAACCGAAATAAGCGCGGGCAATATGGATGCGATACACGGCCCCGTGGGACTTGATATCGGTTCTGAAACGGCCGAAGAAATCGCTTTAGCCATTCTTGCCGAAATAAAGGCTGTATCCGCTCAACGCAACGGCAGATCATTGAAGTATAAAACAACCATTATCCACAGCCTGTAAATGACAGCGGCAATTATCCTTGCGGCCGGCGCATCAAGCAGGCTGGGCCAACCCAAGCAGAACCTGTTGCACAATGGCCAAACCCTGCTGCAACATGCAGTCGACTGCGCGCAGCAATCAAAATGCGGGCAAATAGTGGTAGTGCTCGGCGCAAATACCGACCAAATAAAGCCAATTGACGGCACCACGACGCTTTATAATAACCATTGGCAGGAAGGTATGGCCTCCTCTATCCGGCTTGCGATCACCGAGGTAAATAAATACGCATCCCTCGAAAATGCAATCATCTTACTATGCGACCAGCCTTTCATAAGCCCTGGATTGCTGGACAACCTGATTGATAAACATGGCGAAACCGGCATGCCCATTGTTGCCTGCACCTACGGCGATACTACTGGGCCTCCGGCATTGTTCCACCACTCCTTATTTTCAAAGCTCCTTTTGCTACAAGGCCACGAAGGCGCAAAAAAAATACTCCTGACCCATGCAGATGATACCGCCACCGTGTTATTTGAAAAGGGAAGCATTGATATAGATACGATTGACGATTACGAAAATCTGATAAAGTAGGGCCCGGAAACGAACCAAACCCGGAAATTTATTTGAAGTGTGCGTTCCGATGACGTGGTGTTGCTAACGGAAGCAGGAGGCAGATGAGCATTAATCTATTAAGCATTGTGATAAGGTTTAGGGGTTAATTTTTATTAGCGGCCCAGAATATAGCGTTGCTGAAAAGTTTCTTATAGTTCGCATCATCGAACAATACCGGCGAGTGGCCCATGAAAATATAGACGTTGCGGGCTTTGTAAGCGGGGTTGATCCACACTACGGGGTGGTCGCCCATTTTTACGTCGCCGTTTGGTATATAGCTGCTTTCATCAACTGATGCCAGCACGTGCACATTCGACCTGGGGCTTTTATCGTAGGTGTACCACTCTTCTTTTTGCACCCAAAACAATGATGGTATGCCCTTCATTACCGGGTGTGCCTTATCTTCCACATTCACAGTCCCTTTTGCAAAGACAGGGATATAGTTTTTAAACTTTATCTGCCCCATAAACTGATAGAACCAGGGCCACAGCGGGTAGCCATCAAACTCGCCCAGCAGCGTGGCATGGTGGAAACCTATCCAGCCTCCCCTGCCCTCGTTGATATACTGCTCAAAGGCCTTCACGGCTTTATCTTTCCAGGCATACGGCGGGAAATCCAGTTGGATAAATAACTGGTATTTGCTTAAAAAGGCACTGTCGATATTATCGGTATTCTGTATATAGTCTACCGTAAAGTTGCTGTCAGCGGCAAGTTTATCCAGCCATAGCTTTGCTGCCTTGGAGTATTCGAGGTGGTGCCCGCCATTTTCGTACAGGGCTATAACTTTAAAGCGCGGCGTTTTTTGCGCGTTACACGCAAATGCGAAAAGGCAGAACAGGCTTATGACGACTGATTTTTTCATAGAGGTTTTATAATAGTCATTGGTGTTCGATAGTTATGGTGTGGCTACGGCTAAAAGGTACCAGGCGGCATGCGGCAACCACTGCTCTGCCCAGCGCCAGTCGGAGTCTTTACCCGATACTGCGTATGGGATATTAAAATCGATATCGTGCTCGTCCTCAAAGCCCGACGTAATACCATTGACAATGCCGCCCGGCGCGTTGGTGTACTCGAACGTACCGAAAAAGCCATAGGCTGGGTTATTATGGCCGGTGCCTTGCAGCATGCTGGCATCAAACGGATTAAGCCCGAGTATCCAGTTCAGCTGGTCGAGCGCGAAGCTTTGCAGCTGGTCGTGAAATGGCTTATCATCCTTAAACAAAGCTGCGGCCATTTTTGCGGCTGTGGCTATTGAACCCAACCGGGCATTCTCGCCCTGCCACCATGGCGATGCATCGCTGCCATGCGGAAAAAAGAATGTGCTGCGGCGGTTACCCAGGGTATCCTGCACCAACTGGCGACTGTATCCAAAAGGATTGTTTACCTCGTGCGTAATACCCAGTTCAAATTGCAAGGATGCCTTTACGGCCGCCTTTATTTTTTGCTGCATCGCTTCACTTGCAAGTGGACAGAATTCCAGCAGGCTCACAACAGGCATCCCGGCATCCGAGGGGTGGAAATACGGCCTGTCCTTATCATCGGCGCGCCAGTAATTTTTGTATTGAGCCCATGCGGCAAGCCTGGCAATGAGGTTATCGGCACGTTGCGCTGCCGCTGTTTTGTAAACATCTTTATGGGTTGCTTTGTATAATTCGGTAGCGGCGGCTAAGGCACAATAATCGTCGAGGATATTTTCTTTGCCATCGTAATCAATAGTTGCGTTTTGTTTTTCGAGGAAGGCGAAAGCATTTTCCGCAGCTTGTAAATAATCGGCATTGCTAAACTCTCCGGATGTAGGGTAAGCAGATGCCATCGCCAGCGAGGCAATGGCCAAGCCACCACCTGAACGATAACTTGCCAAATAGCTTCGCAGGCTCTTTTGTTCAATAGTTTTGGTGAACGACTGGCTCTTGTTCACCTTGATGCGATAACTACCTTCATCTGGCTGTACTACCCTGTCTTTCGGCAATTTGCCCGGCCCCGGCGCACCAACCGAGCGATAGAACGAGCCATCTTTCACCTGTATCCTCACCAGGTAATCGGCACCGTACATGGCCTCATCCAAAATACGGCGATTGAATTGGCGATAATCTGTACCCGTGCGGGCACTTAATAACTCGTAGGTTTTGAACAGGCTCCAGTCGGTAAGTGATATCTGCTGCGGATTGAAATAAACCGAGAACGAGAGGTGCGAAAGATGCTTGCCATAATCGCCCGTGGCATCGTACCAGCCGCCGTGGGCATCGATGGTATCTTTCCCCTTACCCGACAAGGTCAACGTACGGTCGGCCTTATCCAACAAGCCAGAACTGCGCTGCCCTTTAAAATAATATACCACTTCTGATATGGTTTTCTGCTCCAGCAGGTTTTTACCAATGGCGAACGGGAAGGAGCTCACCGTTTTTTGCGGCAGGGTAACCACAAGTTTATAATTGCCAATTGTGTTAAAGCTGCTGAAATCGACAGTGTAAAATTGCCAGTGTTTCCATTTATCTACCGGGCCGCTGTAATTCGCTTTGCAGGTAAAAACTACCTTACCGCTTTCTGCATCTATTAATTTAACGCTGCTCACTACAATTTTACTTTCGGCAACCAATATGGCGTGCTTAGGTTTGTCGAATTCGTATCCTACATGGTTAGTAACCACTTTAACCTGTTGCGCAATTGCACAAACCGGCAGCGCCAGCAATATGGCCAGCACACATTGTTTCAGCAAGGAAACGCATCTTGTTCTTTTCATCATAATATAGTGTGTTGCCAGCCGGTTATTAGCGCTATCCAAAGTTAGGAGATAAAGTCTCGCACAAATAATTTTATGCCACTACTATACTGCTACCAATAATAAATACTTAGATTTATTAGCCAATTTTTCCTGACCGGTGATAAGTCCTTTTTAAATGATTCGCAACTCAAATAGCTATCAAATAACAACATAAATATAGGGCTTATAAAGCTTTAATAACATTATGCATACAACACGGAAATTCCTGATCGCAACACATGGCAAACTGGCGGGAGGTGTAAAGTCATCGCTGGATATTATTACCGATTACGCCAAAGAACGCGGTTACAACTGGTAATTATAAACGAGCCTATACCCAGATAATCAAAATGTCGCAATTACCAAAACGCCTTTTATCCATCGATGTGCTGCGCGCCGTCACCATGTTTTTAATGATATTCGTTAACGATGTTGGCGGCGTAAAAAACATCCCCGAATGGATAGATCATGCCAAAGCCAGCGAAGATGCATTGGGCTTCGCCGATATTATATTCCCTGCCTTTTTGGTCATTGTTGGGTTGTCGCTGCCTTTCGCCATCAACAACCGCATCAAAAAAGGGGATAATGCCCGCCAGGTGCTCTTCTACATACTCACCCGCAGCGCGGCATTGCTGATTATGGGGTTCTTTCACGTCAACCTCGAATCGTATGACGAAGCTACAGCACCGATAGTACAAGCCGCCTGGGCGCTTATCATTACGGTAGCTTTCTTTTTAATATGGCTGGATTACCCGAAGAATTCTTCAAAAATCTTTAAAAATCTAATGATTTCTGCCGGTGTTGTTTTGTTGCTGATAATGGCCATTATCTACAAAGGCTGCGACGATGATGAAATTGCGCATGGCGTGCGCCCGGGCTGGTGGGGCATACTGGGCATCATTGGCTGGGCCTACCTGGTTTGCGCCATATTATACTACCTGTTAAAAGGGAAGCTGGCGTACCTTATTGCCTGCTGGGTGGCGTTTGTGGCCCTCAACATCGTTTGCCATAGCATCATGCCCAAAGGCAAGGTTTGGCTCATCGGCGATGGCGCATCGGTAGCACTGGTGATGACGGGTATCGTCATCTCCGGTATATACGCCCGTTTGGTAGAACTGGGAAAAACGCAGTTGCTATGGGCCACTTTCAGCGCAATCGGTGTATTGCTGTTGTTAGCGGGGTTGGTTATCAGGCCCTACGCGGGGGGTATCTCCAAAATACATGCTACGCCGGCATGGGTATTCATCTGCGCCGGTATCACCATACTAGTTTTCGAACTGCTGATTTACCTGGTTGATGTGCGCGGCAACAAAAACCTTTTCAGCTGGATACGCCCCGCCGGTACCAGCACCCTCACCTGTTACCTCATGCCCTACTTCCAGGTGTTTTTGCTGAAACTGTTCCTGATAAAATACCCACTGTTTATCAATACCGGCGCAGTGGGCATTCTGCGATCGCTGGCTACATCTTTTATACTGATACTGCTGGTCGGCCTGATGGAAAAGAAAAACCTCCGCCTGAAAATTTAACCTGATTAATCCCGACTACGATGAATGGTCGGTAACGCAAAAGTGCTACTATGTGATGAAAAAGGACATGGCGGGCGTAATGTTTTGGGAATACTCCGACGACAAAAAGGAATACCTGATAAACGCCGTAAATAAAGTATTGAGGTAAGACCAGCATCAGTGCCACTGCGTGCCGGGCCGGATGGCATGTATACGGGAAGGGTTGAAACGAAAGATTGTCTTAATAATATAACCATTATTTCTTCTGCACCTAATCACTTTAAAATACCGTATTTTTGGCCTGATTTGGATATGAGCAGTATGATGAATGAACTTTCTGAGAACCAACCGGCAACTGATCCTGACAAGCCATTTTTGACTCTTGATGTTGCGCAAATGGCACTCGATTCCGCCAACGTCGGAATTTGGATAATGGATGCTGTAACCAGTAAATTCCTTCCCTCTAACCGTACCAAGGTTTTATTCGGCTGTTCGCCGGAAGAAGAAATGTCGTTCGATGATGCCTTGTTAAATGTGGTAGAAAAGCATCGCCGAAGCGTTCGGGCAGCAGTAGACAGTGCCATTAAACAGCATACCAATCTATACCTGGAATGTCCGGTTATCTTGCCGTCTGAGAAAAAAACTCATTGGTTGAGTATTACCGGCGGTTTCAGTACATCCGATATTAACAACACCTATTTCTCTGGTATTGTAATTGACATTACCGAACAAAAGCAAAACGATTTGCGGCGTAGCAAATTTATCGGCATCGTTAGCCATGAACTTAAAACTCCGCTGACGGCTTTAAAAGCCTATGTGCAAATGCTAAATAACTGGGCGAAGAAACAAAAGGATAGTTTTTCAATTGGTGCGCTTTCAAAGGTGGAAAAACAGGTGAGGAAAATGCTCAATATGATTAACAGCCTCCTCAACTTATCCGGTGCCGAAGCAGGGAAGATCCACCTCACGAAACAAACATTCAGCTTGAATGAATTACTCAGTGAAGTGATGGAGGAAACGCTTTTCATCACCGCTACCCACCCGATTATTATGGCACCTTGCGAAACAATCCTTATTAATGCCGACCGTGATAAAATAGAACAGGTATTTGTTAATTTGCTGAGCAATGCCGCTAAATACTCAAGCACCGGCATGCCAACTGAAATAGGTTGCGACCTGGACGAAAGTAAAGTTACGGTTAGCATACGTGACCAGGGCATGGGCATATCTCCGGAAAATATTGAAAAACTTTTTCTCCCTCATTATCGGGTAGAAAGTAAGGAAACAGAAAAAATAGATGGTTTTGGCATTGGGCTTTACCTGTGCTCTGAAATCATTAATCGTCATAAGGGCAAAATTTGGGTAGATAGTGAAATAGGGAAAGGCAGCGCGTTTAATTTCACCTTGCCAATCCAAAAATCTTAAGCCATCTATTTAAGACTTTGCGGCAGTGCTTTCTCCACTCGCTTAACAATTCACATCAAATTGCTGAGCGTATAACAGCGGCGTTTTCCCGGTTGTCTCTTTAAAAATCTTATGAAAACAGGAAAAATTCCGATAGCCGCATTCGTAGCATATTTGTTTCACCGACAACTTATTCTCGAGCAATAATTTGCAGGCATACCCAATTCGGATGTCTGTCAAAAAGTCGAAATAGCTTTTACCGGTATAATGCTTAAAATACCTGCAAAAAGAATTCGGGGTCATTCCGGCAATTTCGGCAACCTCGGATAACAGGATTTTTAGCTGAAAATTCTTGAGTGTGTAGTTATAAATGGCATTGATCCGTTTATTTTCAGATTCAGGGAACTCATACTTGTAACCGATGGATGAAAGTTCGGTAACCTGGCTTGATGAGGCCATAAAACACAAGCATTCGATAAGAGCGATTATTTTATACAAACCATCCTTTTGGTGAACTTTTTCAATTAGCGCGGCGGCTTGTTCCGAATCGGTACCGCTGATAACCACCCCACGGCGCGCTCTTTCCAGGAAATTTTTTACCGGCCTGGCTTCGGGCAAATGCAGGAATCGCTCTCCTATAAAATTTTCAAAAAAATGGATAACGGTAGAATAGGGTTCTTCAACGCCGGGTTCGTTTAAGTCATAATTTTCAAATTTCCAAAAGTGAGGCAAATTACTGCCCACCAGCACAATATCCCCCGGCCCAAATTGTTTGATGTTATCGCCAATGAACTGTGTGCCCTGCCCCTTGTGGAAATAGATCAGTTCCACTTCCGTATGATAATGCCACCTGTTGTTGATATTAGGCTTCATTTCCTTTCGCACGCCAAAAGAGTGGTCGGGTTCATAAGGTACCTTAAGTAATTGTGGCTTCATTTCAATAAATATTCCTAAAAATAGCAATTAGAATGAATAGAAGATAAAATACCTTAATAACCGGATAATTTTTTTTCTCCATAGATCTTTAAACGCGCTTTCTTTGGACAACCAATTGTAACATCATTCCTGGATTTTATGACACAGAAAGCGCAAAGCACCTTGTTCCCGGTAATTCTAATAACTTCGTTATTTTTTTTGTGGGGTTTTGCCCATAATCTCGACCCTATACTAATACCGCATTTAAAACGGTCGTTTACACTTTCAACCGTACAGGCCACACTGGTAGATTCTGCCGTATTCATCGCTTATTTTATTATGGCGTTGCCCGCCGGCTATATCATGAAAAAGTTTGGCTATAAAACCGGTATTATAACCGGCCTGCTGTTTTTTGCTTTGGGCTGCTTTCTTTTTATCCCGGCGGCCAACACGCAGGAATATGCCCCGTTTTTAGGTGCGTTATTTGTTATTGCCTGCGGCTTAACCATACTGGAGACTGCCGCCAATCCTTATATCACCGTTCTGGGCGACCCGAAAAACGCTACCTTCCGATTAAATTTTGCGCAGTCGTTTAATGGGCTCGCTGCTACGCTTGCCCCTATTATTGGTGCGCGACTTATTCTAAACAAAGGCAATACGCCCGCCCAATTAGATGCAATGGGCGCAAGTGCACGTAAAATAGCGCTTGCAGCCGAAGCATCAACCGTAAAAATGCCTTATTTGGTTTTAGGTGCCATCCTGGTGCTTATTGCTATTGTCTTTTCGTTCACTAAACTCCCTAAAATCCAAAATAACGACGGGCCTGCCGCGAGTAAAAATATCCTCCATGCACTTAAACACAGGCATTTATCGTGGGGAGTAGCCGCGCAATTTTTTTATGTAGGCGCGCAGGTATCAGTATTTAGCCTTTTTATTTTATACGCAACACGCGCCGCAAAATTATCGGATATAGAAGCGGCCGATTACCTTGGCATATGCGGTGGCGCGTTCCTTGCCGGGCGATTTGTGGGCACGGCGCTAATGAAGTTTTTTAAATCAGAAAACTTGCTCGCCATCTACGCCATCATCAATATCGCGCTTTGTTTGGTAGCCGTTTTTGCTCATGGCATTATCACGGTTTACACCGTAATCGGTATTTGCTTTTTCATGTCTATTATGTTCCCTACCATATTTGCGCTGGGCATTAAAGATCTGAAAAGCGATACTGAATTCGGCAGCAGTCTCATTATTATGTCAATCGTCGGCGGAGCGATCATCCCCCGCATATTCGGCTACGTTAGTGATACTACAGGCAATATCCAGGAGGCCTATTATGTGCCGCTGGTATGTTTCATCGTAATTGCCTTGTTTGGCCTAAGGGGTCATCGCGTGAGCAAGCTCACACCAACCGAATTACCCGTTTCCCCGGTTCTTTAATACCTCCATTTAAATTGATCTTAATTAAAAATCAAGCCAATAAACTATGAGAAAAAAACTAACATTAACCTGCTTAACCGTAACGGCACTGGCAATGAGCGTATCGGTTGTTTGCGCCCAGGATCTGCCAATAAATAGTGGGCCTTTTAAACCTACGGATGCGTCATTAAAAGAATATAAATACCCGGAGTGGTTTAGGGATGCCAAATTCGGTATTTGGGCACACTGGGGGCCGCAGGCTGTTCCGCGCCAGGGCGATTGGTACGCCCGCAATATGTACGTGGAGAACAGCAGGCAAAACAAATATCATGTAGCACATTACGGCAGCCCTTCAAAATTCGGGTACAAGGATATTATCCCATTATGGAGAGCCGAAAAATGGAGCCCCGAAAAACTGATGGCGCTGTACAAACGGGCGGGCGCAAAATACTTTGTGAGCATGGCCAGCCATCACGATAATTTCTTTTTATGGAACTCAAAGATCCATAAATGGAATGCAGTTAATATGGGGCCGCATAAAGATGTGGTTGGCCTTTGGCAAAAAGCCGCAAAAAAACAGGGCCTTAGGTTTGGCGTATCAGAACATTTGGCGGCCAGCTATACCTGGTACCAGCCTGCACACGGTGCCGACACCGCCGGGCAATATAAAGGGATACCTTATGATGGCGCCGACCCGCAATATGCCGATCTTTACCACACCAAGGCCGCAGCCGGCGATAACGGATGGCTTACTACCAATCCTGAATACATGAAACAATGGTATGCAGAAATTAAAGAACTGGTGGACACCTATCACCCCGACCTGCTGTATTCTGATAGTAAATTACCTTTCGATGTGGTGGGCCGCAGCATGCTGGCAAATTATTACAATGGGGATATTGACCACAACGGCGGCAAACTGACGGCAGTTTACAATTGTAAAGAAGCATCTGACGGAAAATGGGCGCAGGATGTAGAGCGCGGAGTGCTCGATTCTATAAGCACTTACCCATGGCAAACAGACACCTCCATAGGCGACTGGTTTTACCAAACCGGGCAAAAATACCGCACAGGTACAGAAGTAATACAAATGCTGCTGGATATCGTAAGCAAGAACGGAAACCTGCTGATAAACGTTGTGCAAACACCCGAAGGCGACCTGGAGCCCGATGTGCTGGCTATTGTAGAGCAGATTGCAGACTGGATACCGGCGAACGGCGAAGGCATTTATGGTACCCGCCCCTGGAAAATTTACGGCGAGGGCCCTTCAACCGTCAAAACAAACCAGAAAAAAGGCCAGTTTGGCGGCTTAAGCGATGTTAATGCTTATCAGCCAACCGATATCCGCTTTACCACCAAAGGCAACAACCTATATGCGTTCTGCATGGATACTCCTACGGGAGATATTCGAATTACCTCGCTTGGAAAAAATTCAAAAGTAAATGACAAGGCCATTAAGTCGGTAAAGCTTTTAGGCAATACGCAAAAACTACAATGGAAACAGGAGGGTGATGCGCTCGTTATCACAAAACCTGCCAATAT
The DNA here is from genome assembly GCF_056404435.1 of Mucilaginibacter sp. P2_D11. Taxonomy (NCBI): domain Bacteria; kingdom Pseudomonadati; phylum Bacteroidota; class Sphingobacteriia; order Sphingobacteriales; family Sphingobacteriaceae; genus Mucilaginibacter; species Mucilaginibacter sp. P2_D11. Next base: position 15,098 of record NZ_JBFUEA010000034.1, read on the forward strand.
GCCTGCCTGGACCGTATTGGGCTTAAAAATAGAACTAAATTAAAAAGAATGACAGGCATTAACCTACCTGAGGTAATTTTTGGCACCAGCGGCCTGGGTAATTTATATGTTGCTTTGCCGGATAGCGTTAAACTTGCTATCGTAAAAGAATGCATTGCCTCCTCTGCAAAGCCGGTTGTTTTTGACACCGCCGGAAAATATGGGGCCGGCCTTTCGCTTGAATGCATCGGAAACTGCCTGAAACAAACAGGTGTTGCACCCGAAGATGTACTCATCAGCAATAAACTGGGCTGGTTGCGCACTGAGTTGAGAACCGAAGAACCAACTTTTGAACCCGGCGTTTGGAAAGGGCTTCAATACGACGCCGTACAAAGCATCAGCTACGATGGGATATTGCAATGTTACGAACAAGGCAACCACCTCTTAAACGGGTATAAAGCCTCGCTTGTATCTGTGCACGATCCTGATGAGTACCTGCTGGCCGCAGATAGTGACGGCGACCGTGACAAACGTTACCAGGATATACTGGAGGCTTACCGCGCACTGGCGGATTTAAAGCAAAAAGGCGAAGTAAAAGCGATAGGCGTTGGCGCAAAAGATTGGAAAATTATTCAAAGAATAACAAATGACGTAGGGCTGGACTGGGTGATGATTGCTAACAGTATGACCATCCACAGCCATCCGCCAGAACTGATACGCTTTATGAAAGAGCTGGAAGCCAGGGGTATAATCATCATTAACTCCGCTGTTTTTAACGCGGGATTTTTAACCGGCGGCGGGTTTTATAATTACCGGCCCGTAGACCCGCAGACTGATGAGGGTAGACGTTTGATTGCCTGGCGGGATAGTTTTGACGCCATTTGCCGTGAGTTTGGCGTTATGCCTGCTGTTGCCTGTGTGCAGTTTGCTTTGAGTGCTCCCGGAGTTACGAGTGTTGCATTAAACACTACCAATCCGGCACGGGTTAAGAACAATGTGGCCATGGCCACTTCGGTTATCCCTGTCGAGTTTTGGCGCAAACTGAGCATCGAAGGTTTGATAAGTGCTGATTACCTGCCCTTCATCATCAATAGGGTTTATCAACAGTAACATTCACCGGACACTCAAAAATTGGTAATATGAACAAATTATTTAACCAGTGTAAATGAAAATATTAACGTGTATTAAGCCCGGGCATTTAGAATACGGCGTTGCGGATCTACCTGTGCTGCAACCGGGCAATGCCCTGCTGAAAATTAAAAGGGTAGGCATTTGCGGGACCGACCTGCACGCCTTCGAAGGTACGCAACCCTACTTTAGCTACCCGCGTATTTTGGGCCACGAGTTAGCTGGCGAATTGATAGATACAGGCGGAGCGGAAGGTTTCGAAAAAGGCGAAGCAGTTACCTTTATCCCTTACTACAACTGCGGGCACTGCATAGCCTGCCGTTCGCAAAAGCCAAACTGTTGTACCAGCATACAGGTTTGCGGTGTGCATACCGATGGCGGCATGGCCGAATATATGCAGGTGCCTACGCGTTTACTTGTTAAAGGCGAAGGATTGGGTTTTGATGAGCTGGCGCTGATAGAACCTTTAGCCATAGGTGCACACGGAGTGAGGAGGGCTGATGTTAAACAAGGCGAATATGTGCTTGTTGTTGGTGCCGGCCCAATAGGGTTGGGAATTATGGAATTTGCGCGCATGGCCGGTGGCCGCGTAATTGCTGCCGATGTGAACGGGCAGCGTTTATCATTTTGCCGTGAAAAGCTAAATGTAGACTTTACCATTAACGTGCAAACAGAAGATATCGCCGGTTGCTTAAACGAAATTACCGGTGGCGATATGCCCACCGTTGTGATAGATGCAACCGGCAGTCAAAAGGCCATTAACAACGGATTTAATTATTTGGCGCATGGCGGGCGATACGTTTTGGTTGGGCTGCAAAAAGGCGATCTTATCGTTAGTCACCCCGAATTTCATAAACGGGAAGCCACGCTGATGAGCAGTCGTAATGCAACCCGCGAAGATTTTGAACAAGTAATACAAGCCATTAAAAACGGCTGGATAAAACCAGAAACCTACATTACCAACCGCGTTGCTTTTGATGAAGTGAGCGATAAATTCGAGAGCTGGCTTAACCCGGCAAACGGTGTGATAAAAGCAATGGTAACAATTGAATAGAATTGCTACCGATGATAATATAACTACATCCAACAATAAAAGTGGTGACACGATTTTGACACCATGCGCAAATTTGGAAACTCCTGATTATGAGGGGTATGGTAGTGTTCACGGTGTTCACGCTGCGCAGCGTGAACGCTTTGGGGGGATGGGCAGGCAAATAGTCTATAAATAAAGAAACCCCCAAGCTTGCGCAAGGGGGGGGTAACTTTAAGATTTGGCACCGACCTACTTATGTCCCGGCTATCCGGGGCTCCCATCCGCTAGCCAGCGGACAGTACTATCGGCTTTGTTGGGCTATAAATAAAGAAACCCCCAAGCTTACGCAAGGGGGTTTAACTTTAAGATTTGGCACCGACCTACTCTCCCACATTTTACTGCAGTACCATCGGCTCTGGCGGGCTTAACTTCTCTGTTCGGAATGGGAAGAGGTGGACACCGCCGATATAGGCACCTGAATTTCTTCAGATTGGTCACCAGGTCATTGGGTCATTGAGTCATTGTTAACTCGTTCGACACCAGGACAGGTGACTTTTCTATATTTTATATTGTTTATTCATTCATCAGTGTGCAAAGAATGACTCAATGAC
>NZ_JBFUEA010000035.1:0-13137 GCF_056404435.1 Mucilaginibacter sp. P2_D11
ATTTGTCAACCAGCTCTTCAAGGATAAAAGTAAAATCTATCAGTTCATTGATCTTGCGAAGAAGATTGTCTTTGGGTACGATCAAATCATACAATCCCGAAAACGCGCTAAATTGGATCTTTTGTTGTTGAGCTAACATCTGAAAGGCGTTCTAATACACCTTTAAAATACAAAAAAAGGAGCAGAAAGACAATCCTTCCTGCTCCTTTTTTACACCTCTTTTTCTAAAAGGACTTTTTCAGTGCCCTCGCAGACATGCGGGGCTTTGCTCCCCAGACTGGGCTCGAACCGATGTTAGATATGAGATAAGATTTGTAAATCTTGTACTACGCGGCTCGATAAAAGTCATGTTCCAGCTACCCAGAATTAAATTGGAAAGCCTCAAGTCGAAAAATTTGAGGCCTTTTTGATTTTGATATTTTGCAAGCTCTTTAGTCCCGAAGATTGCTTCCACCGCGGCATAATAATTGCGAGTAAATCAATACGAAATTATACTTTAGACTAAAAAAGCAAACCATGCATACCAAAAAAATATGGGCCAATTTTGCCGTGGCCGATTTGCAGCGCACCACCAACTTTTATACCCGCCTGGGCTTTAAGCAAAACGGAGAACCCAATAACGACCTTACCAGCTTTTTATTTGGCGACGATAGTTTTATAATCCACTTTTTTATAAAGGATAGTCTACAGAAAAACATCAAAGGTAACCTGGCCGATTTGACGCAAGGCAACGAAATCATTTTTACCATTGCAGCACAAAGCAAAGCCGAGGCAGATACCTGGGCGCAAGAAGTTGAGCAAGCCGGCGGCACAGTAGTATCGCAGCCAGAAGAATTTGGCCCGGGCTATTACGGGTTTATTTTTACGGACCCTGACGGGCATAAATTCAATGTTTTTTATATGGACGGACTGTTCTGATTGGCGCTCCGGAAAAGTTCTTGCAAGCGCGCCTGTCCGGAAAGCGCTCAGTGAAATTCGCGCACTTTTCGTTAGGCGGGCTTAGCATTGCATCTGAAATATGCCTTGTAAAAGCATGTAATGCGCGCCGCCAATCAATCTCCCGCATGCATAAAATACGCCTTGTAATTCCATAGCTTTTTGCTATCGCATATAGAATTAAATGATTGGCATCCTGCGTTCAGATTCCTTAATTTTATATCGCCTGTCAATAAAACCTGCGGGCAAGCATTTACTATAAAAACCAACCAATTATGGAAAAAGATTCAAACGACATCAGCAAATGCCCATTCCACAATGGCAGTATGAAGCCTAAGGCCGCTGGCGGCGGAACCCGCAACGAAGACTGGTGGCCCAACCAGCTTAAACTAAGCATCCTGCGCCAGAACTCTTCCTTATCTAACCCAATGGGCAATTTCGACTACGCAGAAGCATTCAATAGCTTGGATCTGGAAGCCGTGAAACAAGATCTGCACGCGTTGATGACCGACTCGCAGGACTGGTGGCCTGCAGATTTTGGCCATTACGGCGGCCTTTTTATACGTATGGCCTGGCACAGCGCAGGCACTTACCGCGTGGGGGATGGCCGCGGTGGCGCAGGTGCGGGCATGCAGCGTTTTGCGCCTTTGAACAGCTGGCCCGATAACGTTAGCCTTGATAAGGCCCGCAGGTTGCTGTGGCCCATAAAACAAAAATATGGCCGCAAAATATCCTGGGCCGATTTGATGATACTCACCGGCAACATCGCCCTCGAATCGATGGGTTTTAAAACTTTCGGCTTTGCAGGGGGCCGCGAAGATGTTTGGGAAGCAGACGAATCTGTTTACTGGGGCTCAGAAACTACCTGGCTCGGTAACGATAAACGATATGCAGATGGCTCGGCCGGCGTTGAAGGGCATGGCGTATTGGTATCAGATGAAGATGCGAATAGCGACATCCATACCCGTAATTTAGAAAAACCACTTGGGGCTGCACATATGGGCCTGATATATGTAAATCCTGAAGGACCCGACGGGAACCCCGACCCCGTTGCAGCCGCTAGGGATATACGTGAAACGTTTGGCCGCATGGCCATGAACGACGAGGAAACCGTTGCGCTGATAGCCGGCGGGCACAGTTTTGGTAAAACACATGGCGCTGCCTCTTCCGACCATGTGGGCAAAGAACCCGAAGCTGCCGGTATAGAGCAGCAGGGCTTTGGCTGGGGCAACAGCTATGCATCGGGCAAGGGTGCCGATACCATTACCAGCGGGCTGGAAGTTATCTGGACCAAAACCCCAACCCAATGGAGCAATAACTTCTTCGAGAATCTCCTGGGCTTTGAGTGGGAGCTGACCAAAAGCCCCGCAGGCGCGCAGCAATGGGTGGCAAAAGATGCGGACGCAATTATTCCGGATGCTTACGATGCCGAAAAGAAACACCGCCCGACGATGCTTACTACGGATCTTGCCCTACGGTTCGATCCGGCTTACGAGAAAATATCGCGCCGTTTCCTGGAAAACCCCGATGCTTTTGCTGATGCATTCGCACGTGCCTGGTATAAATTAACTCACCGCGATATGGGCCCCATAGCCCGTTACCTTGGCCCCGATGTACCGCAGGAAGAACTGCTTTGGCAGGACCCAATCCCCGCACTCGACCACGCCCTGGTTACCGAAGATGATATCGCCGGTTTAAAGGCGAAAGTATTAGCGTCGGGCTTAAGCGTATCAGAACTGGTATCTACCGCCTGGGCTTCGGCATCATCTTTCCGTGGTTCTGATAAACGCGGCGGCGCAAATGGTGCGCGCATCCGTCTGGCACCGCAAAAATACTGGCAAGTAAACAACCCGGCGCAGTTACAAAATGTATTAAGTGCGTTGGAAGGGATTCAAAAGGATTTCAACGGTGCGCAAACCGACGGGAAAAAGGTTTCCCTTGCCGACCTGATCGTACTGGCCGGTTCCGCAGCGGTAGAAAAAGCTGCTGCCGATGCCGGGCATTCGCTTACCGTTCCGTTTACGGCCGGCCGGATGGATGCCTCGCAGGCGCAAACCGATGTAGAATCGTTTGGGTACCTGGAGCCGGCTGCCGATGGTTTCCGTAATTACCCCAAAAGCCGGGTGCCTGTGGCTACCGAAGCTTTACTGGTAGATAAGGCCCATCTGCTTAACCTTACCGCGCCCGAACTTACCGTATTGCTTGGCGGTATGCGTGTGCTGGGCACCAACTACGATGGCTCTCAACACGGCGTATTCACCTCGCGCCCCGGCGTACTCAGCAACGATTTCTTCCTGAACCTGCTGGATATGGGCACCGCATGGAAAGCCATTTCTGCTGATAAGGAACTTTACCAGGGAACTGACCGCGCTACCGGCGAACCCAAATGGACCGCCACCCGTGCCGACCTCGTATTGGGCTCTAACTCCGAACTGCGGGCAGTTGCCGAAGTGTACGGCAGCGCCGATGCCCAGGAGAAATTCGTTACCGATTTCGTAGCAGCCTGGGCCAAAGTAATGAACCTGGATAGATTTGATTTGAAGTAAGTTTTATAGGCCTCTATACAACGCCCCCGTGGACTATTGTTCAAGGGGGCGTTTTGTTTGTATAAAGTTACTTATACGCTTCATTTGCCAGGCTTTTGGCAAACTGCAGCGTTTGTGATTTGAACTGCGGGAATTTCCTTGTAAATTTCCCGTGAAAATGATGAACAAAACAATCAAGAAACTTTTACGCCCATTTGTTCCGCAGTTTATACTGGATAGCAGGCGGTTGCCGGTGACCATAGAAAATGAAAGCTTCCCTGGCGGGCATTACTACAGCGTCATACCTTCTCTTGCCGACGTAAACACGCGGGCCGATAAAAATTTCAACCTAAACGACCCCCTCGACGGAATCGACCTCAACAGGCAGGGACAGGTTGACACGCTGCTGGAGTTTCAGAAGATGAGCGCAGAAGCGCCCTCGTTCCTGGATAATCAAATAAGGTTTATTTTTGATAATAATTCTTTTTCGTACGATGATGCGCCCGTCTTAAACTACATGCTGAGAAAAATTAAGCCGGCGAGGATCATCGAAATCGGGTGCGGCTATTCATCCGCAGTAATGTTAGATACGAATGACCTTTATTTAGATGGTGCATTGTCGACTTCACATTCATCGATATTGATTTTTCGAACTTGAACAACAAACTGACCGAAAAGGATAAGGGCCGTGTAAAGCTCATTGAAAAACCCATTCAGGACATCGACCTCTCTATCTTCGCCACATTGCAGGAGAACGATCTTCTATTCGTGGATAGTTCCCATGTATCAAAGGTGGGGAGTGATCTCAATACCATTATATTCAAAATACTGCCCCTGCTCAACCCCGGCGTTTACATCCATTTTCATGATATCAGGTATCCGTTCGAGTATCCGCAGGACTTGATAAATAATAAAGTATTCTGGAACGAGGCTTACCTGTTAAGGGCGTTCTTAATGTTCAATGAAAATTTTAAAATGACCTTTTGGCTAAATTACCTGCTTAACGACGGGGTTACCAACAAAAGTGACTTTGATTTCCTGCCCTTGTCCTCATGGGACAAGAAATTCAATAACAGCCGTGGCGAGGTATCGGGCGCAGGCGGTAGTTTGTATTTGAGGAAGGTGAAGTAATACTTTTCGAGTCAAACTAGCTGGCAGCTATTCGGATAACCGTTTCTATTTTTTAACCACTGATATAACAGAAAGCTCCTCGTCCTGATTCCCGATGCCCGAAATATTGATGGTGTATTGCTTGTTTTCGAAGGTTTTAAGGCCGGTATGCATTAAATCGTACTGGCCGTCGGTACTGGTTTTGGTAAAGCCGCTGGCAATCAGCTTATCAGGATAGGTTAAGTTATACGTCGCGTCACCAATAAACCTGAGCTCGCGGCCGTCTGTATTCACAGCGCTTTGCTTCCTGTTGTTCACCCACATCTTTCGCTGTGTTACGTAAACCCAACCGTAGGCAATTTTGTTCAGCTCGGCAACCATGGCTGTTGGTTTTATCGATAGCAAGCGCAGCAAATCGTCAGGGGTAAAATCCCTTTCGCTCGAATTCTTGAATTTGCGATAGCTGTCGTCATCAATTAAAATGGCAATGTTGCGTGGGTTTATTTTTGAGTAAAGCACCGGCACCGTTTGGCCCTTATACAATCTTTTAAACTCATATTCCGATACTTCTTTAGTTACGTCTTGCATATCCCCTTCATTGGTGGCAAATTCAACCACCACATGGGTAAAATCTGCGCCTCCGCCCCTTAGCAGGCGCTGCACCCTAACCGAGCTCCCATCAACCAGATGGCCGGTTACCTCCACCTGGGTGTCTTTCAAAATATCATCGTGCACGCCATCGAACCTGGACGAAAAAATAAAATAGACTATGGTACTGGGAATAACGCAAACCGCAAACAACAATGCCAATTGAATTTTTGGCCGGCCATGTTTCTGCACAAATTCGGGCTCCCATGTTTTACGGTAGGCCCAGGCAAGGAACCCGCTGGCACAGCAAAAAACCGCGCCCACAATCGAACAGATGAAAACCCGGTCGACGGTGAAATTAAGCCAGGGAAAGATGAATAAAAAGGAAATAAAGCCCGCTACAGAAAAGGACAACCACATGTAATAGCTCAATTTATTTTTACGCTGTAAATTTTTTGCAATTCCACGGCATACTCGGCTTTGGCTGTTTCGATAATTCCCGGGATGCTATCCGGTTCGGCACCAGCTTCGATTAAATAATAGGTGAGGGTTTCGTCCGAGAGGTCATCCGGCAACATTCCTTTGGTTTGGGTGATAAAGCGCTGGTTGTCCATTAATTGTATTTTAGGTTGTAGCGAAGATAATGATAATGATGAAAGTGCTGTGTTTTAAAATGTCTGGATTGTTGGGGTTTTATCGGATAACGGGGATCAGGCTATCCAAAAATCAAAAAAAGAGGAAACTGTAGCATACAAAATCGAAGCGCAGGAGCTTCTACACATGATGTTTTTAACAAAGCACATTCTGAACAAAACAGGCTGGTACATTTCACAACTACTTTTAATTCATAAAATACACAACTTGAGGCTCCAAAGCGCATGGCACAGCCTGGTCAAGCCGCAAGGAATATCCATGTAAATCGGAATTGATAGCAAAATAATACATTTGTTATATGTACCAGAAAACAGCACATATTCCATTTATAGAAACCATTTCAGATTTCTTTAAATTTTATGGTATGGGTGCTCCGCTTCACCCGGAAATAATGTGTATGAAACTGGAGGATCAACCGGACGAGAGGTTATTAGAAATGCCTTTGTGCAGGTCGAATTTTTTTAGGGTTATTCATTTTACCAATACAAATCTAAGCTTTACAGGAGGCGAAAAAATTTATACAGTTTCGGATAACTGCATGTGTTTTACTTATCCCGGGAAATTGGAATCCTGGACGAGAAAGGGTCCGCTTACGGGCTATGTTATCTATTTTACTCCCGCATTTCTAGGGTTGGACATGATGGGTAAGCATTTTGATGCTGATTACCCATTTTTCAACTTTAACTCCGAACCTGTTTTATATCTATCGTCAGAAGACACGTCCGGCATAATACAGTGCGCCGAAGAAATGATCAAAGAAATGTATTCAACAGCACCCGATAAATTAGAAATGTTGAAAAAGATATTGCAGGTGTATCTGCATCATATCAAACGTATATACAATAACCACGTTAAGGCCTTTACAGAGGAAACCAGGATCCATAAATCGCTATTTAATAGATTCCGGCTAATCCTGGATGAAACGATTCATCAGCTGTCTTTGCAAACTAAAGTAAGCCCTGTTAGCGTATCGCTCATCGCCAAACAATTAACGGTTAATCCTAATTATCTCAACTCATTAATCAAAGTACTCTCGGGCAAAACCGCATCAGCTCATATTCAGGAAAAATTAATACTGGAAGCTAAATCATATTTGCTGCATACCGAAATACAGGTGGCCGGGATTTCATATAGACTTGGCTTTGAAAATCCTTCTTACTTCAGTCGCTTTTTTAAAAAGAATACGGGTTTGTCGCCATCTGATTTTCGTGAAAAATTCACTCCCGGTAAGGCCCGCCTGTAAATTGTATCCACTTTACTATAAATTGTACTAACGGGAAGTATAAAGGCATTTTAGCTTTGGTGGTAGATTAAAACACCAAAGCAACATGAAACGATCCCTTCTTATTTTATTGGCAATTGGATTTACGGCAATTGCGGATGCCCAAACTTTCACTTTAAAAAGTAATGACATTGGAGGTCAGGCTACCCAAAAACAGTTTCTGAATGGTTTCGGTTGTACCGGTGAAAATATTTCACCGGAGTTGCATTGGGAGAATGCGCCTGCTGGTACGCAAAGTTTCGCGGTAACAATGTATGATAAAGATGCTGCAACAGGAAGCGGCTTTTGGCATTGGGTTGTATACAACATTCCGGCTGCCACTACCGGGCTTGCTCCCGGTGCGGGTGATGTCTCAAAAGGCCTGATGCCTAAAGAAGCAATACCCGGCAATAATGATGCAGGTATGCCGGGTTACGGTGGCCCCTGCCCTCCTCCGGGCACTCCGCATATGTACATTATAACTGTATATGCATTAAAATCAAAGTTAACATTAGGCAAAAATGCTACCCCTGCCATAGTGGGGATGATCATAAATAATAACCTCATTGCCAAAGCATCACTTGTGATGTATGGACAGCAGTAAATACTATCCGGGGTAGTGACAGAGACATACAACTCTGCTAAATAATTTATTCAACCATTAAATTAATAATATATGAAAAAGATCTTGAACCTCAGTTTTATTCCGGCTAATGTTGATCTGGCATTGCTAATATTGCGGTTATGGGCTGGAATAAGCCTTTTTGGCAAACACGGCATTGAGAAGTTTACAAACTTCTCTCAAATGCAGCAGCATTTCCCTGATCCATTGCATGTAGGCGTAACTGTAAGTTTAATTTTTGCATTAATATCTGACAGTATTTGTTCGCTATTGGTTATGCTTGGAATCGCAACAAGACTTGCAGCACTTTTTATTGTGATTAATCTATTGGTTGTTTTTATCACGATGCACCATTTTTCCTTCGGGCAGGACCATGCAGAACTTGTTTATGTTTCCCTCGGCTGCTACCTCACTATAATGTTTGCAGGAGCCGGAAAATATAGTGTTGATAGTAGATTATAACATGTTTAAAATCACCTGCTGATCAATATCCCTATGTCAAAAACAGAGGCAATAAACTCAATCATACATCCACTATTAACTTTAAAAAACCATGAGCTTAAAACGGTTACTGTTTACGATCACTTGTTTATTGTTCGCTTTTATTTTGTGCCAGGCGCAAAATAAAACCAGTGTTAAGTTATTCCGGTTCGGAAATGAGGGCGACGAAAAACCTGGTGTGCTTACCGCAGATGGCAAAATGCTGGATGTATCCGCTTTCGGGGAAGACTACAATGAAAAGTTTTTTGCGGGAAACGGGATCAAACGATTGGAAGAATGGGTAGTTAAAAATAGTTCCATTTGCCCGCAAGTTCCGGCACAAACGCGAATGGCCTCCTGTGTGGCAAGACCATCAAAAATTGTAGCTATTGGGTTGAATTATGAAGAGCATATCAAAGAAGGCGGTGCACCAAGTCCGACCGAACCCATCATTTTTCTAAAGGCTACCTCTGCGCTTTGTGGCCCATATGACAATGCGATTATTCCCGCGGATGCCCTGAAAATGGATTATGAGGCAGAGCTGGCCATTGTAATAGGAAAAAAAGCGAGCCACGTAGCGGAGGACAATGCACTTGACTATGTAGCGGGCTATACAGTGATTAACGATTACAGTGAAAGAACTTGGCAGTTAGAAGGATCTGGAGGGCAATGGGATAAAGGGAAAAGTGCCGACCATTTTGCTCCCCTTGGGCCTTACCTGGTAGCCCCGGAAGAGATCGGCGATCCTCAGCATTTAAGAATATGGTTAACCCTTAATGGGGACACCATGCAAAATGCCAATACCAGGAATATGATATTTAATATCAAAAGACTTATTAGTGAAGTAAGCAAATATATGACATTGCTGCCAGGAGACGTTATTGCTACCGGAACTCCATCCGGGGTAGGGCTTGGGCGCAAACCACCGGTATATCTTAAGCCAGGCGATGTGATCTCATTGGGGATAGAAAACATAGGAACACAAAAGCAAACTGTTGTAAGTGGCATGGAGCTTATATTGGGAAAAGAAGCCTACCAGGATTACCTGAGATGGGTGGCTTTGGGTATCGGCGGCCTTCCCCATACATTGGAGGGATATCGTACCGTCAAGAGAATAAGCCTGCAAATGAAGGACCCATTAGATATTCGCCGTATTGCCGGAGAAATTGGCAAACCGGGCGATATAAAGACGCTTTTTAATTTACCCAAAAGGAATGGGGCCAAACCCACAATAGCACCATTTGCTGTGCCGCACCGGCAAATGGACCAACATAATGATACGCTGATAAGGAACTTGCAGAAAATAATATTTGATGCGCAGGTGGCCGATAAAGCCTTTGACCTTGTCTATAAGACCAGCTATCTGGAAAGAAATAATGCAGGAATATTCCTGAGAGATAGTGCTGCCGGCAATCCGACTATAGTGACTGTTTCGCACGCCGAGGTGGGGCATATTCATCCTTCTGATGGATCTATGCATATCATTCTTAGTCCGAGTGATACCAAAGAAGTAATTGAAAAAGGATGGGGTGAACTGCATGGGCTTGCCGGGGAGGGACGCGCCGCAAAAACCTACATGATGATATATGCTCCAAGAAATGAAATGGAACTTGAAATAACAAAAAAAATTCTGCTTGCGGGGGTTAAATACGCAACACGTATACCCGGAAAATAGCTTATGATCAGATTTTACCTTTATGATTTAACTGCATATAGGCTATTGTTTTCAATCCTCTTCGGGAATTGTCAATTTCGCCGACAAATGAAGATGTAAAAAAATTAGATAGCAGGGTGGGGCAGCGGATAAAGCCAACCGTGATTACCACTAAGCCCCAGGCACAATCCTTTAATGCAAAGGTCAAGGCTTTCAGGCCACTTCAAGAGGCGTTAGAGATACTACATTTTCCCTGTTTAGGCTCAAAAATATCTATGCTTAGAAATCTCTTCCCCAACTTTTCAGACTGAGCCATTATATAAACGTAATAAGGCATATCCGGTAATCAAAAAAGGTGTTTAGATTTCTCTAAACACCTTTAATTTTCCTGCGGAATGGACGGGACTCGAACCCGCGACCTCCTGCGTGACAGGCAGGCATTCTAACCAGCTGAACTACCACTCCGTTTGGGACTGCAAATATACGCGTCTTTTTGGCTTACGCAAACTGTTTTTTAAAATTTATGTGATAAAAACTTTTATAGCTTAATTAACAGCATTTTGGCTGCAATTTCAAAAAATAATTTAATTTCGTTGCTGTTACCCCGTATTACCAAAGTAAACAAACTTATTTAACCCGCACATGCTATTGTTAGGCATAGATATTGGCACATCCTCCGTAAAAGTGAGCGTTGTAAATACTGTCACACAGACAGTTATTGCGTCGGCGCAATACCCCGAGCAGGAGTCGCCTATACTATCTTTGCAAACGGGCTGGGCCGAGCAATCGCCCGATATGTGGTGGCAACAAACCGGCCACGCCATTGCCCTCTGCCATAAAAAAGGCGGTTACCAGCCAAAAGACATTGCCGCAATAGGCATAGCTTACCAAATGCATGGGCTTGTACTGGTTGATAAAAACCACCAGCTATTGCGCAACAGCATTATTTGGTGCGATAGCCGGGCCGTAGAAATAGGCGATAAAGCCTTTGAGGATATCGGCCACGAAGCCTGCCTCTCGCACATGCTGAACTCGCCGGGCAACTTTACCGCAGCCAAACTGGCTTGGGTAAAACAAAACGAACCCGATATTTACGAGCAGATAGATAAGGTGATGCTCCCCGGCGATTATATAGCCATGAAACTTACCGGAGAAATTACCACCTCGCCCTCCGCCATGTCTGAAGGTATCTTTTACGATTTCCAGTTCAATGGGCTTTCTAAGGATATTATCGAATATTTTGGTTTTAGCGATAGCCTGTTCCCGGTAGTAAAGCCTGTGTTCTCATCGCATGGCCGTATTACTGCAGAAGTAGCTGCCGCCCTTCAACTAAGTACCGGCACCCCCGTAACCTACAAGGCGGGCGATCAGCCCAACAACGCCCTGTCTTTAAACGTGTTGAAGCCGGGCGAAGTGGCCGCTACCGCAGGTACATCGGGGGTTATATACGGCGTGAGTGACCAATTGGCTTATGATAAGCAATCGCGCGTAAATACCTTCGCGCATGTAAATTACGCTAACGAAAATAAGCGCCTGGGCGTTCTGCTATGCATTAATGGCACCGGCAGCTTGTACCGCTGGGTTAAAACTGCTGCGGCCCCGCACCTCAGCTACGCCCAAATGAATGCCGAGGCGGCGTTGGTGCCTATTGGCAGTAACGGGCTACGTGTTTTGCCCTTCGGAAACGGTGCCGAGCGTATGCTTTGCAATAAGCAGGTTGGCGCGCATCTGCACGGCATCGATCTGAACCTGCACACCCCAGCACATATTTACCGCGCGGCACAAGAGGGTATTGCCTGCGCGTTCCGCTACGGCTTGGATATCATGCGTGAGAACGGCATGAACCCTACCGTAATACGGGCCAGCAGAACCAATATGTTCCTCAGCGATGTGTTTACTCAGGCATTCGTAAACACAACCGGCGTACCGGTAGAGCTGTACCATAACGATGGCAGCATGGGCGCGGCGCTCGGTGCCGGCATTGGCGCAGAAATATTTGCTTCGGCAGCGGAGGCTTTCAGCAATAACAAAGCCGTGGCCTACGTTGAACCAACGAACACTGCCGGTTACAATGCGGTGTATGAGGATTGGAAAATAGTACTAAACCAGCATTTATCCTATCAATAAAAAAATGCTGAACAATCACCCCTGGAAAATTTAATAAAACGATATAATACTAATCCATATAACTCCTAAATACTAAACCAAACAGATAAATGAAATCTCTTTCGACCGGCGATTACATCGTATTTTTAGTCTATTTCCTTATTGTAGCCTGTTATGGTTACTGGATATACCGCCGCAAGCATAATGCCGACGCTACCTCCAAAGATTACTTTTTAGCAGAAGGCTCCCTCACCTGGTGGGCCATCGGTGCATCCTTAATTGCATCGAACATCTCTGCCGAGCAGTTCGTGGCCATGAGCGGCAACGGCTTTACCATGGGCCTGGCTATATCAACCTATGAGTGGATGGCCGCTTTGACGCTGATCATCGTAGCGGTATTCTTTATACCGGTGTATCTCAAGAACAAGATATTCACCATGCCGCAATTCCTGCACCAGCGTTACAACAGCACGGTTGCCATGATTATGGCCGTGTTCTGGCTGCTGCTGTACGTAATCGTTAACCTAACGTCGATACTGTACCTCGGGGCAATCGCCATCAACGGTATCTCCGGCATCGATTTCAAATTGTGCATAGCGGGCTTGGCCATTTTCGCCATCATCATTACGTTGGGCGGCATGAAGGTAATCGGCTATACCGACGTTATCCAGGTGTTTTTCCTGATATTGGGCGGTTTAGTAACCACCTACATCGCCGTTACAAAAGTAGGCGAGTACTATGGTCACCCGGGCTTGCTGAACGGCATGTCTGACATGTACAACCATGCTAATGACCACTTCCAGATGATACTGAAGAAGGACAACAAGAGCTATGGCGATCTGCCCGGCTTGACGGTGCTGATAGGTGGTATGTGGATAGTGAACCTCAACTATTGGGGTTGCAACCAGTACATTACACAAAGGGCCTTAGGCGCTAACCTCAATACTGCACGTAGCGGTATCTTGTTCGCTGCTTTCCTGAAACTGCTGATGCCGCTGATTGTGGTATTGCCAGGTATTGCCGCTTACATCCTGTACAAAGAGAACGTATTCAATGCAGATATGACGGGCAGCATCACCGCCAACCACGATAATGCCTACCCGGTATTGCTTAACTTACTGCCTACCGGCGTAAAAGGTTTGGCTTTCGCAGCTTTAACGGCCGCAGTAGTAGCTTCGCTGGCCGGCAAAGCCAATAGTAT
>NZ_JBFUEA010000036.1:0-8118 GCF_056404435.1 Mucilaginibacter sp. P2_D11
GCAGATATTGAATGCGGGCGAAAGCATTACAATCTTTTTACGGGCATTCGCTTCCTCGCCTAAAACTACGCCATACCTGTTGGCCATTACCGGGTTCCAGGTAGCGGCAATTGCCGAGCCATTTGGTAAAAATGTGGCGGAATCGGTTATCCAGTTGGCCGAAGCCCAATCAAAGCGCTTTATCTCTTCGCGTACACCCAACGGGCCATCATCGCAGGTTAGTTCCGGGATACCTAAACGCGGCACGCCGCCCGATGAAAACAACGCATTGCCGTGAAGCATTTCTATTTTTTCGTCCAGCGTCATTTTGCTGACGATGCTGTTGATCTGCGTTTTAAGAGCGGCCTCGTTTTTGTTTTGCGCTGAAACTCCGCCGGAAAGAAAAAGTGCAATAAAACAGGTTATTGTATATTTCATAAATTTTTTGGATGTAATGTTATTTATCGGCTGCTGTAATTTGAACAACAGCTGCTTTTAAACCTGGCGAAGTTGCTTTTAATATTATCTGGCCTGGCTGCCCGGTCGATTGTACAATAACCTGGGCGCTCCCGTTAAATAGCTTTCTTTTATAAGGCGCAGCCGGATAAAGCAGCTGTATTAAGCCGGGATCGGTATTAACGCCCGACCAGACATTCGCTTTAAGCAATGGCGTAGCCACAATAGCTATGGTATTGTGGCCCGGGTGCAATAATGAGGCATCCAGTTTAAATTCAGGGCTATCGCTACTCTCCTTAATTTCCTTAGCTATCTGCTTACCGTTAATATAAATGCTTTGCACTTTGCCAATATTTTTACTGAAAAATGTAGCGGTAGCTGCTGCAGCATCAGCGGGAATGGAAAAGCCAGCCCTATAAACCAAAGCTTTTACTTTTTGCCCAAAATTATCATCCCGCACATCTTTAAATGCGGTTTGCCAACCGCTGTAGTCATAATCTTCCGCTACTTCGGCCTTTACGTTTAAATCGTCAACAAATTTTTCCTTTAAATTGCCAATACTTACCAGGTTAACCCGCTCTACATATTGATCGGGTTCAAGCGAAGTTTGATTTCCGTTGCCTACGCCTATAATTTTACCAGGTCCCTCAATTGAAAAACCAACCTCATTTTCGGCCGTTGGCACGCCCAAAGCATTTTTATCAGCAGACTGCACGGCAATTATGGCAATATCCTTTCCATCGGCTTTTATTGTCGCCTTGTCGGTCTGTAGTTTAATTTGAGCAGGCACCAAAGTAGTTTTAACAATATCGCTACCTGCTTTTACACCTTTTTTGTAGCCAATGGCTTCCAACGTTCCCGGTTGATATTTTACCTGCCATTCCAGGTGCCCGTTTGGTTCCATAACTTTTTTACCGAGACTTTTTTTATTCAGAAAAAGTTCAACTTCGTCACAATTACTATAAGCACATACCCTTATTTCCTGGCCTTCTTTACCTTGCCAGTTCCAGTGCGGCAGCAGGTGTACTACGGTTTGATCCGTCCACCATGATTTCAAATAATAATAATCGTCTTTAGGAAAGCCACAGGCATCAACCATGCCAAAATAAGATACTACCGAAGGCCACCCAAAAGGTGTAGGCTCGCCGCGGTAATCAAACCCCGTCCATATGAACATACCCGCCAGGTAGGGCCGCGCCGCATAATGTTTCCAGCCTTGCTCCAGGCTATAAAAAAACTCATTTTGCTTTCTGTCATATGCAACAAGTTGCTGCTTACCCATATCATCCTCATAAATTCCTCGTGAGGCCACGGTCGATCCTTCCTCGGTACCCCAGCTAAACTGGTTGGGGAATTTTTTATGTTGTTCGTCGGTATTTTTAGTTGCTACATAATTATAGCCCAGCACCTCTATTTCTGTTGATATTCCATTGCCAATGCCGCCACTTATAGCTGCTGTGATATAACGGCTCGAATCAATAGATTTGGCAAAGGCCTGCATTGTAGCGGCTATACGCGCTCCGGTAATACTACCTTCAATACCCCACTCTTCGTTCCCTATCGACCAACTGATGATACTGGGATGGTTTCTATCGCGCAGGATCATCCTTTTCAGATCATTTAGTTCTGTAGATGCTACGCCCATTAAACGATTCTCATCTATAACCAGCATGCCCAACCTATCGCAGGCATCCAGCAATTCGGGCGTTGGCGGATGATGTGAACAGCGATAGGCATTGCAACCCATACCTTTTAAAGTACGGATCCGAAAGTCCTGTAAAGCATCGGGCATGGCAGCGCCCACACCGGCATGATCCTGATGATTATTGGTTCCCTTTATTTTAACGTGTTTGCCATTCAGAAAAAACCCTTCATTGGCATCAAACCTGATGGTGCGAATGCCAAATGTTGTTGTATAACGGTCGGTAACAGCGCCATTCTCTTCAACGGTGGTAAGCAACCTGTGTAGGAAGGGGGTTTCTATCGACCATAGCTTAGGATTGGTTATAGATAAAACGCTTTTAACATCCTGCGATGTAAAAGGCATCAAAGTAAGCCCCGTCGCTTTGCCGGTAGCAAGTGTTTTACCGTCCGCGTCAACAATAGTTTGCGTTACACTAAAGCTCCTTGCTTTTTTATCGCTATTAATAATCGTGGCCGTTGCACTAACATCGGCAATATTGTTTTTCACCAGGGTTGTAACAAATGTTCCGTTGGTAGTAATATGCAACCGGTCGGTTTTATTGATCCAAACATGCCGGTAAATACCGGCACCTTCATAAAACCAGCCTTCTTCCATGGTTGCATCAGCCCGTACTGCTATAACATTATTACCACCATAGTTCAAATATTCAGAAATATCGTACTCAAAGCTATTATACCCACTGGGCTCGGTACCCAGGTAATGTCCGTTGACCCAAACTATGCTGTTACGAAAAACACCATCGAAGGCTATGGATATATGCTTACCCATATCGGTGGCCGGTACAACAAAAGTTTTACGATACCAGCCCACGCTGGCATCAGGAAAGTTCCGGCCGATTGCCTTCGATCCGTGGCTTGCGCTACCCTTAGGACTAAAAGGCTGTTCAACCGCCCAATCATGCGGGAGGCTAATTTTACGCCACCCCCTATCATCAAATCCTGGCGATGCGGCGCCGTCGCCATAGCCGGTTTTAGCGAAATAAGAAAAACCTCCTGTTCCATTATAATAGTCCTTTGCCGGATCATAAGCATGCCCTAATGCAAAGCGCCAGTCATTATCTATACACACGTGTTCGCGTTTTGATGCCGCGACCGAAGTCTGCGCATAGGTGGCTATTTTTACCGTTGTCAGTAACAGGATACAAAAGATCCCTTTTATTATATATTTATTTCTCATTGTCAATTGACCTGCGCTGGCAAGTCCGATAATCCTAAAATGTTGTATAATCTTCTCTTCGATACTATTTATTTGCGGCCGTAATTTTCACCAGTCCCTGGTTTAAGGCCAACTTAGGATTCCAGTTCGCGGCAAGGGCTGTTCTCGGAGGAAAGCACGTTGACGAATCAATAGTCCAACCCGAATAACCCCAGTACTGCCTGTTAATCTCAGTAGTAACACCATGCGGTCTGCATTTTTTGTTTTAATTTGTTACCTGTTTAACTGCGTGGGCCAGCCCATATCCACATAGTGCGTAGTTGAAATCTTATTTTGAAAGGTAACGCATCCCATAATGCTCTAAACATTTTTGAGTGAAGTTCTTAATAAGTGCCAAGCCCTCGTTAAATATTCTTTTCGATTCAGGCGATATGCGAGGGTTCTTGAAGAAAGCAGGGTGCTCCTTCAGCAAAATACCGATCGTTTCAAAATTCTCTATCAAAGCTTTAATTTCACTTTCATCTAATTGAGGCGCTTTTGAAATAATTTGATCTTTCATATTCCTATTTTTTAATACTATTTAGAGCTAATTGAATATATCAGTTTGAACTTGCGGAAACATGCCGGTATCACTAATCAACTCCTATTCGCGACACCGGCAGTTTTAGTGTAATTATCCTGGATAATTTAACGATCGTTGGATCAGCGTTACTTGTATTCTGCTTTAATGGCATTTGGAACACCCTGTTCAAGCACCTTACCAAACTTTACGAAAAAATCTTTATCACATTTGCATAATTTAAATCATCAGAAGTTCTTCCCGATAAAGAAACGGTCAGTCCATTTTCATTTCTTTCAAATGGTAGAGACTGCTTAGTCGGTAACCATTCAATTTTTTTAATTTCTTTTGGAAAATGTACACTGTTCTTTGCAAGCGTTTTTATAACCAGTTTTCCATCCTGAGGCCAACCCATAGCTGTGGCATAAAGCACATCGTCCTTAGTAACAAAGCGAATATCTTCATGAGTAAATGGTTTCGCTTGCCCTTCATTAAAACCAGGGCCGCTTAGTTGCTTAGATGTTTGTTGCGCACCACTTTCACCAAATATTTTCCACGGTCTTGTACCGTAAATACTTTCACTGTTTAATTTCATCCACACACCTATTTCTTCAACGATCTTCCTTTCTTTTTCGTCGATGCTGCCATCACCACGAACAGGAATGTTTAGCATCAAGTTTCCATTCTTACTCACAATATCAACCATAGTCTGAATCACCGTTTTTGAAGTTTTATACCTGTTGTCGTTGTATACGCTCCTATTGTAATGCCAATCGCCAATACAGGTATCGGTTTGCCAGGGCAATGGTTGAATTTCGTTTGCCTGCCCCCTCTCAATATCCCAAACCATTGCTTTGCGTTGGTTCTCATTCAACATTTTTCCATTAAGAACAGCACGAAGTTCTCCATGCTCTTTAATGCTCTTATTGTACAAGTGAGCTGCGATTTTCAAGCCTACATCACTGACAGGCCATAAGGGCAATTGCGAATCATCGAAATAGACTACATCAGGATTGTATTTGTTTATAAGGTCAATTGTACGGTTGTAAAATTTTTCAATGTAGGCCGTGCTTAGCGGGGATACGCCATTTCCCCAGCCCCACTGCCCGTGAATGGAATTATCATCCAGGCTGTCTTTACTTAAAGGATGATTTTGTGCATAGAGTTCCTGCGGATCCAATCCTTCCCACCATTTTCCTTTTCCATCTGCCTTGATAAGTGTTCCATCATAAGGAATGCCCGCATAGGTACCGGTTTTATCTGAACGTTGTGCAGCTTCAAACCAGCGCCATGCATGCGACGCATGAATACTCACACCAAAAGGAAGACTATTATTTTTTGCAGCTTTTGCCCACCCTCCAATCAAATCTTTTCTTGGCCCTATCTTAGTTGCGTTCCAATGCTTTTGATATTTACTATCGTACAAATCAAAATTGTCATGATGATTGGCCATCGCCATGAAATACTGTGCACCCGCTTTTTTATACAAGCTCACTAATTCTTCAGGATCCCATTTCTCCGCCTTCCATTCATTGATCACATCTTTGAATCCAAATTTTGACGGATGGCCGTATTTCTCCAAATGAATTTTGTATTGCCCGGATCCTTCCTGGTACATTCCTCTTGCATTCCAGTCGCCGGATTCAGGCTGGCATTGTGGTCCCCAATGTGCCCACATTCCAAACTTTGCATTACGATACCATTCAGGTGTTTTATAATTCTCCAACGATTCCCATATGGGTTTAAATGGGCCATCAGCGATGGGTTCACTTAAATATTGTTCACCCCCCAAATTATTACCCATAACCCGGGATAACCATAATGAAGGCAGTGTTGCAGCCATTCCTTTTATTAATGTTCTACGTTCCATTGATATTTAAATTTTACAAGTTTTTGAATTAATACATCTCCATCCCCTATATAAACTGAGAAGGCGTTTAGTTATGCTCTTCAAGCATCAACCTGTCAGGCGCTGAATCTTATCATTGAATCGTGCCCGTAATATGAAAGAAATCAAAATCTACATATCCGCCGGTATTCTTTGTTGCATAATTAAACAAGGCAAAACGATACCCCATAAAATGCGGGATGTCGTAGGTCATTTTCAATGTATTTCCAATAGGATTCCACACTTTTCCATCTATGCTGTACGAGAATTTAGCTTCATCTTTTTTATTGGTAAAATCACAATCAATTTTTAAGTAAACGTAGCTTTGTGTCAAGGGAACTTGCTGTACTTCTATAGGTTTACCTGAACTGGCATTGACCATTACGATTAATTTTTGACCATTTTCGAACTTTACTCCAACCTGTCCGAATTTTTTTTGAAAGGCACTTAATCCAGCGAAATCACCTTCTTTCATTTTGGAAACATCCAATAAAGTTGAACCCGTGCATATTGGGCCGATCGTACGTTGCGTTAATGTATTTCTTGCCTGTACAAATGAGGTGTCGATTCTCGCTGTTTTTAGTCGGAGATATCCCTTTCTTTCTTGTATTGACCAAAGTTTGTTATCCGGATTATGATTCCATTGCCATACTAAGGGAAGTGCTGCCTGTCCTTTTTGTCGCTTGAATTCATCAGAAGCAACCAAATTCGGAATCAAACCCGTACTGGCTGGCAGGGCTAATGTATCCGGGGCTCTGCCATTTTCTCCTAATATGGGCCAGTCGTTTTCCCACTTTACAGGAACCAGATAGGGAATTCGGCCAACAGAACCAAAATCGCGGAAAAGATAAGAGAACCAGCGTCCGTCTGGCATGTCGATAAGTCCACCCTGAGCAATTCCTCTATCCTGAAAGCCAACTTTTCCTTCCCAGGGGCCGTTGATATTATCTGCCCTATGTATAACTACAGTTCGGTTTTTACCGCGCGGGGCGCAAATATTAAATAGATAATATTTCCCATTTATTTTATATAATTGAGATCCTTCAGCTGCAAGACCCATGTCGTTTCCTGCTGGTGCGTGGGCGTTTTCGATGAGAACCCTCTCCGGAACGCCTGGTTTAACTCCTGTTAGGTCCTCATTTAATTCAACAATTTTAAGCCTGTCCGCACCATAAATTAAATATACCTTGCCATCATCATCAAAAAACAGAGAATGATCATGATATGCTGGTTTAAAGGAAATTCTTTCCCATTTTCCTTTTTCTATATCTTTCGTTTTAAAAATATAAGTTACACCTGTGGTATATGCAAAAGTGGTTACATAATACATCCCATTATGGAAGCGCAGACTGCTGGCCCACGAACCCTTGCTGTATGCATTTTTACCTTCGGTCAAATTTAGCTCCGGCATATCGACCAAAGTATCATAGGCATAGTTGATGATTTTCCAATTGACAAGATCTGTAGATTTCATAATGGGCACACCCGGGCTCATGTGCATTGTTGTACTGCTCATATAATAATTTTTACCAACCCTGATCATAGACATATCTGGCACATCGGCAAAAATTAATGGATTGGTTGCTTGTTGTGCATGAACATTGTTTGAGCCAAACAGGCAACTTAAAAGCGCAACACCGGATAAAAACGTTTTGATCATTAGTCGAAAAAAAATGGTGGATGATTTATTGAACCTGTTTAACATCTGAATGCAGCCGGACTTAATAAAATTTCCATTCATCAAACAAAAAACCCTCTCCTTTAAATACAAAATAGATATTCCCTGTTCCTTTAGGTATGTTCAAGGCTATTTGCTTTGATAGCGTGGTCCAGTCCTTCGTATCACATATAAGGGAAACAAGAGCAGGGCCTTTAAGATTATTTACATAAACATCAATTCTACCTTTTCCTTTCACCCGGGCCTCGAATTTGACAGGAACCTGTTTGCTAAAATCGGCTCCCCGAACCATGAGGCATTGTTTATCTACGGTTCCTTTGGCAACCATATTACCCACAATACCAACAGTATCGAACTGAACGCGCCCCGAAGTGCCTGCAGTAGTTTCTGCTTGCTGAAGAACGAACGGGTTTAATAGGGTAAGTTGTGACGTACCTTTAAAAGTTGCGTTGACCATGGGGAAAGTCACGTCATTTGCTTCATCCACCGGTATGGGCTCGATACCCACATTACGAAAACCACCCTTAGTATCAAAATAATCCTGTAGATACATGGCATGGTAAGCAAGGTAATATTTCCCTTTATACTTGAACACGTGACTGTGATTGTTTGTCATAGGACCCACGTTAACTTCGCCGGTATTCTTAAAGTAATTATCGCGATACTTCCAACTATCCTTATCTAAGGGTGTTTTACTC
>NZ_JBFUEA010000037.1:0-4911 GCF_056404435.1 Mucilaginibacter sp. P2_D11
TATAAAAGGCTACGATAGTGGGAAATGGGCTTTCTCCATCCGATCAAATCGATATCGCCGCAATAGGCGCCATGCCAGGGGAAAAAATCATGCTCCCAATGTTCACCGGGAACATCGCCCGAATAATACCAACGGCCAATCCCAGATTCGCCAAGATAGTCCATAGCAGTCCAAACAAAATCCCCAATAACATAATTGTTATTCTTCACCAACTTCCAATTTGCAAAGGCATCCTTGGGATACGACTCCGTTTGCATGATCATTCGCGAAGGCACCCGCTGATGATCGGCAGACGCACTCCATAAGTGATAATTATAACCTGCAACGTCGTGTGCAGCCATAAGCGGATCAAGCGTTGCCCAATCTTTACCATTATCCACAATTGCGGATGTAACCAGGCGTGTGTGGTCTATTTTTTTTATCGCATCGGCAAGCATTTTGGCGGTTTCTACAGCTCCCGGGGTACCGCGCTCCGGTATTTCGTTACCAATGCTCCACATAATAATTGAAGGGTGATTACGATCGCGCAACACCATAGCATCTAAGTCGCGCTTCCACCACTGGTTAAAATATTGGGCGTAATCTTGTTTATTTTTCCCGACTTTCCAGCAATCAAACGATTCGTCGATAACCAATAAGCCCAACCTATCGCAAGCATTTAAAAAAGCCTCTGAAGGAGGATTATGAGAAGTTCTTACCGCATTAAATCCCGCTTCTTTGAGTTGCTCTATCTTACGCTCCTCTGCACGGTCGAAAGCGGCGGCGCCCAGGCAACCGTTGTCATGATGCACGCAACCACCATTAAGCTTTACGGTTTTGCCGTTAAGCTGAAACCCATTTTCGGTGGTGAATTTTACAGAGCGTATGCCAAAACTCGTCTCTGTTGCATCAATTATTTTTTTATTTTGCAGCACCTGTATCCGGGCATGGTATAAACCGGGGCTTTGCGGTGTCCATAGCCGCGGAGTTTTTACCGTTATGGTTTGGGTAACTTCCTTCTCACTATTAGCCGCCAGATCAACCTTTATCTGACCATTTCCGGCATTTTTAGCATCTGCGCCCCTTAACCAGGTACTTAAAACAATACTTTTAGGCAGATCGGTTTCGTTTTTTACCAGTGTTTTAATTTGAACGGTTGCCTTTTTTGAAGATACAGCTGGGGTTGTGATGGCTACGCCCCACTGGGCTATATGCACAGTTTCGGTAGCGACCATCCAAACGTGACGATAAATGCCCGAACCACTGTACCACCTGCTGTTGAGATGTTGCGAATTGTCTACCCGAACCGCTATCACGTTTTCCTTGTTAAAATCCAGGTAAGGAGAAAGATCGTAACTGAAGGATGAATAGCCATATGGGTAAATTCCAAGCGATTTCCCATTTATAAAAACTTCAGAATTCATATAAACTCCTTCAAAATAAATGGAGACTTTTTTGCCTTTCCATTCACCCGGAGCTTTGAAGGTTTTACGATACCAGCCAATACCCGCCGGGAAATATCCGCCGGCACCACCTGTTGGGTTTTTAGGGCTTACTTTACCTTCTATACTCCAATCATGCGGCAGATCAAGGCTTCGCCATGCCTTATCGTTAAAATCCCTCGATTTAGCCGAAGCAGTATCTCCCAGGAAGAACTTCCATTGATAATCAAATAATTGTTTTCGTTCAATACTACTTTGATTTTGAGCGTGACTAAAATTACTGCCGGCCAAAAGCAAAAAGAAGGTCATAAATATCGTTTTCATAAAAATGAGCGTGTTTTTTAATTGTAGAATAATACATTTAGTTGTTAAACCATCCCATACTTCGGCGCGTTGCCGTGAGCACATCTATTTTTTCTTCCAGCATCATTTTGCTGACGATGCCGTTGATCTTCGTTTTAAGCGCAACCTCGCTTTTGTTTTGTGCCCAAACGCCGCCGGCCACGAAAAATGCCATAAAACAGGCAATGGTATATTTCATACAATATTATTTCTTTTATTCTTATCGATGCTATCTATCTGCGGCCGTTAGTTTACCGGCAGATGTGTTTATCCTGGCGATGTTGCTTCGCTGTAAGCACTATCGGTTACAGCGCGAAGGTGCCAAAATTTTTATCTCTACCTTGTAAGTTAGCCGAACCCTAATTAAGCAACGATAGTTTTAACAAAGCGGCCCCGTGTGTATTAATTGTTTTTTTATACCCGTTTTTAAAGGTACCTACATCTTGTTTTTCCCAAAGGTCCCGAACGGCTACCTTTCCTGTCAGGCCAAGTTGGGCAAAGTTTATATCCACATCCTGCGGTTGTGCCGCCAGGTTGAATAAAGCGACATAAATATCCTTGCTATTGGGCACGTGCGAATACCAAACCATTGCATCATTAGTTTTGTATAACTGGCGCGGGTCGGTCCCATGTTGATTAACGGCTATCACCTCATCGTTTGTAAACAGTTTCAATTCCCGTTCCCTGTTTTCGGGCAGGTTGCCGCCCAAAATTAACGGGGAGCGGAAGATGGTCCAAAATGTCATGTGCGAATACGCCTCATCTACTGTAAATTTGCTGTAACGCTCGGGACCTACAGGGCCCCGTTTTGACAACTTGCCTATCTGTATCATATCACAATCGGGCCAACGGCCGGGGCCGCCAAGGCCTTCCCATTGTTTGCCATAATTAAACATTTCCAATACGGCGGGCCATTCGTCCCAAAAGTCATTGGCTACCCGCCACATATTGGCATTGTGTTTTAGGTTATCAGCTTTAAAAACAGGCGTAGCCCCCGGTGATGTGCTGAACACGATGGCCCTGCCGCAACTATCAATTGCCTCGTGGTAGCCCTCAAGCTCCGCAGTGCGATAAGGAGCCGATAAGTCATCAACCTTAATAAAATCAACGTCCCAAGCGGCATATAACTTCAATATTGAATTCAGGTATTCCTGCGCACCGGGTTTAGCCATATTCAGGCCATACATGTGGTTGTTCCAGGCGCATTTTGAACCAGTATCGGCTATCATATCAGCAGTTATGCCATTAGTGCCCATTACGGGTGATTTTGCCCATACTGCCTGGCGTGGGATGCCACGCATTACATGAATACCAAATTTCAACCCCCGCGAATGGACATAGTCAGCCAATTGCTTAAACCCCTTACCGCCAAATGCCGACGGAAACTTAATTGTATCAGGTGTTAAACGCCCCCATTTGTCCATTGCCAGCCAGGGGCTATATGAGCCATCTTTAAGTCTTTTTTGAAACGGGTCGCCACTTCGGCTATCATAGGACCATAAAAAATCCACCACTATATATTGCCAGCCATGCGCCTTCAGGTTTTGCGCCATGTAATCAGCATTTGCTTTTACCTCATCCTCATGAACCGTCATACCGTAACAATTGTAACTGTTCCATCCCATGGGAGGGGTTAGCGCAACACTCGTGTTTTGCGCCTTTACAGATGTACAAAAACTAAATACTATTAAAAAAGTTAAAATTTTCAAACTTGAGATCATCTATCGGAGAGTTATATTGTAAATAATACGTAACTGGTTGCGTCGAACGACTTATTAGTGTTTGTAATAACTGGTTTTACACTTAAATCAGCAATTTCTTGCTTATTGCATCTTGTTAATGTCAGGATGCCTAATAAATAATTTAGAGTTTTTTTCATCAAGAGGGTTAGGTGGCGACACATAATTTGCCGCAGGTTAATAATTGGTTATAACTGCCTTCCCTGATAGGGATGAGTCTAACATTAGGTTCATTTTTCATAAAACAGGTCTGCTTACATAATAGGTGCCCTTATGGAAACGGATTGAGCTTGCCCACGAACCCTCCCCATACATGTTTTTGCCATTTGTGAGGTTTGTTGCATCAATATTTGCTAAAGTATCATAGGCATAACCCACCGTCTTCCAGGTTACCAGGTCGTTCGACTTCATTATCGGTACACCGGGGCTCATGTGCATGGTTGTGCTGCTCATGTAATAGCTATTGCCCACACGTTCTATCGATATGTCCGGTACATCTGCATAAATGATGGGGTTGGTGGCTTTTTGTGCATATAAATTAGGCACTATAAGGGTAATAATTAAGGCCGTCAGCCATAACCTGTAAATCGTACTTCTCATATCGACATCTGCTTTTCTGTCCTGGTACTTACCTGGTTTTAATTATTTGGTTAATGTATTTATTTGAAGCACGCTTACCGAATATGGATCGAAAGTCCTTGTAAACTTAGCGCCGGGCACTTTTATTTTGGAGGTAACCGGAACTATTTTTACCGGGTCGCTGATGGTGTTGGTATCTTCGGGTTTATCGCCTTTTATGACCACGATAATACCTTCTGGTGATAATTTTATAGCCCCCTTTAAATCAATATCCACCTGCTGCGGCTTTCCTGTTGCATTTACTACTTTAAGAAACAATTTCCCCGTTTTGGTGTCCCGGGTAGCTACATAAAACAGGCCTGGTATAGGTTTGGGCATGTTGTTCGCCGCGCTGTCCTGTTTGGTGGCGGGCCTGGTTTGGGTAGGGATATTGGCGCCCGCTATAGGCACCACTTTATTGCCGATATAGCTGTTAAACATTACTTGTACATGGTATGATGGCGAACCAAAACTTGTTAATGCATCATAACCTATCAGGTTTGATTCCCATTGCCATGCTTTCGGCGCGGTTGCGGTAGCCTTATTTACATTTGCAAATAAAGGCGCATAGCATGAGCGGATGACTACGTCTGAGTTCCGTTCCATACCGGTCATCCAGGCTGCATCGCCAAGGGCGGCATTCAAAGTGGTGGTGGGCATGCCTTCTGTTGTTGCCCATTCACCTACAAACACTTTATATCCTTTACGGTCGTAGTTATCGTAATGCGCTGCATCCTCTTCCATTCCCCAGGCATTGCGGTAATAATGCTCGTCTACAATTTGGGGCTTGC
>NZ_JBFUEA010000038.1:0-4153 GCF_056404435.1 Mucilaginibacter sp. P2_D11
GTCGGCATCAAAGAACAGGCAGTCGGTATCTTCGCTCCCTTTGTCTTTCTCCAGCAGTGCTTCGTTGCTCTTTTTGAACCGCCCATCCCTTGTTTGGATGTACAGCGCACCAGGCTGCCCAGCTGCGCCGCAGATGTAAAAGTCCTGCAGTTTATCACCGTTCACGTCGCCTGCCGCCATCCGGGGGCCGTCGGTAGAGTGCATCTGGAAGATAAGCTTCTCCCGGTCGAAGTCCACGTATTCGTTCTCGGTATGTTTAAAATCGATGCCGTAATTGTCCGCGCTTTGCGCAAACAGCGTTTTGGGTGCCGGTACTTCCTTCGTTTTTAACGGCAGGGCCGATTCGCTTTGCTTTACAGTGATAATTTGATTGGGTTTCACCGCTTTCAGCAGTTTTTGTTTACCATCGGACCATTGCACCAATACTGAATCGATCAGGCTGGTTTTCCCGAGCCCGAAGTTGAGCCGGTTGTCCACACTGGATTCAAAACCGCGTGCGGGCATTTGCTCCTGGTAGCTTAGTGTATGGTTGTAATAAACCGTTACACGGCTGCCGGTGCCAAAGCGGTTCTTCCCTTCGCCCTGAAGTACTACCTTGAGGTATTTGTTCTCCGGGTGGAGCTTACGGCTATTGTTGCGGTACACAAAGGCGGGCATGTTTACATTGTTCACAACCAGGTCTAGCGCCCCGTCGTTGTCCAAATCGCCGTAAGCAGAGCCATTGGAGAACCCCGGCTGATCAAGCCCCCAATCCGCTGCCTTGTTGCTGAACGTAACGTTGCCATTGTTATGGTAAGCGTAGTTCGGTACTGCCTCCGAAGGCATTAGGTCTATCAGCTTTTTATAGTTGATGCTTTTATCTTTGATGAGCGTTGCCATCACTTCGCGGTTAGAGAGGTATTGAATATAATCGCCGTTGGTAAGATCCTGGTAAATGCCGTTAGCAACAAAAATATCTTTAAACCCATCGTTATCCATATCAGTAATTAATGCACCCCAGCTCCAGTCGGTAGCGTGCACACCTGCAAGACGCCCAATTTCGCTGAAAGTGCCGTTACCGTTATTTAGCTGCAGGGTGTTACGGGTAAACTGGTTGTAATAGCCATACTTTAAATCCATCTGGTATTTGTCCCAGTTTTCGTAGGTGGTATTGGTTTTCAGGCGCGCCTCCCGCTCGGGCAGCATGTCGGTCACAAAAATATCGGGCATGGCGTCGTTATTAATGTCGGCGAGGTCGGCGCCCATCGAAGCATTACTGATGCTATGCATCTGGTCTTCCAGCGATTCCTTGAACGTGCCATTTTTATTATTGATGTATAGGTAGTCGCGCTCGAAAAAATCGTTTGACACGTAGATATCGTCCCAGCCATCATGATCTACATCGCCCACACTCACGCCCAGCCCAAAACCAATCACGCTACCAAAAATCCCGGCCTCGGCACTTACATCTTTAAAGTGCCCGCCATCATTACGGAATAATTTTTGCCCGCCCAGGGGATCGCGCATGTTCCGCTCGTTGTTTTGTATATTAAAAGTCCCGATGGCCTTAAAGGAGTTGCTGAGGATAAAAAGATCGAGGTCGTTGTCGTGGTCGTAATCAAAAAAAACGGCATGGGTAGAGTAGCCGTTTACCCCTATGCCATACGCTACCGCACTCTCTTTAAACTTTAAGTTCCCCTGGTTGATGTACAGTTCGTTCTGCTTATGGTCGCCTTTAACGTCGCCGCTGTTGCAAACATAAATATCCAGCAAACCGTCGCCGTTAACATCGGCCATGGTTACCCCGGTAGACCATTTTCCCACCTTGCCAATGCCTGCCTTGCCGGTAATATCTTCAAACCGAAAATCCCCCTTGTTGAGATAAAGTTTGCTTGGCTCGGTATTCCCTACCATAAAAACATCTATCAACCCATCGTTATTTACGTCGCCAAGTGCCACGCCGCCTCCGTTGTAAAAGTTGCGGTAGGTATAAATATTGAACTCGTTGTTGTAAGCGAGCTTGTTGTTGAAATTAATGTTGGTGTAGCCCGCATCCAAAAGCTCAAAAAGCTTTGTACCCGATTTGCTGTTGCCGTCACCGCAGCCGCAAAAAACCCAAGTTAACAACAGCAATGCACCGTACCGGTTCAAATACCTGTTGCGTATAACGTTACCGGGAATAAAATATCTCATTACTTTTTTCTGTTTTCTGTCAACAGATCTGTAAAATCCGCTTTTACACGCTGCTCATCATACTTACCAATGATGATCCTGCGGTTACCCTTTACCTGCACAAAAATAGTTCCGCGTACCGGGTCTGTCATAGTTATAAAATCGGCCCCCTTATACCATTTTTTAAACAGGCTCAGTACATCCAGCTGTAAACTATCTGCAAACAATGCCTTGTTCCAGGGTGCAAACGCATCGTAGCTGAATGTCACACCCATTTTGTTGATCTTGTTCTCAAGAAAATCCGGGTAAAAGGTCATTGCTGCGGGATGCTTCAATTCGTTTTTGAAATGATATAATACAGACATGTTACCCGGGCCTTCAAAAAACACCCCCTTTTTATTCATCTGCCAACAATGTGTATAAAATTCTTTACTAGTCATCCCCAGTTTTATGCCCATAAAAATACTGTCCTGCCGGATGCCGGTAGCCAGTTCTCGAGCCACCGAATCTTTATACCGCTCACTGTCTGACCCGCAAGCTACCAGAGAGCAAATACCCGCAACAAAAAACAACCATTTATAACGTTTTATCATTTAACTGCGATCTTATTTAAACTTATTATTTCGGTTTGATCATTATTTTTTGCGAACAAGAGCAGGGTTTTGCGACCGACACCGATCTGCATGATATCGCGTACGGCACCTTTTACCAGTACGCCGCTCTGCTGTGGCGCCACGGCCCGGAAACTACCTCTGCCATCGCCCTTCAACAGCAGCCCGTAGCTGGCATCGTAGATGCCTGCCTCCGGCTTGGATTCATAAAAGTTGCCCCCCAGCAGAATATCCGCCTTCCCGTCGCCGTCAAGGTCTTTTACCACCAGCCCGAACACCGTGGAGAACTGCGCCTCTACCGGCAAAGCCTGTAGCCGGAACCTGCCTTTGCCGTCGTTCAGCAGCACGCTGCTGCGCAGTTCATAAGCATCCGTTTTGGYGATCGTTTTCAGCAGCTCCACCCCAAAAATATCTTCCATCGTTTGCTCTTTATATTGTTCATAGCGCAGGTACTTCTTCTTCAGCAGCGGCAGTTCGCCCATCAGATCGTGCCGCAGTACCATCGGGTATTGCTTATCGCCATTGTAGGTGCATACGATTTGTTCTATGGTGCCCGTGCCGCTGAARTCGCCSGTGTACAGGCTTACCGGTTTTGCTACACTAGCTTTAAACCTTGAGTTGAGCCCGTGGTTGCCTGCTACCAGGTCGGGGTAGCCATCGCCATTCACATCGGCCACCTGCAGCCGGTTCCACCAGCCGCTGCTTTTTGACAGCCCCGCTGCATTCGTGATCTCATTTAACTTCCCGCCCTGGTTATGAAAGATGCGGATKGGCATATACTCGCCGCAGATGGCCAGGTCCGGCCGGCCGTCGCGGTCGTAATCAAACCATTTGCCATCGGTAACCATACCCGCCTGGTTTAGGGCTGGAGCAACTTTATCTGTTGCATCGCTGAATATCCCTTTGCCATTGTTCTCCAGTATATAGCTTTTACAGGCATAGCCCCAGTTGCCCGGTTTAAGCCGTACACCCACGAACAGGTCCTGGTCCCCGTCGCCGTCCATATCGGCCGCTGCCACGCAGGAACTGCTCTCGAACTGGAAAGAGGGCAGCACCTGCGGCGACCGGCTGTAACGGCCACGCCCGTCGTTCAGGTAAAGTCTGCTGATCAGTTCTGTGGAGTTGGCCGAAAACTCGCTGC
The DNA here is from genome assembly GCF_056404435.1 of Mucilaginibacter sp. P2_D11. NCBI lineage: Bacteria > Pseudomonadati > Bacteroidota > Sphingobacteriia > Sphingobacteriales > Sphingobacteriaceae > Mucilaginibacter > Mucilaginibacter sp. P2_D11. Next base: position 3,904 of record NZ_JBFUEA010000038.1, read on the forward strand.
CCCCGCTGCAAACATAAAGGTCCTGGTCTCCGTCGCCGTCGGCATCAAAGAACAGGCAGTCGGTATCTTCGCTCCCTTTGTCTTTCTCCAGCAGTGCTTCGTTGCTCTTTTTGAACCGCCCATCCCTTGTTTGGATGTACAGCGCACCAGGCTGCCCAGCTGCGCCGCAGATGTAAAAGTCCTGCAGTTTATCACCGTTCACGTCGCCTGCCGCCATCCGGGGGCCGTCGGTAGAGTGCATCTGGAAGAT
>NZ_JBFUEA010000039.1:0-4145 GCF_056404435.1 Mucilaginibacter sp. P2_D11
TCCACCGCCGGTCCACCGCCGGGTTTTCGCAAACGCGCACTGCGGCTTCGTCTGCGGCAAATACCACGGGTACGTTTTACCATGAAACCAGTATTACTCTATCCAACGGTTTTTCCACAGCATCGGGCGGCAAATTCCTTGCTTACATTACCCCATTGGATTGCGTTCCGCTGGTAAATAACTTCAGCCGCAACCAGAATTATATAATTAGCACGGTGCCGCAGATAAGCGGGATAACAGATGCCAGCCAGTTTACAGGGAAAACCACCTGCGAGTTGATGCAGACCGTGCAATATATCGATGGCCTTGGCCGCCCGCTGCAAACGGTACAGGTAATGGCTTCACCGACCACAAGGGATGTAGTGCAGCCTTTTGCCATAGACCAGTTTGGCCGCGAAGCGGTGAAATACCTGCCTTACGCCGTAACAGGCACAGCGGCAAGCGACGGTAGCTATAAAGCCAATGCCCTGCAGGCAGGCACGGGGCAGGCTGCTTTTTACAATCAGCCGCCATCTGGAGTAACGCAGATTAGCAGCCCTTATGCCAAAAGCGGGTTCGAGGCATCATCGCTTAACCGGGTAACCGAGCAGGGATCTCCAGGGAACCCCTGGCAGCTCAGCACCAGCGGCATCAGTGGCAGCGGGCATACCGTAAAAATCGTTTACAGCAGCAATAACAATATCAGTTGGGCAACAAATCAGGCAACCAGTCTGCAGGTAGCTTTATACACCGCTACTATCAACAGCAATCAGAGCCGAACGCTTAACGGTGCTGGAATGGGCCTCACCTATAATGACGGCGAGTTATCGGTGACCATCAGTAAGGATGAGAACTGGGTAAGCGGCCGGGCAGGCACAACCGAAGAGTATAAAGATAAAGACGGCCATGTCGTGCTGAAACGCCTTTATAACCTAAAGAATAGCGTCATAGAAGTGCTAAGTACCTACTACGTGTATGATGATATGGGCAACCTGGCCTTCGTGCTGCCGCCAGGGACCGACGCGGACAACGCTAAACCATCGGTAACCGTACTTAACGATTTTTGCTATCAGTACCGTTACGATGAGTTGGGCCGTTTAACCCAAAAGAAGATTCCGGGCAAAGGCTGGGACTACATGGTTTACAATAAACTGGATAAGATAGTAGCCACGCAGGATTCCAACCAGCGGGTAGTCAACCAGTGGATGATTACGAAGTATGATGTGCAGGGGAGGGTTATCGCAAGCGGTTTGTGGGATAACGTCAATACGGCCATTAGCCAGGCTACGCTTCGGAGCAATATCTATGCAGCGCCGCAATGGGACGTGCGTAATTATGCCGATAATACCACAGGCTATACCATCAGCAGCTACCCGCAAACGCTCAGCGGCTATTTGTCCTGGAGTTACTACGATGACTATAACAACCTGCCGTCGTTGCCATCGCAGTATGTAGCTACAGCCAGCATCAATGTAAAATCGATGCCGACGGCTTCTAGAATAGCAGTCATCAAGCCGGATAATACCTACAGCAATATGTTATGGACAGTTAATTATTACGATGAACTGGGCAGACCCATAAAAGCTTACAAACAGCACTTTTTAGGGGGTAGCCTTAGCGCTGCCAATTACGACCAGATAAACAGTGTTTATAATTTCAGCAACCAGCCTACGGCTGTCACCCGCACGCACAACACTCTGGCAAACGGGACCACTACGATCGCGGATACCTATACGTATGATCACGCGGGCAGAAAAAAGCAAAGCTGGGATCAGCTGAATGGTGGCACCAATACGTTATTGAGCCAAATGGATTATAACGAGATCGGCCAATTGCAAATGAAACGGCTGCACAGCACGACCGGTTTCGCACCCTTTGCCCAGGATGTTGCCTACAGCTATAACGAGCGCGGCTGGGTGACGGGGACCTCGGCACCATTGTTTGCTATGCAGTTGCAGTATAATATAACAACCGGCGCAACGCCGCAGTATAACGGTAACATTGCCGGGCAAAATTGGGGTACGCCAACCAGCCTGAACAAGAACTACGTGTACAGCTACGATGCAATTAACCGCCTGACGGACGGCATCAGCAGCGATAACTATAATGAAAAGGGTATCGTTTACGATGTGATGGGGAACATCAAGAACCTGAAGCGGAACTGGAACAGCCCGACAGCCTTGATGGACGACCTGACCTATACCTACAGCGGCAATAAGCTGACCAGCGTAAGCGATGCTTCGGCTGACGCAAGTTCAAGCGGTTACAAATCCGGCACATTTACCTACGCTTACGATGGCAACGGGAATATGGTAACAGATAATAGCAAGGGGCTCGGCATCAATTATAATATCCTGAACCTGCCAAGGATAAATACGCTGCCAACCGGAACAGTTAGCTTTACCTACGACGCTGCAGGCAGGAAATTAAGGAAAACCAGCACCGTTGGCTCAACCGTTACGACGGACTATATCGATGGCATCCAGCACAAAACGGACGGCTCGGTGGACTTTATCCAAACCGAAGCCGGCCGTGCGTTTAATTCGGCAGGCACGTATGCCTACGAATACACCTTAAGCGACCACCTGGGCAACAGCCGCCTAAGCTTCAGCATCGTAAGCGGCGCGCTGCAATTAAAACAAAGCAATGATTATTATCCCTTCGGCCTCGAAACAGGCGGTGCCATTATCAACAGCCCTAAAAATGAGTATCTTTATAACAATAAAGAAAAACAGGAAGAGTTGGGGCAATATGATTACGGCGCAAGGTTTTATGACCCGGTGATTGCAAGGTGGGGCGTGATAGATCCATTGGCAGAGAAATACCGCAGGTGGTCGGTATATAATTATGGCGTTGATAATTCGATCAGATTCATTGATCCGGATGGAATGGAGGCGGAAGATTGTGGATGTTGCCCTAAAGGCAATTCAAATACTCCAATAATGGTTGGCGGTGAAATGACGACAATTAATGAAACTAAAAGACTTCCACGGGCACCTTTCAGTTTAACTGATAAACAGGCTGAAGATGGAGCTCAATTATTGAGTACAGGCGGTACTATTGTTGAAGGTATAGGGTGGGCTGGTGCAGCGACTGGAGTAGAAATTTTAGATCCGTTAATTCCAATAGGTGCATCAATGACTACGGCTGGAACGGCTGTATCGATAACTAATGACGTTGTGAATGGCCGTCAGGGAACTGCATTAATAAAAGGTGCCGCATTGTTAACTTTTAATAGCATTGGCGCTAAAATAGATGCTCTCAAAGTAGCAAAAAAGATAACTAGCCTTGATAGAAAACTCTTAGGTCCTATCAATTACGCGGCAAGCAAATTTGCTGATAAATTGATAGAATCCGGAACAAGCCCAGAAGAACAAGAAAATGTAATAACAGTTAAAAATCCAAATGCTGCGCGAGATTTTTTTAAAAAGGCACAGAAAAAAGAAGAAGAGGAAAAAGAAAAACAACGGCGGAAACACTAAGAATTATTAATAAGATAAATCATGCAAATACTCGAGGGAATTATTTTAATAATATTTGGAATATTGCTTTTAATAAATAGATTGAATTTCTTTGCAAAAGGAGGCGAGGATACATTAGGAGGTAATTGGGGGCTAATTATATGTAGTATTACCAGCATTATTGTTGGAGTAATTAGATTATTTCAATGAATTTTATCATATGGTTAAAAAGACCCAGTACTAGCATGCGCCCAATGTCATTAAGTTAAGATAGTATGCAAATGATTTTCAATTAGTCAACTTTTTGGATTGTGTATTTTGTATATTTAATTAATAATCAATTAGTTAGGAAAATCAGGTCAATGGATCGATTATTATAACACTTTACAAGCACAACCTAAACACTGCCTATGACAAGTTTAAACACCTTTCGCTTTCTGTTTACGGTATTTTTTTTTACACTTATTTCCACCGCCGGGTTTTCGCAAACGCGCACTGCGGCTTCGTCTGCGGCAAATACCACGGGTACGTTTTACCATGAAACCAGTATTACTCTATCCAACGGTTTTTCCACAGCATCGGGCGGCAAATTCCTTGCTTACATTACCCCATTGGATTGCGTTCCGCTGGTAAATAACTTCAGCCGCAACCAGAATTATATAATTAGCACGGTGCCGCAGATAAGCGGGATAACAGATGCCAGCC
>NZ_JBFUEA010000040.1:0-3573 GCF_056404435.1 Mucilaginibacter sp. P2_D11
AAATTAAGCTACGGGAAAAACGGAACCATCCGTGCAAAATTCACCATTAAAAATACAGGCAGCCGCTACGGCGCCGAAGTGGTGCAATTATATGTAAGCGATCCGGTTAGTTCGGTTTTGCGTCCTGAAAAAGAATTGAAGGCTTTTAAAAAAGTTTTTCTGCAACCGGGCGAAACTAAAACAGTCGAGCTGGATGTAAGGGTGGAGGACCTGGCCTTTTACGACGTGACAAAAAAAGGTTGGAATACCGAATCCGGTGAATACATTCTTCAACTAGGCAATTCATCGCGCAATATTTCAAAAACAGTAAAAATCCTGGTTAGATAAACTCAGTTCAGAAGCAGTGTGAAGTTTATGGAAAATCTGTGAACTGGATATACAGGTTATCAGGAATACCGATAAACTCAGAAATAATTTTCAGTGGAAATGGCCTGTTGCCTTATAAATAAGTGTAAAAAAAACAATAAATAACATTGACTTTAACGATGAAAAAAATATTACCCATTTCAAGTTTGTGCCTGTTCCTGTTCACAGCAACAAGCTTGAAAGCGCAAAACCCAATTATTCAAACCAGGTTTACAGCCGATCCGGCACCCATGGTGTACCACGACACCGTGTTTTTGTATACKGGCCACGACGAGRATAAMTCTACRACGTTCGTTATGAATGATTGGCACTTATTTTCAACCATAGATATGGTGAATTGGACCGACAGGGGCGCGCCGTTATCGGTAAAAACATTCTCATGGGCAAGTAAAGATGCCTGGGCCGGKCAGTGTATTTTTCGTAATGGTAAATTTTACTGGTATGTGCCAATGAACCGGGCCGACGGCAAAGGTATGGCCATTGGGGTAGCCGTTGGCACAACASCCGAAGGGCCATTTATCGATGCCATTGGCCATCCCTTAGCTTATACCGGCCGTGGCGATATTGACCCTACGGTATTTATTGATRCCGATGGCCAGGCTTATCTGTATTGGGGAAACCCACAGTTGTTTTATGTGAAATTAAATCAGGATATGATCTCTTATTCGGGAGAGATACAAACAGTGCCGCTTACAGAGCAGGGGTTTGGGAAACGTACCGGAAATCCCAACCGTTTTTCCCAATACGAGGAAGGGCCCTGGTTTTATAAAMGRAAAAAAATGTACTATATGGTATATCCTGCCGGTGGTGTGCCGGAGCATATAGCTTATTCTACCAGTACSGGGCCAACTGGCCCGTGGGTGTACCGGGATACTCTTATGCGCATTATTAAGAAACGCGGCGCATTTACAAACCACCCTGGGATGATAGATTACCATGGTAAATCATACTTTTTTTATCATAACGAAGCTTTACCGGGCGGAGGGGGCTTTACAAGGTCGGTTTGTGTTGATCAATTTACTTATCAACCTGATGGTACAATTCCTATAATCACCCCTACTGCCGAAGGCGTGACCGAAGCAGTAAGAAACCTGGATCCTTTTGTTCGTCAGGAGGCAGAAACAATAGCCTGGGAGTCGGCTGTTAGTACCGCAAAAGGCGCTAATGGAATATACGTAACAGATATAGATAGTGGTGATTACATTAAAGTACGAAGCGTCGATTTTAAAAGCGGCCCAAAGTCATTCTATGCGAATGTGGCAACAAATACAGATGGGGGTATAATAGAGATACGCATTGACAGGCCAGACGGTTTCTTACTGGGAACGTTATCCGTAAAAAACACAGGCGGTTTGGAAATATGGGGAACCCAATCCGTTGCGGTTAACAAAGCAAAGGGTGTTCACGATGTGTACTTTGTGTTTAAAGGTGGCCCGGGGCATTTGTTTAATTTCAACTGGTGGAAATTCAATTAGAAATAAATAAGGGCTTAAGAATTTACTTAATGTAGTCGTTCGCGTAAGATTTGTACCCGAGGGAATTTTCAATGGAAATGCCCCATTGGCCCTATAAATAAGTTAAAAAAACAATAAATAATATTGACCTTGATGATGAAAAAAATATTACCCGTTTCAGGTTTGTGCCTGTTCCTGTTCACTGCAACAAGCTTGAAAGCGCAAAACCCTAAGCTTACGCTCGATTTAACTAAACCCGGGGCAAATGTAAGTCCGCAACTGTATGGGCTGATGACGGAAGAGATCAACCATTCGTACGATGGGGGATTATATGCCGAGCTGATCAGAAACAGGATATTTAAAGACAACCCTAATACGCCGGAAGCATGGAGCGTGGTCAATGAAGACGGCGCGAAGGCCACGATCCAATTAGTTGCGCCAAACCCCAACAATGTACCCGTCGATCAGCGGCACCACGCCATTAATGGCGCATTAACTACTTGTTTAAGGTTACTGGTTGATACCGGCGGCGGTAGGGCCGGCATTGCCAATGAAGGTTATTGGGGCATACCTGTTTTGCCGAATACGACTTACAACGCTTCATTTTATATTAAAGGAGCAGCAAGCGGGCCAATACCCCTCAGCCCCTGGGACCCCAAGCCTACAACCCCTCTTCCGGTAATTGCGGATAACACGGCCGGGCCTATAACCGTAAGTATAGAAAGCAATGACGGTAAAACGGTATATGCTTCAGGTACCATCAACTTAATAAAAAGCGCCTTCTGGAAAAAATATGAACTTAAATTAACAACAGGCGCCGGCGTTAAAGCAACATCTGACGCCCGTTTCGTTATTTCGACAAACCGTACCGGGGTTTATTATTTTAACCTCGTATCATTATTCCCGCCAACTTATCATAACCGTCCGAATGGCAACAGGGTAGATTTAATGAAGTTATTGGCTGCTATGAAACCCCGTTTTTTACGTTTCCCCGGCGGTAATTTCCTGGAGGGCCCAAAATTGAACGATGCGTTTCCCTGGAAAACTACTTTGGGCCCGCTTGCAGGGCGCCCCGGTCATACCGGCTCATGGGGCTACCGCCCCAGCGACGGAATGGGCCTGCTTGAATTTTTAGAATGGTGCGAAGACCTGAAGATGGAACCGCTGCTTGCTGTTTATGCCGGCTATTCACTCGACGGCGACCATGTGGACGCAGGCCCGCTTTTAAAACCATATGTAGATGATGCGCTGGATGAAATTGAATATGTAATAGGCGGCGTAAACACTTACTGGGGTGCTAAGCGCGCCGCAGATGGGCACCCGGCACCTTTTAAACTCAGCTATGTGGAGATTGGTAACGAAGACGGGTTTGACGAATCCGGCAGTTACGACGGACGTTACGCCCAGTTTTATGATGGCATTAAAGCCAAATACCCCAATCTCCGCTGTATCGCAAGCATGGGCGGTAAGGATTGGCTTGGGAGCAGGAGTAAATTAAAAATTAGCAAGCCCCAAATTGTAGACGAGCATTATTACCGCAATGCCTGGGGAATGGAAGAGGATGCAGCGCATTACGATAACTACGACCGTAAAGGATATAAAGTGTTTGTAGGTGAATGGGCAACAACAGAAGGCATGCCCACCACCACTTTGAATGCCGCCCTTGGCGATGCAGCCTGGATGACCGGTATGGAACGGAACTCAGACGTAGTCATCCGCTCATGCTATGCGCCTTTATTTGCAAATGTAAATA
>NZ_JBFUEA010000041.1:0-2909 GCF_056404435.1 Mucilaginibacter sp. P2_D11
CATCGTATTCGTGCAGAATAACGATACACTGAAGATGGCGCTTTCATCCAACAGCAAAACATACGGCGCACGTTCGCCGGTGAAGCTCAGCTTTAATGTAAAGAACGATGAGGGCAAGCCGGTTGCCGGCACGTTTTCGGTAGCAGTAATCAACGAGAGCCGCGTTGGCGCCGATGAAACCATCGAGGGCTCTATATTCAGCCATCTGCTGCTTACTTCCGATTTGAAGGGTTATATCGAGAAGCCCAACTACTACTTTGTAAACACGACCGATGCCAAACGCGCCGAACTGGATATGCTGATGCTTACCCAGGGCTACCGCCGCTTTGAGTGGAAACAAATCATTGCCGCACCCGATATCCGCATAGCCAACAAGCCCGAAAAGAACCTTAGTCTGGAGGGAACCATCAAAACCACCGGCGGAGGCGTAGTTGCTAATGGCAAGCTGATGCTCACTTCCACCCGCGAAAACACCATATTAGATACCGTTACCGATGCCGGCGGCAATTTTAAATTTACCGACCTCACGCTGTCCGATACCGCCAAGATCGTGTTGCAGGCACGCAAACAAAACAACGGCAAGCGGGTATCCATCTACGTAAAACAGCCCGATTATCCTAACCTGATCAAAAGTAACGCGCAGGATGCGGCCAATAACGATCTGTCGCCCGATGCTTTGCAAAGAAGTTATGCGGCTTACCAAAGCCAGCTGCATGATGATTCGCTGAAGTACGGCAAGCAACTAGGGCAGGTGAACATCAGCGGTAAAAAGCTGGATAAGGGCGACCCCTATGCGGATAAACGCACCGTGGCCACCCGCTTTTTCGATATGAAACAGTACGCGGGCTACACATCCATGCGCGAGGTGGTACTGAAGGCGCTGCCCTTTTACAAGGAAGTAGACGGCGGGCTTTCTACTACAGGCCGCAAAGGCGGCCCGGCCAATATCCTGTTAGATGGCACGTTGGTTAGCCTCGATAACCTTTATGCCTACCTGCCATCAGAAATTGAAAGCGTGAAAGCGGGCGATGCAGGCGATATACAGGAGGGGCAAAAACAAAGCGCATTTTTGGTTATCACTACCAAACGCCGCGCAGGTACCGATACCACGGTACTAAAACAGGTAAACATTACTGCCAAAAAGGTAAAGAAAAACGTAGTTACCCGTTCATCAAACCTGCATGGCCCAGGCAACGCCGACCAGGTAATTATGGGCGATCAGCTAGGGGGCGGCTGCGCCTACATAGCCGATTGCCTGCGCGGCAAGCTCTTCGGCATAAGCTTTAAGGCCGATGGCACGCCTGTAAATATCTCGCGGGGAGCCAATGCCGATATGGTAATTGAGGTTGATGGGAACCGTTTGGCGGGCAGCGAATTGAATAACATCAACGCTAACGACGTGAGTAGCATAGAGGTACTGCGCACTAATTTTGCCAAGTCAATATACGGCAGTGATATAGGAGGCGGATTGCTTATTATCACCATGAAGAACGGCAGCGAACGCAAATACCTAACCGCCGATTCGCCCACCGGGCTCATCACCTATCCATTCAAAGGGTATTATAAAGCACGTACTTATTACACGCCAAAATATACCGCAGCCAATAAAGATAGCGGCATATTGGATTTACGCTCGGGCATATACTGGAAACCCGATGTGCTGACCGGGGCCGACGGCACCGCCACATTCGATTACTTTAATGCCGATACCAAAGGCACCTACCGAGTGATCGTTGAGGGCATAGACGATGACGGTAAGCTGGGCAGGCAGGTGTACCGATATAAGGTGGAGTAATGATTTATTTACGTTAACCTGTGCGATTTTATTTTTTGCCGATTAAACCCTTGGTATATTGGCCTGTCTAAACGATGTTACCCTAAGCCCTATGAAGATTGCCCTCCGCCTGTTATCCTTTATTATTATCGTATCGTCGACATCGGCATTTGCCCAGCAGGATAGCTCCTTTTTAAGCACCGCTGTTAACAACCTCAAGGCTACGTACAATGCCAAACCCGTCGAAAAGGTTTATCTGCACCTGGATAAGCCCAACTACATCCCCGGCGATACCCTTTGGTTTAAGGCCTATGTAGTGGTTGGGAAAACCCACGTGCTATCTGCGTTAAGCGGTGTGCTGTATGTAGAATTGATTAGTCCTACCGACTCGGTGGTTAGGCGCATCAACCTAAGGCTAACTTCGGGCATCGCCATGGGCGATTTTGCTTTATCCAATAAACTGAAGCCTGGCAACTACAACATCAGGGCCTATACCACCTGGATGCGCAACGCCGGAGCCGATTATTTTTACAACCAACGCATCAATATAGGCGGCATCACGCCCGGCCAGGTGGCTGCCATAGCGGCCAAAGTGAACCCCGATGTGCAGTTTTTCCCCGAGGGCGGCGAACTGGTAAACGGCGTTCGCTCCAAAGTGGCTTTCAAAGCTGTCAACCCAAACGGTTCGGGCGAAAATATCAAAGGCAGCATTGTAGATAACGACGGCAACCTGGTGGCCGAATTTGAAAGCGCGCATGCAGGCATGGGCGTATTTGCCCTGTTGCCGCAACCGGGCAAAACCTATTCAGCCAAAGTACAGCTCGCAGACGGGCGCACCTTTAACGTACCACTGCCGAAGCCGCAGGAAGCGGGCTACGTGCTATCGGTAAACAATACCCGTGCCGATAGCCTTTTCCTACGCGTATCAGTCAACGCCCAGCAATTGCAGGCCAAACGGAACAGCAGTTTCTTTTTGGTTGGCCAAAGCGGCGGCGAGGTGTATTTTACCGCAGCAGGCACCTTAAAAACCCCTGTTTTCGGCGCGGGAATAGATAAGGCGCGTTTCCCATCGGGCATCGTGCAGTTTACCCTCTTTGCCGATGGTCAGCCCGTGAATGAGCGCATCGTATTCGTG
>NZ_JBFUEA010000042.1:0-2286 GCF_056404435.1 Mucilaginibacter sp. P2_D11
GATGGATGATAGATTACCATGGTAAATCATACTTTTTTTATCATAACGAAGCTTTACCGGGCGGAGGGGGCTTTACAAGGTCGGTTTGTGTTGATCAATTTACTTATCAACCTGATGGTACAATTCCTATAATCACCCCTACTGCCGAAGGCGTGACCGAAGCAGTAAGAAACCTGGATCCTTTTGTTCGTCAGGAGGCAGAAACAATAGCCTGGGAGTCGGGTGTTAGTACCGCAAAAGGCGCTAATGGAATATACGTAACAGATATAGATAGTGGTGATTACATTAAAGTACGAAGCGTCGATTTTAAAAGCGGCCCAAAGTCATTCTATGCGAATGTGGCAGCAAATACCGATGGAGGTATGATAGAGATACACATTGACGGGCCTGACGGTTTCTTACTCGGCACTCTATCCGTAAAAAACACAGGCGGTTTGGAAATATGGAGAACCCAATCTGTTGCGGTTAACAAAGCAAAGGGTGTTCACGATGTGTACTTTGTGTTTAAAGGAGGCCAGGGGCATTTGTTTAATTTCAACTGGTGGAAATTCAATTAGGAATAAATAAGGGCTTAATAATTTAATTAAGGTAGTCGTTCGCGTAAGATTTGTACCCGAGGGAATTTTCAATGGAAATGCCCCATTGGCCTTATAAATAAGTGTAAAAAAACAATAAATAATATTGACCTTGATGATGAAAAAAATATTACCCGTTTCAGGTTTGTGCCTGTTCCTGTTCACTGCAACAAGCTTGAAAGCGCAAAACCCTAAACTTACGCTCGATTTAACTAAGCCCGGCGCAAATGTAAGTCCGCAACTATATGGGTTGATGACCGAAGAGATCAACCATTCGTACGATGGGGGATTATATGCCGAGCTGATCAGAAACAGGATATTTAAAGACAACCCCAATACGCCGGAAGCCTGGAGCGTGGTCAATGAAGGTAGTGCGAAGGCCACAATTCAATTAGTTGCCCCAAACCCTAACAATGTACCCGTCGATCAGCGGCACCACGCCATTAATGGCGCGTTAACTACTTGTTTAAGGTTACTGGTTGATACCGGCGGCGGCCGGGCCGGCATTGCGAACGAAGGTTATTGGGGCATACCTGTTTTGCCGAATACGACTTATAACGCTTCATTTTATATTAAAGGAGCAGCAAGCGGGCCAATACCCCTCAGCCCCTGGGACCCCAAGCCTACAACCCCTCTTCCGGTAATTGCGGATAACACCGCCGGGCCCATAACCGTAAGCATAGAAAGCAATGACGGCAAAACGGTATATGCTTCAGGTACCATCAACTTAATAAAAAGCGCCTTCTGGAAAAAATATGAACTTAAATTAACAACCGGCGCCGGTGTTAAACCAACAACTGATGCCCGTTTTGTTATCTCGACAAACCGTACCGGGGTTTATTATTTTAACCTCGTGTCATTATTCCCACCAACTTATCATAACCGCCCTAATGGGAACCGGGTAGATTTAATGAAGTTATTGGCTGATATGAAACCCCGTTTTTTACGTTTCCCCGGCGGTAATTTCCTGGAGGGCCCGAAATTGAACGATGCGTTTCCCTGGAAAACTACTTTGGGCCCGCTTGCAGGGCGCCCCGGTCATACCGGCTCATGGGGCTACCGCCCCAGCGACGGGATGGGCCTACTTGAATTTTTAGAATGGTGCGAAGACCTGAAGATGGAACCGCTGCTTGCTGTTTATGCCGGCTATTCGCTCGACGGCGACCATGTAGACGCAGGCCCGCTTTTAAAGCCATACGTAGATGATGCGCTGGATGAAATTGAATATGTTACGGGCGACGTACACACGTACTGGGGCGCTAAGCGCGCCGCAGATGGGCACCCGGCACCTTTTAAACTCAGCTATGTGGAGATTGGTAACGAAGACGGGTTTGACGAATCCGGCAGTTATGACGGACGGTACGCCCAGTTTTATGATGGCATTAAAGCCAAATACCCCAATCTCCGCTGTATCGCAAGCATGGGCGGCAAGGACTGGCTTGGGGGAAGAGGCAAGTTTACCATCCGCAAGCCCCAAATTGTAGACGAGCATTATTACCGCAATGCCTGGGGAATGGAAGAGGATGYAGCGCATTACGATAACTACGACCGTAAAGGATATAAAGTGTTTGTAGGTGAATGGGCAACAACAGAAGGCATGCCCACCACCACTTTGAATGCCGCCCTTGGCGATGCAGCCTGGATGACCGGTATGGAACGGAACTCAGACGTAGTCATCCGCTCATGCTATGCGCCTTTATTTGCAAATGTA
>NZ_JBFUEA010000043.1:0-1744 GCF_056404435.1 Mucilaginibacter sp. P2_D11
GAGGGCACTGAAAAAGTCCTTTTAGAAAAAGAGGTGTAAAAAAGGAGCAGGAAGGATTGTCTTTCTGCTCCTTTTTTTGTATTTTAAAGGTGTATTAGAACGCCTTTCAGATGTTAGCTCAACAACAAAAGATCCAATTTAGCGCGTTTTCGGGATTGTATGATTTGATCGTACCCAAAGACAATCTTCTTCGCAAGATCAATGAACTGATAGATTTTACTTTTATCCTTGAAGAGCTGGTTGACAAATACAGCCTCAATAACGGACGTACAGCGGAAAGCCCTGTGCGTATGTTCAAATACCTACTTTTAAAAACGATTTATACGGTCTCAGATGTTGATGTTGTTGAGCGTTCGAGATACGATATGTCCTTCAAATACTTTTTGGAAATGTCGCCGGAGCAGGAAGTTATCGACCCGAGTTCACTTACAAAGTTTAGAAAGCTGCGGTTGAAGGACGCAGATCTGTTAAACCTGTTAATCAATAAAACCGTTTCGATTGCCCTTGAAAAGGGTATTATCCGTTCCAGGTCTATTATTGTTGATGCTACTCATTCTCTGTCGAGATCAAATCCATACTCAGCAATGGACGTATTACGGGAACGCGCGAAGTTACTCCGCAAAGCTGTTTATACTATAGATGAAGACATGAAAAGCCTCATGCCGGAAAAGAATGATTCAGGTGATTTGGAAAAAGAACTGGCCTATTGCAGGAAGTTGGAAAAATGTATTGAATCAGACCCAACATTAAGCCAGATCCCGGCGGTCAAAGAGAAACTGAACCTGTTGAAAGAGACGATAGAGGATACGCAGGAAAACTATACGCTCTCAAAAGACAGAGATGCCAAAACCGGCCATAAATCAGTAGAAAATTCATTCTTTGGCTACAAGACCCACCTGGCAATGACAGAGGAACGTATCATTACAGCTGCGGTGGTTACCTCCGGAGAAAAAGGAGACGGCCCGGAACTTCCTAAACTTTTGGAGATCAGCCAGAATAATGGGATCGAAGTAGATGCGATTATTGGGGACGCGGCTTATTCAGGTAAGGAAAACCTTGCCCTGGCGGATGGAAAGGATATAAAAGTCGTGGCCAGGCTAAATCCCACAATAACCCAGGGCTTCAGAAAGGATGAAGACAGATTCGATTACAATAAGGATGCTGATATGTTCGTGTGCCCGGCAGGCCATCTGGCCATTCGAAAATCAAGACAGGGGAAAAAGAACGTTGGGACAAATCAGACAGACACGTATTACTTTGACGTCGAAAAATGTAAGGTCTGCCCATTAAGGGATAATTGCTATAAACCCGGAGCTAAAACCAAGACCTATTCGGTAAGCATAAAATCAGAGACGCACCGGCAGCAGATGGAGTTTCAGGAAACCGATCATTACAAGAATAAAGCAAAACACCGGTACAAGATCGAGGCCAAAAACAGTGAACTAAAAAACGTTCATGGCTATGACCGGGCCATATCTTACGGGATTGAAAACATGCAGATGCAGGGAGCGTTGGCGATCTTCACAGTTAATCTTAAAAGAATCATCAAACTAATCGCCTAACTCTGTAAACTCAGAGAAAAAAAGACTCAAATTCTTCCATTCAGCCCTTTTTGAACACCCGCTGATAAACAGCTAACCATCGCGAATGCAGAAATAAAAAAAGCGACCAAGTAAAATCATGCCTTACTTGATCGCTTCTAATTATTGCCTTTATGAAAGAAGGTGCTTTTTCAGTGCCCTCC
>NZ_JBFUEA010000044.1:0-1517 GCF_056404435.1 Mucilaginibacter sp. P2_D11
TTACCGGGTTCCAGGTAGCGGCAATTGCCGAGCCATTTGGTAAAAATGTGGCGGAATCGGTTATCCAGTTGGCCGAAGCCCAATCAAAGCGCTTTATCTCTTCGCGTACACCCAACGGGCCATCATCGCAGGTTAGTTCCGGGATACCTAAACGCGGCACGCCGCCCGATGAAAACAACGCATTGCCGTGAAGCATTTCTATTTTTTCGTCCAGCGTCATTTTGCTGACGATGCTGTTGATCTTTGCTTTAAGAGTCACCTCGTTTTTGCTTTGCGCTGAAACTCCGCCGGAAAGAAAAAGTGCAATAAAGCAGGTTATTGTATATTTCATAATATCATTCTGATTTTGTTTGACGTTTGTCTGGGTTAAGCCCGCATCGGTATTGACAATTACCCGGATATTGGCCTTGTGTAATGGTGTAGCCACCACTTTTAATTTACTCGATTTTGAAAGGTATTTAATCCGTAATGCTTTAAACATTTTTGTGTGAAGTTCTTAATGAGTACCAAGCCTTCGTTAAATATTTTTCTCGATTCAGGCGATATAAGAGGATTCCTGAAGAAAGCAGGGTGCGCCTTCAGCAAAATACCAATCGTTTCAAAATCCTCTATCAATCCTTTAATTTCAGTCTCGTCTAATTCCGGCTCTTTTGAAATAATTTGACTTTCCATATTCCTTTTTTTAATCCTATTTAGAGCTACTTGAACATATCGGTTTAAACTTGCGGAAACATGCCGGTATCACTAATCAACTCCTATTCGTGACACCGGCAGTTTTAGTGTAATTATCCTTGATAATTTGAGGATTGTTGAATCAACGGTCATTCACCCAATCGGCAGTACCAGCCCGTTTTTATCGAATATCTACTTATAAGCAGCATCAATAAACCAGCAACCGAACTTAATAAAATTTCCATTCATCAAACAAAAACCCCTCTCCTTTAAATACAAAATAGATATTCCCTGTTCCCTTAGGTATGTTCAAGGCTATTTGCTTTGATAGCGTCGTCCAGTCCTTCGTATCACATATAAGGGAAACAAGAGCCGGGCCTTTAAGATTATTTACATAAACATCAATTCTACCTTTTCCTTTCACCCGGGCCTCGAATTTGACAGGAACCTGATTGCTAAAATCGGCTCCCCGCACCATCAGAACTTGTTTATCTATTTGTCCCTTGGCAACCATATTACCCACAATACCAACAGTATCGAACTGAACGCGCCCCGAAGTGCCTGCAGTAGTTTCTGCTTGCTGCACAACGAATGGATTTAATAGGTGAGTTTGTGACGTACCTTTAAAAGTTGCGTTGACCATGGGGAAAGTCACGTCATTTGCTTCATCCACCGGTATGGGCTCGATACCCACATTACGAAAACCACCCTTAGTATCAAAATAATCCTGTAGATACATGGCATGGTAAGCAAGGTAATATTTCCCTTTATACTTGAACACGTGACTGTGATTGTTTGTCATAGGACCCACGTTAACTTCGCCGGTATTCTTAAAGTAATTATCG
>NZ_JBFUEA010000045.1:0-1482 GCF_056404435.1 Mucilaginibacter sp. P2_D11
CCTGAAATAGGTTTACACATTAAGTAAACAAATATGGAAGAGAAAGTAGCCTCATTGATTCTTGAAGACCATAATGTAGGGGGTTTAAGTTATCGTACTTTAGCAAAGAAGTATGGAATATCCCGAACTCAAATCCACCGGATGGTGATGTCAAAGCAAAGGAAGCAGAAAAAACCGGCAGTAATCAAAGCGGAGGTAGTGGAAGAGTTAGCCTTACCAGACGACATAAAGTTACTGAAGGAGGAATTGCGTAAAGCCCGTTTAAAGATAGAACTACAGGATTTGATGATCGATATATCCAGCAAGGAGCTCGGCATTGACCTGCGAAAAAAACATGGCACCAGGCCGTCCAAATGAAAATGCAAAGCCGCTCACGCGGTCTTCGTGAGCTTTGCAGACTGCTTGGTCATTCGCCACAGGCGTATTATCAATATCAAAAATCGTTCGTTAAAAAAGCCTTGGAAGAGGATCTGCTGATCGGTCAGGTTGTTTTTCACCGTATCCTTCAACCAAAGTTAGGCGGCCGAAAGCTGTATGAAATGATGGAGCCATTTATAGCAGATCACCGGATCTCTATTGGCAGAGATCTTCTTTTTGACCTGCTGCGGGCAAACGGGCTGTTGAATAAACGAAGACGCAACCGGCCCCGGACGACTGATTCCAATCACTGGATGAAGAAGTATCCTGACCTGATCAGGAACATCAAATTAAGCCGGGCAGATGAGCTATGGGTGAGCGATATTACTTATATACATCTGGAAAAGAGCGCGTTTGCTTATCTTAGCTTGGTTACGGATGCTTATAGCCGGAAAGTGGTAGGCTTTTGTATGAATCATGATCTGTCGGCAGATGGTCCCGTTATAGCGCTGGAAATGGCCCTTAAAAACAGATTGAGCAATGCCCCCCTGATCCATCATTCAGACCGTGGCTCACAATACTGCTCCGACGGCTATATCAGTTTATTAAAATCTGATACTATCAATATCAGCATGACACAAAGCGGTGATCCCAGGGATAATGCCATTGCAGAAAGAGTAAACGGAATCCTTAAACAGGAATTGCTTGCCGAGGTATATCCTGATATTAAAGAAGCCCGGCTGGCTGTAGTAACAGCCATCGACACCTACAACCAGCTCAGGCCGCATAGCAGTATTGATATGATGACTCCCGACAATGCGCACAAGCAAATAGGTCCGATCAAACGCCGGTGGAAGAGTTGGTTTAACAGAACCCGCAAAAAACCGGTATCATAGTTTTCAACAAAAGAAAGGAGCCTACAAAAAGAAAAAAAGAAGCAAAAAAAGAAAAACGTGTTGGAATATGGAAAACTGAAGGAGTTTCCCACATTCCAACACGACAAGCAAACCACAACAATTATTCTTTATCTTTAGAAAAGGGTAAACCTAATTCAGGACTAAAATAAAGTGTAAACCAACAACAGGACTAATCAGTAAAAGTGTAAACTTTTTTCAGGACGAGACA
>NZ_JBFUEA010000046.1:0-1449 GCF_056404435.1 Mucilaginibacter sp. P2_D11
ATAACAACACATTATACAATGGAGAGTTTGATCCTGGCTCAGGATGAACGCTAGCGGCAGGCCTAATACATGCAAGTCGGACGGGATTTGGGAGCTTGCTTCTGATGAGAGTGGCGCACGGGTGCGTAACACGTATGTAACCTACCTTAATCTGGGGGATAGCCTCTCGAAAGAGAGATTAACACCGCATAACATTACCGGATAGCATTTTTTGGTAATCAAATATTTATAGGATTAAGATGGGCATGCGGAACATTAGCTAGTTGGTAAGGTAATGGCTTACCAAGGCTACGATGTTTAGGGGATCTGAGAGGATGGCCCCCCACACTGGTACTGAGACACGGACCAGACTCYTACGGGAGGCAGCAGTAAGGAATATTGGTCAATGGGCGGAAGCCTGAACCAGCCATGCCGCGTGCAGGAAGACGGCCCTATGGGTTGTAAACTGCTTTTGTACCGGAATAAACCCTTCTACGTGTAGGAGGCTGAATGTACGGTAAGAATAAGGATCGGCTAACTCCGTGCCAGCAGCCGCGGTAATACGGAGGATCCGAGCGTTATCCGGATTTATTGGGTTTAAAGGGTGCGTAGGCGGCCTGTTAAGTCAGGGGTGAAAGACGGTAGCTCAACTATCGCAGTGCCTTTGATACTGACGGGCTTGAATGTACTTGAGGTAGGCGGAATGTGACAAGTAGCGGTGAAATGCATAGATATGTCACAGAACACCAATTGCGAAGGCAGCTTACTAAGGTATGATTGACGCTGAGGCACGAAAGCGTGGGGATCAAACAGGATTAGATACCCTGGTAGTCCACGCCCTAAACGATGAATACTCGATGTTGGCGATATACGGCCAGCGTCTAAGCGAAAGCGTTAAGTATTCCACCTGGGGAGTACGCCCGCAAGGGTGAAACTCAAAGGAATTGACGGGGGCCCGCACAAGCGGAGGAGCATGTGGTTTAATTCGATGATACGCGAGGAACCTTACCCGGGCTTGAAAGTTAGTGAATGAGACAGAGACGTCTCAGTCCTTCGGGACACGAAACTAGGTGCTGCATGGCTGTCGTCAGCTCGTGCCGTGAGGTGTTGGGTTAAGTCCCGCAACGAGCGCAACCCCTATGTTTAGTTGCCAGCACGTTAAGGTGGGGACTCTAAACAGACTGCCTATGCAAATAGAGAGGAAGGAGGGGACGACGTCAAGTCATCATGGCCCTTACGTCCGGGGCTACACACGTGCTACAATGGGCAGTACAGAGGGCAGCTACCTGGCAACAGGATGCCAATCTCACAAAGCTGTTCACAGTTCGGATCGGGGTCTGCAACTCGACCCCGTGAAGTTGGATTCGCTAGTAATCGCGTATCAGCAATGACGCGGTGAATACGTTCCCGGGCCTTGTACACACCGCCCGTCAAGCCATGGAAGCTGGAAGTGCCTGAAGTGCGTAACCG
>NZ_JBFUEA010000047.1:0-1343 GCF_056404435.1 Mucilaginibacter sp. P2_D11
CACGAATGGTCGGAAGAAATTCCGGCCATTTTTTATGTTTTAAAAAAGAGGCCTGGATCACCGCCGCATTGTATAACGATCAGAGCGATTGCCAAGTCTCTGACTTCCATAGCAAATCGTCTTTTGGAAGTTTTATAGCCCTGTTTATTCCCTTTTTTGTAGATCAACACCAGCATACTGGTTATCAATGTCATATATAACATAACCTGCAGTCCATTTTGATTAAGGGAAACCAGGTGAGATACGTTAAGTTCTTGTTTGAGGAACCGGAAAAACACCTCGATGTCCCAACGCCTGCGATAGGCCTGGGCGATCTCTTTGGCCGATAAGCCGAACTCATTGGTTAACAACCAGTATTCTTTACCCTCATCAGATTTACTTTTTACAATGATCAGGCGAAAAGGGCGATCCACCAGTATTTCTATGTAATGTTTGTTCCCTCGTTTATTGGTTACAGGCATACCTGTATAAAGCCGGACAATACTATCGCTGAGCAAAATGGATTCCCCCATATCCATATCCTGCCCTTTGGCGATCAGCGATTCTACTAACTCGAACTTCCTGTTCTCCTTTGCGCGGCAGATGAATTTTATCTCGCTTTCACTGAAAGCTTTCATTGTCCGGGTAGATTGAAGCCCCCTGTCTAATACATAGATATTCTGATGTCCCGGTTCTTTTTTAACATGCGCCATTACTACTTCCGGCAAGGCATTGTCTTCGTTGCCATACTTTGGGCTGGTAAATACCTGGGCCAGACCCGGCAGAATGCCATCAAAAGCAAGGCTGTATTTGACCGCTTTCTTACTGCTGCCGGAAAGAGCGATGCCTTCGGATAACTTTCCGGCGGTTTCACTAACTATTGTACTGTCTACACGGATCAGGTTGTATTGCTTTCTTTCCGTTAACGTATAAGCCGCAGAAAACTGCTCATAGATAAATTCGTAGATCTGCCTGAAATAGTCAGGATCAACTTTGGACAATCTTTCCGATATGGAACTCCGGCGCACCTTTTCATCTTCATCAAGGTTAAAAAGCACCTTAAATACCGAATCATTGAATGTGTCCTCAAGGCTTCTCTGGCTGAGTCTGTCATTATCCAAAATGCCGTAGAGCAGCAAATAAAACAGCTTGTTCCCGTGCAGAACCTTTGCGTAATGATCGATCTTAGTTGTAAGCGACAAATTTGCTATTAAGGCCTCGGGAATGAAGCCTAAGAGCTGTTTTACGGTGATACTATGATCTTTGAAAATGGCCATATCTCTTTGATTTACAGCATTAATATACTTAAAATCAACGATAAAAACAAATAAATAATTGACAATCAGATAGTTAAATAAAAAAAA
>NZ_JBFUEA010000048.1:0-1287 GCF_056404435.1 Mucilaginibacter sp. P2_D11
TGAAACAAGTTCCATTAGACTTGCAAAGAAATTAATTAACAGATTGTTGTTGATAATTTTGGGATGTTAAGATGTGGAGAAGATAGCCGGTAGGAAATATTCATAAGTTCTAGCCTTCGAGGCTCTATTCTGATCTGATACCCTGGCTATCTTCTTTTATTAACCCAAGGCTCTATAGTAATTTAACCCCACGTTCGTAGCATGGAATTAGCCGGGTTAACCCCACATCCTAAACATTAGCATGTTATGGACAAATTTAAACTTTTTTGCGGTATCGACATCAGCAAGGCTGATATCGACGTGGTTTACGGTTCGCCATCCTCAAACCGTTACGTGAAATTAAGCAACGATGCCAAAGGCATCAGCAGGCTGCTGGCCCTGCTCCTGTCGCTGGAGCCCGACCGCGGCATGATCCTGGTTTGCTGTGAAAACACAGGCTCCTATATGGATAAATTAGCATGCGTGCTTAAGGGTGAAGGCATCTTCCTTTGGGCTGTGCACCCACTGCTGCTTAGCTACTATAGTATTGAGCTGAACAGGTTTAAAACAGATAAAGCCGATGCCCATAAGATATTTTCTTATGTGATGAGGAACCAGGACAAGGCCGTTTCTTTTTATGCGCCATCGCAAACCGTACGGGAATTGAAAGAGCTTTTTACTTGCAGGAAGACCCTTATCGAAACCCGCTCAGCCTATACCTGCCGGAATGAAGRCAGGCAACAGAAAACCACTGCTAACGTGTTGGTAATGGAAATAGAGAAGCAGCTGATATCCATCCTTACCGCATATATCAAGACGCTCGAGAAAGCTATTATCAAAGCTATCTCGGCCGATACGAGGATAAAAAGGATGTACCAGGTACTATTGTCCATCCCCTGCATCGGTCCAGTAACGGCGTGGCATTTCCTTTTCGTGACCGATTGCTTCGAAAGGTTCGGCAACTGGAGAGCTCTTGCTGCCTTTATCGGGACAGCACCTTACCCTAAGAAGTCGGGGACTTCAGTCAGATTCAAGGACCGCGTTTCCAAGAAAGCGTACGTCCCTTTAAAAGTGGACCTCAACCAAGGCATAGTCAGTGTGTGCACCAGGCCTGGGCAACTCTTTTACAGTTACTATCAAGGAATGATCAATAATAATATTGAACACCTTTCTATATTGAACCGGATAAAAAACGTTTTGCTAAAGATTGTATTCAAACTTATTCATTCGGACACCCTGTTTAACCAGGAAATCTTCATGAAAAACAAAGTCTCATGGCAAAAACATTTGCATATGTCATAGTAATCA
>NZ_JBFUEA010000049.1:0-1286 GCF_056404435.1 Mucilaginibacter sp. P2_D11
CGTCATGTTGATTACTATGACATATGCAAATGTTTTTGCCATGATAGTTTATTTTTCATGAAGATTTCTTGATTAAACAGTGTGTCCGAATGAATGAGTTTGAATACAAGCTTTAGCAAAACGTTTTTTATCCGATTCAATATGGATAGGTGTTCGATATTATTCTTGATCATTCCTTGATAGTAACTATAGAATAGTTGCCCGGGCCTGGTGCAAACACTGACTATGCCTTGATTGAGGTCTACTTTTAAAGGGATATAAGCTTTCTTAGAAACACGGTCCTTGAATTTGACGGAAGTTCCTGACTTCTTAGGGTACGGCGCTGTTCCTATAAAAGCAGCAAGTGCCCTCCAATTATCGAACCTTTCAAAGCAATCGGTTACAAAAAGGAAATGCCACGCCGTTACCGGGCCTATGCATGGGATAGATAAAAGGACCTGGTACATTCTTTTGATTCTCGTATCGGCCGAGATAGCTTTAATAATAGCTTTTTCAAGCGTTTTGACATACGCAGACAATATGGTTATCAGCTGCTCCTCAATTTGCATCACCAGTGCATTAGCAGTGGCTTTCTGTTGCCTGTCTTCATTTCGGCAGGTGTAAGCTGTCCGGGTTTCAATGAGGGTTTTCCTTAATGTAAAGAGTTCTTTTAGCTCCCTTACGGTTTGTGATGGCGCATAAAAAGATACGGCTTTGTCCTGATTTCTCGCTACATAAGAAAATATCTTATGCGCATCGGCTTTATCCGTTTTAAACCTGTTGATTTCTATGCTATAATAGCTAAGCAGCAAGGGGTGTACCGCCCAAAGAAATATACCCTCACCCTTGAGCACACAGGCCAGTTTATCCATGTAGGAGCCTGTGTTTTCACAGCAGACCAGAATCTTACTGCGGTCTGACTCTAGCGACAGCAACAAAGCTAACAGATGGCTGATGCCTTTGGCATCATTGCTTAATTTCACATAACGGTTTGAGGATTGCGAACCGTAAACCACGTCGATATCAGCCTTGCTGATGTCGATACCGCAAAAAAGTTTAAATTTGTCCATAACATGCTAGTGTTTAGGATGTGGAGTTAACCCGGCTAATTCCATGCTACGAACGTGGGGTTAAATTACTATAGAGCCTTGGGTTAATAAAAGAAGATAGCCAGGGCATTAGATCAACATAGAGCCTCGAAGGCTAGAACTCGTGACTATTTCCTACCGGCTATCTTCTCCACATTTTAACATGCCAAAATTATCAACAACAATCTGTTAATTAATTTCTTTGCAAGTCTAATGGAA
>NZ_JBFUEA010000050.1:0-1249 GCF_056404435.1 Mucilaginibacter sp. P2_D11
GTCATCATGGCCCTTACGTCCGGGGCTACACACGTGCTACAATGGGCAGTACAGAGGGCAGCTACCTGGCAACAGGATGCCAATCTCACAAAGCTGTTCACAGTTCGGATCGGGGTCTGCAACTCGACCCCGTGAAGTTGGATTCGCTAGTAATCGCGTATCAGCAATGACGCGGTGAATACGTTCCCGGGCCTTGTACACACCGCCCGTCAAGCCATGGAAGCTGGAAGTGCCTGAAGTGCGTAACCGTAAGGAGCGTCCTAGGGTAAAGTCGGTAACTGGGGCTAAGTCGTAACAAGGTAGCCGTACCGGAAGGTGTGGCTGGAATACCTCCTTTCTGGAGCATTATCCCTAATCTTAAGCAAAAGTATTTTCCACTATTATAACAGTTCGAAAACTGTTACCTGCATGATTATTTTCTTAATCTTTATTAGATGTGAGACGTGAGATATGAGACGTGAGACAAAAATCTCAAATCTCAAATCTAATATCTCAAATCTAATTAAAAAACAACCCGGAAGATGAAGCCATCAGTGGTTCAGCCATGAGTGTGGCAGTATTGTACGAAAAAAACAGTCCTGTAGCTCAGTTTGGTTAGAGCACTACACTGATAATGTAGGGGTCAGCAGTTCAAATCTGCTCGGGACTACGAAGGCAAGTTTACAGTGGGCAGTTTACAGTGTGCAGTTACAAACTGCAAACTGAGAGCTGCAGACCGCAAACTGAATCTGAAAGGGGGATTAGCTCAGCTGGCTAGAGCACCTGCCTTGCACGCAGGGGGTCAACGGTTCGAATCCGTTATTCTCCACCACACCCACCGTTCTCCGAAAGGAGTAGGATATCATGCAAGTTACTATAGCAATATAGTATTGGGTAACGTTCTTTGACATATTGGAAGAAGTAAAATTGAAGAGAAAACAACAGTAGAGACACTGTCAGGCTTCAGTTGAAAGATTTATAGAAGCAAGAAACAAGACGAAGACGCAAGTCCGGGTCTTGRATCTAATCTCTTGTCGTCTTGCATCTGAACGGACAGTTATCAAAAAGCATACAGTGGTGAGCAAAAGCATCACACGTATAGAAGAAAGTAAATAAGGGTACACGGGGGATGCCTTGGCTCTCAGAGGCGATGAAAGACGTGATAAGCTGCGATAAGCCGCGGGGATCAGCAAATATGAATTGATCCGCGGATTTCTGAATGGGGAAACCTAACTATCTGAAGGATAGTTGCAAATATGCGCAAACCTGC
>NZ_JBFUEA010000051.1:0-1230 GCF_056404435.1 Mucilaginibacter sp. P2_D11
GGCGTGCCGCGTTTAGGTATCCCGGAACTAACCTGCGATGATGGCCCGTTGGGTGTACGCGAAGAGATAAAGCGCTTTGATTGGGCTTCGGCCAACTGGATAACCGATTCCGCCACATTTTTACCAAATGGCTCGGCAATTGCCGCTACCTGGAACCCGGTAATGGCCAACAGGTATGGCRTAGTTTTAGGCGAGGAAGCGAATGCCCGTAAAAAGATTGTAATGCTTTCGCCCGCATTCAATATCTGCAGAATGCCGCTTTGCGGCCGTACCTATGAATATTATTCGGAAGATCCTTATTTGAACAGCCTGTTGGCGGTACAATCTGTAAAAGGGATCCAAAGCCAGCATGTAGCAGCCTGTATAAAACATTTTGCCGCAAATAACCAGGAACTTAACCGCGATAGCGTAAACACCATAGTTGATGAAAGAGCCTTGCGCGAAATCTATTTCCCGGCATTTAAAGCAGCGGTACAGCAGGGGAATGCTTATACGGTTATGTCGGCCTACAATAAGCTGAACGGTTATTGGTGTTCCGAAAATGATTTTTTACTTAATAAAGTATTAAAGAACGAATGGGGCTTTAAAGGGGCTGTTATCTCGGACTGGGCAGGAACACACCATACCGTTGCCGCCGCTAACAATGGACTGGATATTGAAATGGGATCAAGCGGGCCGTACGATCAATGGTATTTTGCCCAACCATTACTTAAAGCAGTTAAGGAGGGCCGGGTTTCGGTAAAAACAATAGACGATAAAGTGCGCAGGATTTTGTGGGTAATGTACCATACCTCCATGAGTGCCAATCAGCCCAAAGGATCTATTGCTACATCAGCGCATACCCAAACTGCATATGATATTGCCTCAGAATCCATCGTCCTGTTGAAAAACGACAATCATTTATTGCCTTTGAAAGCAGCTACCATTAAAAGCATTGCGGTTATAGGCGATAATGCCACCCGCACATTTGCTTTAGGCGGGTTTGGCGCGGGCGTAAAAGCCAAATACGAGATAACGGCATTAGACGGTATAAAATCAAGGTTCGGCAAAACAGCGAGCATCAGTTTTGCCCAGGGCTACAGGGCCAACTATTTAGCAAACAATACTGATGCGCAAAATACTGGCTATGACCGGCCCGACCAAAAACTAATTGATCAGGCCGTGGCGCTGGCAAAAACCAGCGATGTCGCCATTTTGTGCATCGGCTCAAACCGTGAATATGAAAGCGAA
>NZ_JBFUEA010000052.1:0-1186 GCF_056404435.1 Mucilaginibacter sp. P2_D11
AATCGGATAAAAAACGTTTTGCTAAAGCTTGTATTCAAACTCATTCATTCGGACACACTGTTTAATCAAGAAATCTTCATGAAAAATAAACTATCATGGCAAAAACATTTGCATATGTCATAGTAATCAACATGACGATAATTGTTGAAAACCCCCACGTCATGCCGAATTTATTTCGGCACCCCACTCGGCAGGTATTCGGCAGGCAAAGCAGGTTAGTATTGTGGCGACTTTTATGATGGGGTGTTGAAACAAGTTCAACATGACGTGTTTGTTTTTTTGATTTTCCCTCGCCGTCATGCCGAATTTATTTCGGCACCCCACTCGGCAGGTATTCGGCAGGCAAAGCAGGTTAGTATTGTGGCCACTTTTATGATGGGGTGTTGAAACAAGTCCAACATGATGTGTTTGTTTTTTTGATTTTCCCTCGCCGTCATGCCGAACTTATTTGGGCACGCCACACGGCAGGTCTACGGCATGCAAAGCAGGTTAGCACAGTGGCGATTTTTATGATGGGGTGTTGAAAAAATTTCAACATGACGTGTTTTACTCGCCGTCATGCCGAATTTATTTCGGCACCCAACTCGGCAGGTAATCAGCATGCAAAGCAGCTAAGCATTTCGCCCTTGCAAAGCGGCTAAGCATAGTGGCGACTTTTATGATGGGGTGTTGAAACAAGTCCAACATGACGTTATTGTTGAATATTGTCACCGTCATGCCGAACTTGTTTCGGTACCCCACACGGCAGGTCTACGGCATGCAAAGCGGACCAGCATTTGGCTACTTTTATGATGGGGTGTTGAAACAAGTCCAACATGACGTGTTTGTTTTTTTTGATTTTCCCTCGCCGTCATGCCGAATTTATTTCGGCACCCCACACGGCAGGTCTACGGCATGCAAAGCGGACAAGCATAGTGGCGACTTTTATGATGGGGTGTTGAAACAAGTTCCATTAGACTTGCAAAGAAATTAATTAACAGATTGTTGTTGATAATTTTGGGATGTTAAGATGTGGAGAAGATAGCCGGTAGGAAATATTCATAAGTTCTAGCCTTCGAGGCTCTATTCTGATCTGATACCCTGGCTATCTTCTTTTATTAACCCAAGGCTCTATAGTAATTTAACCCCACGTTCGTAGCATGGAATTAGCCGGGTTAACCCCACATCCTAAACATTAGCATGTTAT
>NZ_JBFUEA010000053.1:0-1081 GCF_056404435.1 Mucilaginibacter sp. P2_D11
CGCGGCGATAGTGACTATCACAGCTTCGAATGGTAATGCCAGGCGAATTCAAATTACTCAGCCAATTAATGAAGATCTGGAAGTAAAATGGGCAAAAGTTTCGCCGAAACTTTTCACCAATAATGCCAATCCTTTATTAGATTTTATATTTACGGCCGACCCAACAGCTGTAGAATACAACGGAAGAATTTATGTGTACGCCACCAATGACCATCAACAGTTTGAGAAGGTAGGGAAGGATGGGAAAAATTCATACGAGCGTATCCGTTCACTGGTCATGATGTCTTCTGATGACATGGTCAACTGGACTTATCATGGCCTCATAAATACAGCAATACTGGCACCATGGAGTCAGAATTCTTGGGCACCTTCCATTACATCCCGACTGGAAGCAGATGGTAAAACACACTTCTATTTGTATTACTCCAATGGCGGTGGTGGCTCAGCCGTGCTTACTTCCACTTCTCCCGTTGGCCCTTGGAAAGACCCATTAGGAAAGAACATAGTTGACCGTACTGTTCCCGGTGTGGATGTGGGTGCTCCATTCGATCCGGGAGTGGTGATTGACGACCAGGGCACAGGCTGGCTGAGTTTTGGAGCGGGAACGCCTAAAACAAAATATATGCCGGATAATGCCAGGATCGTCAAATTAGGTGCAGATATGATCAGTTTAGCCAGCAACATTTCTAAGATACCCGCTCCTTATTTTAATGAGGCCAGCGACCTTAACTTTATCAATGGAACCTGGGTTTATAGCTATTGTACAAATTGGGACGAACGCACTGAATGGCCTTATACCAATATTGCTAAACCAACCGTATGCAACATATCTTATATGACGAGTAAGACACCCTTAGATAAGGATAGTTGGAAGTATCGCGATAATTACTTTAAGAATACCGGCGAAGTTAACGTGGGTCCTATGACAAACAATCACAGTCACGTGTTCAAGTATAAAGGGAAATATTACCTTGCTTACCATGCCATGTATCTACAGGATTATTTTGATACTAAGGGTGGTTTTCGTAATGTGGGTATCGAGCCCATACCGGTGGATGAAGCAAATGACGTGACTTTCCCC
>NZ_JBFUEA010000054.1:0-1081 GCF_056404435.1 Mucilaginibacter sp. P2_D11
GGGGAAAGTCACGTCATTTGCTTCATCCACCGGTATGGGCTCGATACCCACATTACGAAAACCACCCTTAGTATCAAAATAATCCTGTAGATACATGGCATGGTAAGCAAGGTAATATTTCCCTTTATACTTGAACACGTGACTGTGATTGTTTGTCATAGGACCCACGTTAACTTCGCCGGTATTCTTAAAGTAATTATCGCGATACTTCCAACTATCCTTATCTAAGGGTGTTTTACTCGTCATATAAGATATGTTGCATGCGGTTGGTTTAGCAATATTGGTATAAGGCCATTCAGTGCGTTCATCCCAATTCGTACAATAGCTATAAACCCAGGTCCCATTGATAAAGTTAAGGTCGCTGGCCTCATTAAAATAAGGGGCGGGTATCTTAGAAATGTTGCTGGCTAAACTGATCATATCTGCTCCTAATTTGACGATCCGGGCATTATCCGGCATATATTTTGTTTTAGGCGTTCCGGCCCCAAAACTCAGCCAGCCTGTGCCCTGGCCGTCAATCAAAACTCCGGGATCGAATGGATTTTCGACATCCACACCGGGGACAGTACGGTCGACTATGTTTTTTCCTAATGGGTCTTTCCAGGGGCCAACCGGAGAGGTGGAAGTAAGCACGGCGGAGCCACCACCGCCATTGGAGTAATACAGATAGAAGTGCGTTTTACCATCTGCTTCCAGCCTGGAGGTAATGGAAGGCGCCCACGACGCAGAAGTCCATGGCGCCAGTATGGCTGTATTTATGAGGCCATGATAAGTCCAGTTAACCATATCATCGGAAGACATCATGACCAGTGTACGGATATACCCGTAACTGTTTTTCCCATCCTTCCCTACCTTCTCAAACTGTTGATGGTCATTGGTGGCGTACACATAAATTCTTCCGTTGTATTCTACAGCTGTTGGGTCGGCCGTAAATATAAAATCTAATAAAGGATTGGCATTATTGGTGAAAAGTTTCGGCGAAACTTTTGCCCATTTTACTTCCAGATCTTCATTAATTGGCTGAGTAATTTGAATTCGCCTGGCATTACCATTCGAAGCTGTGATAGTCACTATCGCCGCG
>NZ_JBFUEA010000055.1:0-950 GCF_056404435.1 Mucilaginibacter sp. P2_D11
GCAGGTTTGCGCATATTTGCAACTATCCTTCAGATAGTTAGGTTTCCCCATTCAGAAATCCGCGGATCAATTCATATTTGCTGATCCCCGCGGCTTATCGCAGCTTATCACGTCTTTCATCGCCTCTGAGAGCCAAGGCATCCCCCGTGTACCCTTATTTACTTTCTTCTATACGTGTGATGCTTTTGCTCACCACTGTATGCTTTTTGATAACTGTCCGTTCAGATGCAAGACGACAAGAGATTAGATCCAAGACCCGGACTTGCGTCTTCGTCTTGTTTCTTGCTTCTATAAATCTTTCAACTGAAGCCTGACAGTGTCTCTACTGTTGTTTTCTCTTCAATTTTACTTCTTCCAATATGTCAAAGAACGTTTTGCTTCGCAGATTTGAGTATTGAGATTTGAGTATTGAGATTGACTTGCGCCTTGTCTCATATCTCTCGTCTCATATCTCATATCTTGAGGCATGGTGGAGAATAACGGATTCGAACCGTTGATAAATTATCCGCCCCCTTGCCGGCCGAACTCCTATACTATTATATAGTATAAATAATTTAAGAAATAATCATGTAGGTAACTTGTTATGATACTTTGGTATCAGATAATGCTCCAGAAAGGAGGTATTCCAGCCACACCTTCCGGTACGGCTACCTTGTTACGACTTAGCCCCAGTTACCGACTTTACCCTAGGACGCTCCTTGCGGTTACGCACTTCAGGCACTTCCAGCTTCCATGGCTTGACGGGCGGTGTGTACAAGGCCCGGGAACGTATTCACCGCGTCATTGCTGATACGCGATTACTAGCGAATCCAACTTCACGGGGTCGAGTTGCAGACCCCGATCCGAACTGTGAACAGCTTTGTGAGATTGGCATCCTGTTGCCAGGTAGCTGCCCTCTGTACTGCCCATTGTAGCACGTGTGTAGCCCCGGACGTAAGGGCCATGATGAC
>NZ_JBFUEA010000056.1:0-801 GCF_056404435.1 Mucilaginibacter sp. P2_D11
GGTTACACCATCCTCTGCGGTTACCTGGATGGTAACCTGCGTAACGGCACCGGTAAGAGGTATCGAAAGCGGAGAGCCGCTGCTTGCGACAGTACCGTTTACACGGATAACAGCATGGGCCTCCAATGCCGTAGGCGTCAGTACGATGCTTGTTGCGGTATTGGCTACCGATGTTTTATAATTCTCATCACCGCTCCCCGTTGCAGACACCAGGTTAGCACCGCCAACTTTTAATAATACCGCTGCATTGTTGGACAGGCGAGTTACCGTTATGGTGTAGGTCTTAGTGGTTATGCCGTCTTCGGCTGTTACCACCGTACTGATCACATTGGTTCTCGCTGAAAGCGCTATCGCCCCGGAGGCTGCCCCACCGGCTACCACTACGTTATTAACCCGTATGATGGCTTTGGAATCACTTGGCGTGGCGGTTAATGTAACGCTGCTAATATTAGCACCTACTGATGCCGAAAAATTATAATCGCTGCTTCCGGAAACAGAACTTAACGTTACATATGGGCTTAAAACCACCTGAGTTAACCAAGCATTGGTAGACCCTGTTTTATTTATCTGAAGCGTCGCCGTCCTGGTGGTTACACCATCCTCTGCGGTTACCTGGATGGTAACCTGCGTAACGGCACCGGTAAGAGGTATCGAAAGCGGAGAGCCGCTGCTTGCGACAGTACCGTTTACACGGATAACAGCATGGGCCTCCAATGCCGTAGGCGTCAGTACGATGCTTGTTGCGGTATTGGCTACCGATGTTTTATAATTCTCATCACCGCTCCCCGTTGCAGACACCAG
>NZ_JBFUEA010000057.1:0-793 GCF_056404435.1 Mucilaginibacter sp. P2_D11
CGTGGTAACGCCATCCTCCGCCGTTGCCTGTACAGCAATTAACGTTGATACCCCGCTAAGGGCAATCGTTATTGGTGTGCCGCTGGCTGCTATGTTGCCGTTTACCTTGAGGGTGGCATGTACATCTTCTGCTGTTGGCGTAAGCACTACGCTTGTCGCTGTGTTTGACACAGAAGTCTTGTAATTTTCATTGCCGCTACCTGTGGTGCCCGTGAGGTTTGCCCCTGAAACTTTTAACGATACATTCGCGTTGCCCGATAGCGCACGGGTTACCACAATCGTATACGTTTTAGTGGTTATACCGTCCTGCGCGGTCACCACTGTAGTGATGGTATTAGCACCTGGGGCAAGCGTAATGGCCTGCGAGGCAACGCCGCTGGCTACTATGCTGCCATTAACGCGTATGGTTGCCGTGGCATCGCTTGCGGTAGGCACAAGCCTGGTGCTAATGATAGCATTGCTTACCGTGGCGGTGTAATTATAGTCTCCCGCGCCACCGCTAACCTGCGTTATGCCCGTATTAGGGCTTAGGGCTATACCTGTGAGCCAGGCATTGGTACTCCCCGCTTTGTTCACCTGTACCGTTACTGTCCGCGTGGTAACGCCATCCTCCGCCGTTGCCTGTACAGCAATTAACGTTGATACCCCGCTAAGGGCAATCGTTATTGGTGTGCCGCTGGCTGCTATGTTGCCGTTTACCTTGAGGGTGGCATGTACATCTTCTGCTGTTGGCGTAAGCACTACGCTTGTCGCTGTGTTTGACACAGAAGTCTTGTAATTTTCATTGCCGCTA
>NZ_JBFUEA010000058.1:0-656 GCF_056404435.1 Mucilaginibacter sp. P2_D11
CCTTAGTACGAGAGGCCTTAGTACGAGAGGACCGGGTTGGACTAACCTCTGGTGAATCTGTTATGCCGCCAGGTGTATTGCAGAGTAGCTACGTTGGGAATAGATAAGCGCTGAAAGCATCTAAGTGCGAAACTAGCCACAAGATGAGACTTCCATTGAGGATCGTAGCAGACTACTACGTTGATAGGTTACAGGTATAAAGGTGGTGACATCAAAGCCGAGTAATACTAATCATCCGAAGCTTTCTCATAGCAGGTAATTAAAGGTGTTAGAGACACAAGACCGTAAGATACAAGAAGCAAGAGCAATCCTGTAACCCAATATCCGATCCCTTGCCTCTGACACCTCAACACAAAGCTGTTGTTTTCTCTCGAAATTACTTCTTTCAATAATATGTCATTGTTTATATCATTATTCATTGGGTCATTGAGTCATTCTTTGCACACTGATGAATGAATAAACAATATAAAATATAGAAAAGTCACCTGTCCTGGTGTCGAACGAGTTAACAATGACTCAATGACCCAATGACCTGGTGACCAATCTGAAGAAATTCAGGTGCCTATATCGGCGGTGTCCACCTCTTCCCATTCCGAACAGAGAAGTTAAGCCCGCCAGAGCCGATGGTACTGCAGTAAAATGTGGGAGAGTAGGTC
>NZ_JBFUEA010000059.1:0-580 GCF_056404435.1 Mucilaginibacter sp. P2_D11
GGATATTGAAATGGGATCAAGCGGGCCGTACGATCAATGGTATTTTGCCCAACCATTACTTAAAGCAGTTAAGGAGGGCCGGGTTTCGGTAAAAACAATAGACGATAAAGTGCGCAGGATTTTGTGGGTAATGTACCATACCTCCATGAGTGCCAATCAGCCCAAAGGATCTATTGCTACATCAGCGCATACCCAAACTGCATATGATATTGCCTCAGAATCCATCGTCCTGTTAAAAAACGACGCTCATTTATTGCCTTTGAAAGCGGCTAACATTAAAAGTATTGCGGTTATAGGGGATAATGCTGTCCGAACATTTGCTTTAGGAGGTTTTGGCGCGGGCGTAAAAGCCAAATACGAGATAACGGCATTAGACGGTATAAAATCAAGGTTCGGCAAAACAGCGAGCATCAGTTTTGCCCAGGGCTACAGGGCCAACTATTTAGCAAACAATACTGATGCGCAAAATACTGGCTATGACCGGCCCGACCAAAAACTAATTGATCAGGCCGTGGCGCTGGCAAAAACCAGCGATGTCGCCATTTTGTGCATCGGCTCAAACCGTGAATATGAAAGCGAA